>CAYUUC010000491.1:0-2410 GCA_964447635.1 uncultured Spirochaetia bacterium
ATGCTCCTGATACGGTAGATAACATTATCAAAAAAGAAAGTTTGGAGTACTTAGAGGAATTTATAAAAGATTTACCAGATAAATACCAACAAGCTATAATATTAAAGAAAATCCAAGGATTAACTTTCAATCAGGTAGCAGAAATTATGGGAGTTACTTCTCGTTCTGTAAAAACCTATGTAGCTAAAGGGTTGGAGATGTTAAAAGAAAAGTTTAACCATCTTGATTATTAATCAATATTAACCATTTTTATCATAATCTATAATCATTTTTACTTCATTCTTACCCATATTAAGCAAAGTACTAATCTTATCTACATCAAACCCTCTATCATGCAATTTTAATACGGATTCCTTTTTCGTTTCCATATCCCGGGATAATCTATTTTTGTGGATGAATTTTTTCTGCTTCTGTATATTACCATTACCCCTACCTTCGCCGTTTGAATTGGAAATTAGGGTATTCAATTTCTCTATCTGTTCGTTGGTGGTCTTTTGCATATTCATTAGTTTTTCTTCAGTTGCTAATACTTTCTCCCTTGAGGATTCTATATCATTTAGTTTCTTTTCTAAATCATCAATGAAGTTATCCATTTCCTTGAATTTATTTAGTATAGATGAGACTTTTTCTTCTTGTCCTCCAAAACCTTCAATCTTACTCTCCACTTCTTCTATCCTTTGCTTGATTTTACTGTTTATATCAGCAAACTTAGAGAATTCTGATTTAAGCTTCTGGATCCTTTCTTCCAGACCATCGACAAAGGTATTAGCTGATTTATACTTTCCAGCGATTTCTTAACTTCCTGACCTTTCTCATCCATGTTTTCAGCTTTTTGGTCTAATTGATTATAAAGGTCATTTAGCTGTTTAACTCGGTATTCAATCTCTTCTATATTATCACTACTATCGATTAATGACTTCATTCTATATTCAGTTTCTTCGGAAAGTTTTATCATTTGAGAGATTTTTTCACCAAGCTGGTTCAATTCTCCCTTTTTACTATCTATATTATCCAATTCCTGCTGGAACTCAGCTCTATCTTTAGAGAAATCTCTCATCTTTTTCTCGAACTCATTAAACAATTGTTTTTCATTCTTTATTCTTCTTACCTGTTCATTAATAACTTCAATTTCATTACTCAGCTTATCTGATAGTTTATTAGCTTTTTTGAATATACCAGTATCCTTTTTAAAGTCTTCGATTTTGTTCTCCAGCTCTTTTACATCACTAGCATATGAGTAAATCTTATCTTTTACATTATTCACAGCTTCATTTGATGCTTGTTGTATCTCATTTTCAATGATAGCTCTTGATTTATGAACATCATTAATCTTTTCTTCAATATCATTCTTAATTTCAGCTTGTTTAGATGTGAATAGATTAACAAAATTGTCAAATTCTTCCTTCATCTTATTCTTGAACTCATCCACAGATAGTTCAGTATTCCTTAGTCTATTTATTTCATAATTTAAGTTTCCTACTTTACCTTCTACAGTCTCTACATAGGATGAAATCTTATCTTCAAATTCACTTTCCAGTCTAACCAAGGATGATTTAAGGTCTTCCTGACCTTTACTTACAACTAGTTTTACGGTTTCGTTTATCTTAGATACTCTATTATCGAGGTCAGTGATTTTTCTAGTTACACTATTTGCTTTTTCAGAGACTTTATCATAGATTTCAGCTTCTAAGCTTTCAAAATATGCTCTCAGTTGTTCACTTTGAGTATTTACATCTTTTTCTATAAGTTGTTTAACCTTTTCCAATCTTGATTCAAAGTCGTTTATCCTAACATCGAAAATCTCAGATTGACTATCCAAAGTAGAAGTTATGTTCTCTTCCTTATCTTTAATTGATTTTTCAAACCCGCCTACCATACGCATCATATTGGATTTATATTCTTTAATCTTGTTTTCTACATCATTATATGAGTTCTCTATCAGGTATCTGAAATTGGATTTTACATTTTCCAATTCAGAATTCATCTCTTTAATCTTATGCTCTGTATCTTTTAATATTTTTCTATTATTAACTATATACTCCGTTTCTGTTTTTTCAAAGCTAGATTTGATTGAATGAATAACCTTACCAAGTTCGGAGTTATAATGGTCTCTTATAGCACTAATTAACATGTCAAATTCTTTGCCTTTTCCTTGTATATTAGAATTGAATTCATTGAATAGGTTATCTACTTGCTTACTCTTATCTTCCAACATATTTTTGATATCTTCAACTTCATTGGAAAGTTTCTCTCTATTAAGATCATACAGGTTTTCTATTTTGGACTTAATTGACTGGTAAACCCTTTCAGATTCTTTCCTTTCACTATCAAACTTTATCTGTAGGTCTTCAACTTCATTCTTAAACCGGGTAAGTTCATTTTCTACACCATCTTTTAGACTTGTATATCC
>CAYUUC010000492.1:0-2404 GCA_964447635.1 uncultured Spirochaetia bacterium
ATTAATAAATAAGAAAAAGAAGAAAGGTATAGTTAGAGAAATAATAGAAGCAATTGTATTTTTAATTTTAGTCTCAATATTAATAAGGATATTTCTTATAGAAGCATACACTATACCCAGTGCTAGTATGAGGACCAGCTTTATGGAAGGTTATTACAATTTTGAGAAGGGTGAGTTTATCAACTTAGGTGATCGATTGATTGCTTCCAAATTCTTATACGGAATAAGGATACCAGTGATTAATATTAGCCTTCCTGGTATTACATCTCCAAACAGAGGAGATATTATAATATTCGAACATCCTGAATTCCAAAGCCCTGGATGGGAATGGGAATTATTAAATCTTTTAACATTGGGAATCTTTAGGATAGACAATAACAAAAATAGTCCAAGAATATTAGTAAAAAGGTGTATGGCTGGACCTGGTGACACTATAATTATAGACTCTGATAAGGATATATATATTAATGGAGATAAACTAAAAAAAGAAAGAGTAAAACCAGAACTAGAAGAAGAATTAAACCAATATAACTATCCTGAAGAGATGAAAATTTATCAGGAAACCAATGGTAATAATCAGTATATTATACAAGAAGAAGCTGATTATAATTATAACAATTCTACACCAACTTATTATATCCCGAAAAAAGGAGATGAGCTCTCAATAACCAGGATTAAAACAGAATATGGAAAGAAATATAAATACATGATTAATGACCTGGAAATAGATGAAGAAGCGTGGCATATATACAATTTAGCTATGTCAGAAGAAATGGGTATCGATTTTACAAATCTTGAAAAAGATTCATACTCCCATATTATTAAACATGATTATTATTTTGGTATGGGTGATAATCGTGATAATAGTAGAGATAGCAGATATTGGGGAATAATTAGAGATGAATTAGTATTCGGTTCTCCTCTATTTATTTTCTTCCCTTTTAATAGAATAGGTATAGTTGATTAATTAGTAAAAGGAGAAAAAATGGCTGAAAAAGTTAAAAAAACCAAGAAGAAAAAAAGTAGGCTAAGAGAAAATTTAGAGATTGTTTTATGGGCAATTCTAATTGCTCTTGTAATAAGGATATTCTTTATAGAAGCATATAAAATCCCCACACAAAGTCTATATCCAAACTACCTTGAAAATGACCATCTATTGGTTAATAAAATAGTTCATGGGGTTAGATTACCTTTGATAGGAGCTAAATTACCTGCTATTTCTCAACCAAAAAGAGGAGACATCGTTGTTTTCCAAAATCCATTATATAAATCCCCCGGTTTACATCTTGAATTCTTAGACCTAATAACTTTTAGTATCTTCTCATTAGACCAACACCCACAAAAGAATCCTAAAAACTTTATTAAAAGATGTATGGGTATACCAGGTGATACAATCGAATGGATGGAAGAAAGACAGATTAAAGTTAACGGAAAAATCCTTACCCATACCGAACATGAAGTAATTGATTACCGTGAAGTTGATTATGGAGAGAATGTAAGACCATATAAAGTATATGATTTATATACAGAAAAAAATGGTAATAAATCCTATCAAGTCCAATATGTAAATAAAGAAGTACTAGAAAATTATGGAAACAGGATACTTACAAAAACCAATCCAAAACTATATTATATACCCAAAAAAGGAGATATATTAACTATTACTAGAAAGAATCCTACATCTGCTCAATTAATTATTAAGATTAATAATATCGATATAACTCATCTCTGGAAAACAGATAAGGATAATAAGACCAGAGGATATAATGAAGTTTTTAAAGAAGAAACGAAGGATATCGATTTTATTAATAAAAGAGATTTGCTAGAGAAAACAATAGATGGAAAAGAATTTATATACAAAATTAAGCATAATTATTATTTCATGATTGGTGATAATAGAGATAATAGCGAAGATGGCAGATTTTTTGGTCCAGTAAGAGAAAACCTAATAATAGGTTCTCCATTATTTAGATACTTTCCGTTTAATCGTTTTGGTTTTGTAGGGTAGATTAATCTAAACTTAATAAATCCTTCAATTGGTTTAATATTTCCACTGATTTGGAATTATCCCCACCCATTTCTTCTAAGATTTTTATAATCTTAAGAATTAAATCATAAGTATATTTCTTATCATTTATTGATAAAGTGCTATAATCCTCCAATTCACCCCCTGTTTCATTTTTTATATATTCAATGAAATAGACAAGCTTTTGTAAATCACTATATGAATACACGATATTATTAATAATTATCTCGAAATCCGACCCCTTATCAATAAAACTAACTTCATCACCATCAAGATTAATATCATTAATATTCTTTACTATATTATCTTCATCATCAATTTGTGTAATATCGATATCCGCATAAAAGTTAGGCTTAAAATCCTCTGAGATTTCCACCT
>CAYUUC010000493.1:0-2391 GCA_964447635.1 uncultured Spirochaetia bacterium
AATCAGGATTGATATATTAATCAATAATAAATGGTTTTACTAAAAACAATTACTCAACATATTTATCGATTAAAGCAGAAGTATCCACAATAAAAGTTATATCCCCCGTTCCCAGGATAGAAGAACCCATGATGGTTTCCAATTTTCCGAAATAATCTGGTACTGGCTTTATTACTGTTTGCTGTATCCCTTCTATCCGGTCTGTACAAAGGCAGACCTTCTTATCCTTCTTCTTCAATACGATGATAGCAGATTTATCATTGACTTCCATTTCATGATTCAATTTTAATAGGGGGATGATTTCTTCTCTTAATCTAATGAATTCAGTGTCATCTTTAATCTCTATCTTGTTTCTCTTCAATGATAATGACTCTATAATATCTGAGATTGGGAATGAGTATTTAATTCCACCGATGGTCGTAGTCATTACTTCCATAATCTCTATAGTCAATGGTATCTTGAAGATAAACTCTGTTCCTTTGTCTTTCTCTGATGTGACTTGAACATTACCACCTATCTTCTCCGCATTCTTCTTAACCACATCCATGCCTACCCCCCTGCCTGACAGCTCGGATACTTCTTCTACGGTGGAGAAGCCTGGTTCAAATACCAGATTAAGTATATCCTGTTCCTTCATCTTATCCACATCTTGTTTCTCTATTAAACCTTTTTTAAGTGCTACTTGAATTATCTTGTTCTGGTCTAGTCCTTTACCATCGTCTTTAACAGTAATCCATATTTCATTACCTTCGTTTCTTGCTCTCAATAGGATTTGCCCGGTTTCAGGTTTACCCTTATCTTTCCTATCCTCGGGAAACTCGATTCCATGGTCAACAGCATTCCTTATTAAATGAACTAGAGGGTCGGATATCTCTTCTATAAGGTTTTTATCTATTTCTGTATTAGCTCCTTCAATATTAATACTCACCTTTTTGTTATACTTCCTGGACAATTGATTAACCAATCTCTTCATCTTTGTAAACATATTCTCCAAAGTCACCATCCTTATGGACATAACGATGGAGAGGATGCCATTGATAACCCTACTATGGTTTGCCACCAGTTTCTTAAACTTAATGTTTTTTACTCCGATTATCTCTTGTATAAACTTAATAATAGATTCTGATGATGTAGTCAATTCGCCAACCAGGTCAAAAAGCTGGTCCAATTTCTTAGTATCTACCCTGATATCACCTTTTTTGGACTTGAACATCCCGGTGATTTCTTTCATGTATTCCCTTTTATCTGCTTCACTCATCTTCTGGATACGGAGGGCTTCTTCTATGGTTTGATTGTCCAATACACCCATATCTACCAGTATTTCCCCGATAGGTCTAATTGGTTCTATATCTTTTCCGAGTAGCCCTTTAATCCTTTTGATAATTTCATTCTTATTGGGTATTGGTGGTTTGTGGTAACGGTTTCTTTCCAGTTGGATTAGTCTATCCTCGACCAGATGGAATATATCGGATAATAGATTAACGATTTCCAGTGTCTCATCATCAAACATGATATCTTCACTTAAGATACTGCTTAATAGATTGGTAACCTCTGAAGTAAGTTTCCATAGGTCTTCATAATCGAGTATTTGTAAACTCATTTTAAGTGTATAAGTATTGCTTAATATATCAAATATAAAATCCCGATGATAACCATCCTTTTGTAGTTTGTATAAAGTATTATCGATTTTTGATAGTAAATCTTTGCTCTGAGTGACGTATCTATGGAAATCGGTATCCTTCAGTTTATTATCATCTATTCTCTTGTTTATACAACTTCTGATTTTATCAACTAATATGTTGGTATCATTTTCATAACCTTCATCTGTGTATTCACTATTCACTTTCTGAACAAGTTTTTCCAATAAATTGAAAGAGTCGTATAATATCCCGATATCCTCTTGTTTTAGTCTAATATCATTATTCCTCAGTAAATCAAGCAGATTTTCAGCTGTATGGGTTATCTTCTTAATATTGTTAAATGCTAAAAAAGAAGCAGAACCTTTAATAGAATGGAAAAGCCTAAATATGATATCCACTGCATTTCTATTGTCTGGTTCTATTAAATGGTCGACTACTCTCTCCGCTTCTTCCAATAAGCTATAAGACTCGGATACAAATTCTTTGATAATCTCAATATTATCATTTTTCATGTTTTTTTTATTATTGCTCATATCTTTCTTTTTCTTATCATCTTGCATAATATCACCTAATTATTAGTTTTCAAAAATCATTCCCAAACATAAAATCCTTAATCAGAATATCATTATTAATCACTGTACGACCTTAAAAGAATTAATAATATATAAAAATATATAATTATTTTAATCTATTTTATTAAATCTCTTATTTATAACGGATTTACCGTTACCGGCTGAGTCGCTAACAACCT
>CAYUUC010000494.1:0-2379 GCA_964447635.1 uncultured Spirochaetia bacterium
CCTTTCTTTATTGGCTTCCTTTCTTTTACCATTATTTCTCCTCTGGCTATGAGATTATATATCTGATAATCTTTATCAATCATCAATATATCAGCATCATAGCCTTTTTTTAGGTAACCTTTACCATATAATTTGCATATATCAGCAGGATTTGAGCTAGCTACACGTATTGCTTGTTCGATAGGTATTTCTTCCTGATTTATTGCATCTATAACTTCATCAAAAACCGATTTAAGCTGACCCATAGTTAATCCTACCAGATTTCCCTTATCATCAAAATCAGGTAGTGACCCATTACCATCAGAGCTAAAGGTTATGTTTTCTAATGGAACTCCAGCTTCAAGATATATCTTAAGTGCTTTTGATGGTTTCGTTTCATATTCAGGATAGTATTTATATGAACTTGTGGTAAAATCTATGTTCCCGCCGTATTTACCATATTCCTTTGCCTTATCAAATAAAGTTTGATTGCGATTACAATGTGTAGGTAGGAATTGTTTTATTGGTACCATGGTTCTACTACATAAATCATAAATTGGTTGTAAAGCATGAACAGGATTCCTATCAAATTCATCGCTATCGCCTAAATGAACATTAACTATTCCAGATTTCCCTGATAGCATACCTGCAACTCTTGCTTGAGAAGCTATCCTAGCTAATTCATCAACTGTTGGTACAGAACATCGATGGTCTGATATGGCAATTTCTCCTACACCGATAACTTCTTCAATTAAAGCAATATCCCGGGTATAATCACCAGTTATAGTCTTTACTGGTACTTGATATGAACCGGTCATTATATAAGCGGAGACCCCTTCATTTTTCAATGCTTTAGCTTTCATTAATACACTTTCTACATTTCTGGTTATACCATCTGTACCTAAAAGACCTATCACTGAGGTAACTCCGCCTTCTAGCATTTGACTTAGCATCAATTCTGGTGTTCGTGTAGATGGACCGCCTTCTCCTCCTGCTCCTGCAATATGAACATGAGGGTCTATGAATCCCGGAACAACCATCAGATTAGATGCATCTATTATTGTATGAGATATTGATTTACTCAATTGAATGTTATCATCTATACACAGAATTTTTTCTCCTCCTATTAAAATATCCTTTTTACCTATATATTCAGGAGAAAAAACATCACCATTTTTAATTATTACCATACTATTATAATCCTCTTATAATATTATCTTTAATATCATCAATAACAAATGAAAAATAATACATCAAAGGAAGATAATATAAAATATTTATTATTTATCAATCTTCGGTTTGGATTGGTTCACTGTGATTAAGGTCATCTCTTATTAAATCACTTAATGAAAGTCCATCGTCATCATCATCGTCTTCATCCTCATCATCGTCTTCATCCTCATCATCGTCTTCATTATTGGTTTCTTCTTCATCATCCCCTTCTATCAATTGCTGTAGAAAATCATCCACATCTTCTTCATCATCATTATTATCATCATCATCTTCTTGATCAATATTATTTTCATCTTCATTACTTTGTTCAGTTATATCTTCATATTCATCAATATTATCTTCTTCATCGATATCTACATTTTCACTTGAGTCATTTATTGTATTATCATCTTGATTTTCATTTTCTGAAACATCTACTTCGGTTATGGAGGATACTAGTTCTTCTATATCATCAGGTTCTTCTTTCTCAGAATTATTTTCATTAGAATTATTGATTGATTTATCTCCGCTATCAGAAAGTAAATCATCGATGCTTAAATTATCATCAGGATTGTTAATATCCTCGTCTTCTTCAGATTCATGGTAATCGTTGTATTTATCATATAAACCGGGTTCTGTTCCCTTATAAAACACAGCATCATAATCAATATAATAAGGAGGAGTTACATTTTTTACAGGTATCTTACATGTTTCTCTTGATACAGGGATATTAAGCAAATCATAATAATTATAACTATTAGTCAAGTCAATATTAAGACCATCTCTATAATTATAATGATAGATTTTGATATTATTGGATTTGATTGGGTCAGATACATCATCCTTTTCTAATTTTTCTATTTCACTCATGATTCTTCCCCAAATAGGTCCTGCACCGGCAGCTCCTGTTCTCATCAGTTTATAATTGTTGTCATTACCCACCCAAACAACCATAGAATATTTACTATTAGCACCGCATAACCATGAATCAATATTTCCTTGAGTGGTACCGGTTTTTGCTATATACCAACCTTTCATCTCTCTATTATAGGTAATATCCCTTAATATTTCTCTTACCTTATCATATTTTTTCCAATAATCTTCCCTTCTATGACTATATTTCTTTTTCAGTTTATCTGTGTATTCTTTATACTTATCTTTTTTCAATTTATAAACAGATTTTTCTTC
>CAYUUC010000495.1:0-2360 GCA_964447635.1 uncultured Spirochaetia bacterium
GAGGCTACATTATGGGAATGGGATGATAATGGGAATCTATTACTAGGATATCCCAAAGATTTAACAGGACAAAAGATAAACGTGATTAAAGATATGCCTTTCCACTTTGAAGATAATACAAATACAAAAATGGATACAATATCATTCGGGAAAGGATTACAGATTGTAGAAAAGCTGCGAAAGAGTGGTAAAGTATATAAAAATAAGCAATCAGAACTATATGGTAGGAAATTGTATTTTCCATTCGCTTCGTTTATAATAACATTACTTGGGATAGGTTTAGGAAGGTTCCATACTAAGAAAGGTGTTTTAATATCAACATTCTTTTTCGCTTTGATGTTCTTTGCTGCTTATTATGTATTGTATCAGATTGGAGAATCAGTAGGCTCTTTGACAACGATACCAATACCCGGATATATTGCACCAGCTTTTGGTAATATAGTTTTCTTAGCTGTTGGTGCTTTTGTTATTAAGAAATCTAAGACTTAATAAGGTTTTTGGTTAGATTAACTAAATATTCTGTCATACCCATATCAATTTCAACATTATTGTAGAAAATATAATTGAAATTTTCTTCAGATTTCTCCAAATATCTTTCTAAGGAATGGTTATCATAAGAAGAAAAGAATCTCATAATAGTATTAATTGATTTATTTAGTTTATCTTCTTCAAATCCGGTTAAAAATGTTAGATATTTACTAAACATACTATCTATATGATATCCTTTTTTATATAGCTTTATTATGTGAATAATGTCCTGATAAACTTGTTTTATTATAAAAATATCTTTTCTAGAACCACTTTTTATAATATCATTAATCTTATTAGAATAATCAGTTATTATCATTAAACCAGAATAGGTTTTATGGGAATTAATTACATAATCAGAAAGCATGTTTATGGTCATGAAGAAATATTCTTTATAAATGATTTGTGGATAATCAGAGAAAATATCATTAAGTTTATTTACATCGATTTTCTCAAAATCTTTTTTGTAAACTCTGCTAAAGACTTTTTTGATATCATCAATGCTTCTCTTACTAAATGGGATTAGATAGCATCTAGATTTTATGGTTGGGAGAATTTTATTTAAATTTGATGTAATTAATATAATCTGACTATTTTTGGGAGGTTCCTCAATCGATTTAAGAAAAGCATTACTACCCTCTTTTTTCATTAATTCTATACCATTAAATATTATTACTTTCTTCTTACCTTCACTAATAGATAGGTTCATTTTATCCATAATGTTTTTTATAGTTTGAATTGGGATGATATTGAGATTATGAAAATTTTCAATAAGATTAATATTTTCAAGAAAGCTTTTACTCTTAACCTTTTTATCTATTGCTTTATATAAATCGGTTTCATCTTTAGCAGTATTGATTAAATACTGATACTCACTTAAAATATCTATCATATTATTTTTAGATAATCTTTTACCAGAAAATGAACCCCTTAAAGAAAAATACTCAGCGGTTAATCTAGAAAAAAATCTATTCAGAATAACAGATAATCTCTTTTTAACAATATCAAAATTAACCAATCCTATAAGATTAACTATTTGTTTTAACTTTATATAGTAAATATCAGAGTCGATTACAAAAACATCCGGATATGAAAAACGTTCAATCTTATCACATACCTTACACTCATCACAAAAATATGGATTTGATGTATTAGGGCAGTTTAGTGCTTTAGCTAATGATAAAGCAGTGGTTAATTTTCCAGAAAAAGGTTCTCCATAGAATAACAACGATTGACTTAGTGTATTTTTACTTAAACCATTTAATATAGTATTAACAGCAATTTCTTGTTTATATATTTTATCAAAGCCCATTATTGTTCCTTAATCCCTTTTATATTAAATGGGTGTGGTAGTAAGTCATTAATACTGAATATTTCATATAATCCTTTAAGATTTCCTAAGATTATCTGTGTGGAATTATCAAAAAATTCATTCATAACCTGTAAACATACACCACATGGTTTACAAATATCTTTACTATCACATATCACAGCTATTGCTTTAAACTTTTTTTCATTTTCCGAAACAGCTTTATAAATTGCTAGTCTTTCAGCACAAATTGTAGGTGAAAATGATGAATTTTCAATATTACATCCAGAAAATATCTTATTGTTATATGTAATTAATGTCGCTCCTACTTTATAATTTGAATAAGGTGAATAGGCATTTTCCCTTGCGTTCATAGCCATTTCTAATAAATACTTATAATCTAATTCTGACATAATATCTCCAAATTAAAAAGATTATTTATGTTTTTTATTATGGTTTATTAATATTGGTTTATTAAATAGACAATTATTTCCTAGCATTATAAATCTTCACAAACCTGGTG
>CAYUUC010000496.1:0-2354 GCA_964447635.1 uncultured Spirochaetia bacterium
CTATTATAACTTTTTCTATATTATCCAAAATTAGTTTAGTTTTTCTTATAAATTCTTTAGATTCCATTATTTTCCTTTGTTATTAATAAAATGGTATATTATTAGTTTTAGTGTTTTCTTTCTACAATAATCTCACAATAATCATAATTTTCTGATGAAAATCTGACTTCTTTACCAAAGAAAGCATCAGATTTATCAAAACATTCATCAAACAAATTCATATTATATTCAAACTTATCCTGCTTTGTAATATCAGTATCATAAATTAAACTCATTATAGAAGTTGCTAATCCTATAGAAAAGTAAAATTCCGGTTTATAATTATCTAAATCAATCTTTTTTTCTTTATAATAAAATATTTCAAATGAATCATATATATCTATTATTAATTTTTCTTCAGATAAGAATTCTCTAATTTTCCATTTACCTATTCCCAAACTATTAATAATAGATATTATCCCTAAAATCCAATCATCTTTTGAATTAATCATTGGTAATACATTAATCTTCCATGTTGTAGATGTCATAATGTCAGTAAGTAAGAAGAAGGATATCTTTTTTCCTAATTCTTCCATTATAGGATAAGAGGGTTTTTCATCTTTTTTTAATGTAATAATATTGTTTAAGTATTCATCGAGAGAGAAGAATACTGATTTAAAATAATCGTAATTATTCCTACAAATATTCTTACCAAAATGCTTTATCTTACCATATTCATTTCCGTAAATATCTAAATTTACTATATTATTAATTATCTTATCTTCTCCTATAGACATTTTAGGCTTCCTCCACTAAAACTTTATACCCATAGTTTTTATAATCATATACATTAGAAATTTTATAAAAATCCGCTTTTTTCTGAAAGACAGAAGATAAACATCCTAGTATAAATCCATTTGTATAGTGACAAAAAGTATTTTCATTTTTGTTAAATTTAGTTTTAAGGATTTCTACAATATTAGATTGCACTATTTCAGCTTCACCACCATTTTCATTAAGTGTATCTAAATTCAATAGACCATAACCTAATCCTTGATATAACAAAGCACTAATTTTTAGTCTCTCAGCTTTAGCTGTTATGTCTGGATGTTCATTAAAGTACATCGTTAACATGGTTAGAGTACAATCGGTAGCAGCTTTCGATAGGAGAACAATGGTTTCTTGACTTCCAGAGTCCAAAACTGTTTCTTGCATAAAAGCATTATAATAAAGAGATGTTGTTATCATACGATGGTTATACAAAGATAATTCGTTTTTATTTCTATCGAATTTATACTTTAAATCTAATTCTGCCATTTAATCCTCCAATAGATTTATTCAGTATTATTATCGATTGGTATCAATCTATTATGAAATTTATATAATTATTTAATTCTATTTAGATTCATAAACTCCAACCATGATATTTTATTTTCTTTATGGTTATAGTAATAGATTTTATCTTCATTCCTAACCCAATATTTTAGCATTACAATCTCATTAGAATTTATATCTGGAAGGTAAAATCTCCTTTCAATCTCAATACCAGTGTTATTATACAGATAAACTATTCTGTATTTCTCTAAACCATTATACCATTTAATCTCTTCAACCTTATTTCCATTACTATTATATTCTATCCATTTACCATGTGGAGTCCCATCGTATTTATATGACCTTTCTAGCTGTACTATTCTATAATTTAGATAATTATATGTCTTATATCTTGTTAGGTTACCATTTACATAAATATTCTTTCTTATAAGTAATCCATTTTCATCATAGAGAAATTCTTCAAATTGGTTTATATCAAAATTAATTATGTATCTGGGTTTTTCTATGTCATTGTATATATATAACATCTTTATAACTATATTATACTTTTCAACTTTTATTAACTTTCCATTTGTTGAACTAAAATATGCGGTATAATAATTATTATAATATTTTATATCATCTGGTTTAATCTCTTCTACACCATAATCTAGATAAAAATTCCATTTCTTATAATAATATATAATTGGTTTTTGGTATATCACTTTGCTATCCGGTGTAAAGGGGTCATCTTTTACAATTAGAAAATCCGATTCTTTTTCTTCTACTTCTTCTGATATTGCATATTTATAAGGATAATCTACTAAATCTTCTAAAAACATTTCATCTCTTAGGAAATTATGCTTATCCTTATAGTCTAATCCAGTTCCTGTTCCGAAATAATCCTCATCTGTTTCTGTATCATCATTTTCTATAGTATCATCATCATTTTCATTATCACTATCATCATTGGTTTGAGTAAAAACCAATGGTGATATTAAAATCAAAATAATTATCATTATAAAGTATATTTTATATTTCATATATTATAAACCTTATTA
>CAYUUC010000497.1:0-2353 GCA_964447635.1 uncultured Spirochaetia bacterium
GTAATTACCACCTACACTTGCCATTGTATCCCAGTAAACATTCTGCCATTCATCATATATAGCGAGGAATGAATACTTTCTGTATAGTAATAGATATGGGATCTGGTCGTATAGTATGGTGTACATATTGTCCCATAGCTTTTTCCTGCGTTCAAAGTCCGGTTCGTTTCGTGCTTCCTCGAAGATATTGTCTACCTGAGTTTCCCACTCGGTAGCAGGTTGGTCCTGATATGGATGCCAGAAGTGAAGGTTAGCAGATGAACGCCACACATTAGCACCGGAAGCAGGCCATATACCACCGGTAAGACCCATAATCATGGACTCCCAATCGAAATTGGATATCATCTTTTGAACCAGATTATCGAAATCTATAGCATTGGATATTACATCGATACCATAAGCTCCCCAATTACTTGCTATGATACTCATTACCCTTTCTCTTTCTTTGTTTCCAGCATTAGTCAGCAATTCAAAGGTGATGTTTTCACCTCTCTCATCTTCCAGTATACCATCACCATTTCGGTCTCTTATGTTTAGTTCGTCTTCCAGTATGGATAATGCTCTGGTTGGGTTGTACTCATTAGGGAATGTATTTTTCGGATTGAAGTATGGTGATGCAGGGTGGAGGTTACCCTTATCCGGCTCTCCTAAACCATTAAGCACCTTAGATACCAGGTCTTCTTTATCTATAAGGAAATTCAACGCCTGTCGGAAATTCTTATCACTAAACCATCTAAGTTGAGGTGTCCCTTTCATCCGGTCAGAATTCGGATTCTGATTGAATGTTACAAATAAGATGCCTGTAGATGGACCACCATTCCATACAGAATAGCCCTCGGTATCCGCCGACTCTACAACAGTCTTGAACTCGGAATTCGGGAAGCTAACCATAGAAAGCTCTTTACCCTTAAACCTAAGTAAAGCCGCATTCGTATCAGCAACCACATTTACCACATATTTGTCCAGATATGGCAGACGATTGTTCCATTCATCCTTATGGAAGTATTGCGGGTTCTTCAGGAATATGGTATTTTGACCCTGTTCGAATGTATCTGGTAGCCATGGACCATAACCTACCAGCTCTGATACCTGTGTATCAATTCCCCACATCTGTCTTAATCCGTCTACACCTTCGGATTCCATTACAGGTTTAACAATGTGCATAGGCATAATACCACCACTTATGGGTAGTTCAGGGTCTCCAATTGGTATTGGGAATACATACTTGAAGGTAAACTCGTCGATCTTCTCTGCTACGATGGGGAATTCTTCTCCCTCTACCTCTACTCTGGTTGCATTGAAACCATTATGACCCACATCTGGATTACCCTGTATATCATTCCAATAATATACCCATTCATCAGCTCTCATTCGGGTATTATCCGACCAGTATATATCCTTTCTAAGATAGATTTTTATTTCCATGTTGTTCTGTTCTTCGTCCACTATCAAGTCGTAACCTGGCCCGGTTTCTCCTTTAGAGTGGTCTCCCAGAAAGACTTCCCATTCACCTGTATCATAGTTTATATCCATTAAACTAGGCTGGAATCTGCTTATCATTGTTGATGAAGTAGCATCCGTTGATTGGGAATCATTCCAGGTTGCAGGGTCACCCAAGTCGTAGTTAACATAAGTTCCGCCGTATTCACCTTTTTTGTAATTAATCGGTCTATCATTGATGATTGTTCCGGCAATATCAACGGGTCGTGGAACTAAAGTTTCTTGTGAAGATAATTCTTTATCCACGACATCCTCGTCGGTCATCTCTTCTTCGTCGGTCTGTTCATCGGTCATCTCTTCTTCGTCGGTCTGTTCATCGGTCATCTCTTCTTCGTCGGTCTGTTCATCGGTCATCTCTTCTTCGTCGGTCTGTTCATCGGTCATCTCTTCTTCGTCGGTCTGTTCATCTGTTCCTTCATTATTTAATTTATCAGAAATAGACATAGTTTCATCGTCAGCGTCAGTATCTTCATCTCCTTCTCCGCATGCTGAGAATGAAAATAGTAGTAATAAAGAGAATAAGAATATTAAAAAGATAATTAATTTTCTTTGCATAGATTCGCTCCAATATTATAAATTTAAACTAATAAACATGACTTATAAATAATCATATTTACTCATTAAAATATTTTGTAAGAATTTTATTCTACTAAAATCTTTACTTTTTTATGTTAATAAAATAGGCAAACAGTATCAAGAATAAAAATCATGATTGAAAAGTGCCTAAAGAAACTGATGAACCAACAAAGATAAAATTCTAATTAAATAGGCGTCCTGCTTAACTTTCAAAAAATATTAATAATCGCTCATTAACCAAAAGTTGTTGAAATAAAACAAGACCCCTCTCTATCTC
>CAYUUC010000498.1:0-2329 GCA_964447635.1 uncultured Spirochaetia bacterium
GGTTTATAATTGAATATAATTTGGAAAAGAAATCACTAACGACTTAAGCACTACCCAAATAGAATTGATACTGAGAGTAGGTTGGTTTTCTGATTATTCTATTTAAGGATTAATCCTTTGAAATGATTAGTAATAGGATATTTTTCTATATTAATCAAAACTGTTTCTTAAAATATAAAAGGCATGCTATTATATAATAGCTTTGATAAATGTTCTATTGTATGTTATTTTATAAGAAACACTTAAAAAGAAATAAGGTGTTATATGAAATCCAGAGAATTTAAGATAATTACCGACAAAGAAAGCATAAAAAAGATCCTTAATGCATATTCCGACAAGAAGTATTTTTATATAAGAACCTTAGATAATTCTTTTTCTAGGATATCTTTCCATAGCAAAGACGACCTGATTAAGCTCAATTTTCCTGATAAACTTACCCCTGCCAGGAGTTTGACCATCTTTACACTGTTAAACAATTATATCGAGCTGGACCTTAACCTTTTGCCACACCAAAAAATGAAACATCTGTATAAAGTGGAAAGAATCAAGATAGCAAAGAAGAGTAGAGCGGAGAAAAGGTATAATGCTGAAGGCTATAACATAAAAATAACCAATTTTACCAATATAAAATCTAGAGTGGATATAAATCCAAAGAAATTCCCTGTATATGTTCGGGTAATTCATAAGAGCTATGAACAGAAATACAAAAACGAGTTCTTCCCCATTTCCTTATATATAGATACTTTCGAGAATACCGATGACCTGCTTGCCCGGTTAATCAAGAAGGATAACCGGATCATTTATGTAAGGGATACCCAAAACATTCACAACTATTTAGTACAGAATGATACATATATCAGCCCGATAAAGAACCGCAGGAACATGTTCATTGAACTAGACCCCAGACTCAGCGATAAAGTCAAGAAACTACTCCGGCAGAACTTCGAAACCGATGCTCAGAAAGAAGTCCGGGAAATGATGGAAAGGATGGAGGAGGAAGAGGTTAAGTCTTTCCTATACTATCCCATCATATATGATAAGAACAAAGTTCGGTATACAAATCCATTTCCGATGGGTTATATAAAACTTACTTCCGAGACTGGATTAAGAACCCCATTTATCGATGAGGATATCATCGATAAGTTGAGACTAATATCTAAGGAAATTTGCGAGGCGGTTTCCTATGGCTCTAATAAGAGTATGCAGGTAAGTGAACCGGTAATCGATATTAGCTTGGCGGGATTAAGGACGCTCATCAAGAGTGAGAAGATGAAGGAAACTATCCTTAATAATCCCACCGAGGAATATAAATTCGATTTGCAATTTCCCAGCTTGCCGGTACTTAGCTTTTGGGGGGAGATAATTCATTATACACAATTGAATGATGATGACAAATCCCTCTCCGTGGGGATAAAATTCTTATCCGAGGATAAGCGGAATGAATTACGACTTCGCTCTATAGCTACACTGGAAAATTATATTAAATATATGTTTGAAAATAAGTCCAATAAGAAAAAATGACCTACCATAGAAAGTTTATACTATTATTGAATAAACGGATATAATTTTGTAAATTTTTATCATGAAGAAGAATTATAACCGAATAAAAAACATTCTATCTCAAAACGGCTATAAACTTACCAGCCAACGGAAACTTGTATATGATATATTCATCAACCATAAGAATAAGTATCTTTGTGCAAGTGAGGTATACGATTATGCCAGGAAAAAGAGCAGTAGTGCCGGCCTTACCACCATTTACCGTACTATTGATATACTGCTATCGGTGGGGATTATACAGAAGATGCCTATCGAAGCCGATGAATCATATTATATCCTCGCCTCAAAAGGACATAAGCATCACATAGTATGTGTAAATTGCCGTCAGGTATGTGAGATTGACACATGCATGATTGACCAGATGAGTGAGAGCATCACCACCGATACCGGGTTCAGCATCACCGGACATAAACTCATAGTTTACGGGGTCTGTGCTAAATGTAAAGTCCTTAGTTAATATTAATTATTTTCACTATTTGTCTATTAAATTATGGTTTTTTATTGAATATTTTATTATATTATTGTTGCACTTTGTTTAAAATTTACTCTAATCTATAATTAAGTCAAGGTTATTTCATAAGGGAGATTATGCTGAATGAAAGAAAATACTTTTGAAGATATATCTTGCCTTGATATAATAAAGGACATGCCGTTAGGATTCGCATTAATAAAAGAAATAACAGATGAAAATGGAGAATCAGAATATGCTTTTATGAAGATTAATAAAGCATTTCAGAAAATAATAGGTGATGTGAAAAAAGGTAAAACC
>CAYUUC010000499.1:0-2327 GCA_964447635.1 uncultured Spirochaetia bacterium
GCGACCCAGTGGTTAACAGCCACTTGCTCTACCAGCTGAGCTAAGGAGGAACGCTCTATTTAAAGCTTGTTACAAACTCATCACGAGCAGAATATAATTTAACAATATCTTAATAAATCGTCAAATTATTTAGACCTTTTTTTTGGAAATTTTTTAAAATATTATAAATCATTTCCAAGATATACTGTTATGAGTTATGTATCGGTTTCTAAATCTTAGGATAGATTGTTAAACCATACCTATTTTTTAGAACACATATAGTATATAAATGTTTCTGGAATTCGCAAAACTTTTAGATGAGTTTTTTCGTGATTTTTGCCTGCTTTTCCATATCTTTCTATAAGACGCTAACCACGCTCCTTGTGGTAGTCTTCTATCGACGCCCAATATTTATGATACGACCCGGCAAGCTCTCTATCTTTATCGAAAATCTCCTCCATATCCGATTCCCATTCTTCCACTTCAGCATCAGTCTTCTTGTTAGCTAAGTTGAAGTATGACAGAGCCACCTGAATGAAGCGATTGCGGGACTTAACCTCTTCTAAATCAAGCTCTCCTGTCTCATCCCCGATGAATACATACTTAAACAGCTTCTCAGAAGCCAAACCGGTGAGTAAGTCAAAGTCTTCACCATCTGTATGCTTGTATATATGATAGACCACATCGAGTATTTCACCAACCGCAAATCGATTACTGGCGATGATTTGGAGACAGTTCCAATACGAACCGTCCACCAGATTCATCTTCAACGCAAGCTGGGGGTCTTTGGATAGCTCCTTCTTCATCGAACCGAAAACATAAGGAGCTTTGTCCTGCTCCGATATCGTCTTAGCGGATTTGTAATACCTAACATCACTGCTGTTTCTGAACCTAGCCATATCAGCCTCGATAAGCTTTTCGCTGAATGTCAGCTGTTGCGAATAATGCGGCATTTCTCTATCCATAAGCCTTTCCCCTTCCTTTTGTGGCTCTTGGTTCTTCATCCATATAACCAAACATAAATTCAAATACAGTGAAAAGGAAAGAAATTATTCATGCTTTTTCCAAATTCCTAAAAATCTTAATAATATATAGAATATCAATCATATTTAATTGTTTTATTAACTCATTCTATGTATTACATTACAAGGAGTCAAGAAAGATGTGCGGAAGATTTATCTCAAAAGAAGAGAAGGAAGCATTATTAAAGCTGTTCCAGATTGACATCTTCGACATAAAACCTGTCATTAGCTACAACATAGCACCGGGGCAGGCCGTTGGGGCTATCGTAAAAGTTAGAGGCGGTAAGCACTACACACCGCTTATATGGGGATTAATCCCTTCATGGAGTAAAGACCCTAAGATTGGCTATAAGATGATTAACGCCAGAAGCGAAACCGTCGCCGAAAAGCCCAGCTACAAAGCTCCATTTAAACGAAGGCGGTGTCTGGTTCCTGCTAACGGCTTCTACGAGTGGAAGAAGACCGGCAAGGACAAACAGCCATACTTCATCGGATTGAAAAACGGTGAGATGTTCAGTATGGGCGGGATATGGGATATATGGTCTCCCCCGGAAGGAGGTGAGGTTCACACCCTATCCATACTCACCACAAAAGCTATACGGGCAATGGAACACCTTCACGATAGAAGCCCCCTCATCATACCGAAAGAGCATCGGGAGGAGTGGCTATCCACACCGGAGACAGACTACAAAGACGTGATGGACTTGCTTAAACCATATGATAGATTCGCTAGCAGTAAGGAGATAAGGGTGTATCCTGTTTCCAAGATAGTAAACAGCCCGAAGGTTAACACTCCGGACTGCATTAAGCCTTTAGATGGTGATAATCCTAATGATGAAAATGGTCAATTTACAATTTTATGAACTGGGCAATTCGCCAATCACTTCAACATCGTGAGTCTCTTCGCCGGTGGTTATCTTCGCCTTTATCTTGTATTCATCCTTGGGGTTCAAGAAGAACTGTACTATTTCCACCGGGTTTAATAGTTTCTCGATGGAGAAGGTGGTCTTCTCATCAGCCCGTAATGATATGTTTTGAACATTGAGTTGGGTTTTGATTTCGTTTCTGATGGTGATTTGAACTTCCATCTTATCTACGATAGCGTCCAGTGAAGACTGGTTTGTTACCCCCAGGTCAAATTTCATCTTAGCATCCGGCGGTAATGCTTTTACATTTAAATTTAAATGACTAACCTCAAAATTGTACTTAACATCCTGCATAAGTTTTAACTCCTCTTTTATAATATGAGCATATCCAATATGAGCATATCTAATATGAGCATATCTAATATGAGCATATCTAATATGAGCATATCTAATATGAGCA
>CAYUUC010000500.1:0-2314 GCA_964447635.1 uncultured Spirochaetia bacterium
CAACATCGAATGCACCCGATTTAAGGAATTATTCCTTTGTAGGAACAGACCGGAATGGTAATTCTTTAACCATAGATAATGAACAGCTTAGATATATAATAAAAAACGGTAGGGATAATACTTTAATGAAACCTTTTTCTATGAAAGAAAACGGCATATTTGAATTAAACGATAAGGATATAGATAGTATAATATTATATATCAGAAAAAGACCGGTGGTATATAAATGAGTAGAAAAGACCAGGATAATAATAAAATTTCAAAAAATAGAAGAAATTTTCTAAAACTAACAGCATTAAGCCCATTGATTTTTACAACCTGTGACAATAAATATAAAATAATCAGAGAACCGGTATATACTAAAACCAAAAAAGCCATATTATTTAATAGCAGATGTCCTTTATGTAATATCGGATGTAAAATCAATGTAAATCTCTCTAATGATGAATATAAGAATAGGAAAACCCTAGAGAGTGTCAATCCTATATATGACCCCTCTTATTATCTTTCTGGGATACTTTGTATAAAAGGTATAACAATCAAAGAAACTCTATATAGCAATAGACTTACTACACCAATTATAGATAAAAAAACTTATGACAAATATAAAGAATGGAAGAACCAAAACGACGACATTAGTATAAAATATAACCAATTGGACAATGAAACCAAGGCTTTCAGAGATAAAACCCTAGGGTATAACTCGACTAAAAGTAAAAACCGGGATTTTATGAAAATATCAATAGAAGAAACAATAGACATCATCACCGCAAAAACCACATATACAATGCAAAAGTACTCTTCAGAGGAAGTTTACACATATTCATCATCATCTTTAGGTATCGAATCTCATTATGCTATAAACAAATTTATGAGAGGTCTTCTATCCTCACCGAATCTAAATACTGATCTCAGATTAAGGGATTTTTCCTCTTCTAAGGCTTTGAAAGATTCCACAGGTTCATATTTGTCAAATATTATATTCCGGGATGTTTTTACTTCAGATTTGGTAATCATGTCCGGAACTAACCTTAGGAGTTCTTCTCCTGTCTTCTTCTGGAAGTATTTAGAACATATAAAAGCATCGGATACAACCAATATCATATTTGATCCGAGAGAAACATCCACCATTATAGAATTAAAGGAAACAAGACTTGCTAATACAAGATATAAAGAAGAACAATTTGGTCATTCAAGTGCTGTAAGGAACAAAGAAGGAGAACCTAAAGGTAATGTATATCATCTTTCCCTTATAGATACTGATTTCTACGCAGTTAATGCTATAGCATACTTTATCATCACAGAATATCCTCAAGCTTTAGATACAGATTTTATCAGCAATTATACAAATACCTATAATGATTATAAGGAATATATTTTAAATAACCATTCACCAGATAAGACACAAAACATCCATAAAATTTATATCTCCTTACTAAGACTCTGTGCTAAAGAAATATCACAAGCTAGTATAATAGGGAGAGAGACTGGTAAAGGTGGAATAACATGGCTGACCGGAAGCGGGATTTCCGAGAACTTCTATGGATATGAGACTATAAGAAGCATAGTGAGTCTTTTATCTATTACGGGAAATCTATATAGAAAAGGTTCAGGTATTTTACCAATCAAAAACCTAGGTAATACTTATGCTCAATATCTATCTGGAAATAATAAAGACATTCTATTAAGTGGTATTAGTCTAAGAGAGTTAAAAGAGGATTATAGATTAAAGCATTGGAGTTTCACTAAAGGTTATAATAATATCCCATATTCTAATGTTATAGCTTCGATATGGGGAATAGAACCGGGACAATTAAATACTATAATTAATAAAAAGAGCAAAGATTTTATCCATACTTTTATGAATAATACTAATCAGAATAAATCTACGGCATTTATATTCAATTCTCAAATACCACTGATTCCAAATTATGATATTATGAGTCTGGATAAATGCTTTACAGTAATGTTTGATTATTATAATGACTCAATGAATATAGATTTTGCTGATATTGTATTACCTTGTTCTCAATTTGGGGAAACCAAGGAAACAGGTATAAACATTGATAGGGAATTATTCATCAGACCAAATATACTCCAAGATAAATCCAATCCATCAATCCCAGAATATTTGAATAAGATATCCAATAGACTTTCTAAGATTTTAGATAAATCCAGCTTTAAGTTATCCAAAACAGATAAAGACATTAATAAAACATTATATAAAGAATTAGCAGAATTAACTCGTGGAACAGAATTCGAACTCCCTATAGATATATATAAAAATCCTGATATTGATTATAGGATTTGGGAT
>CAYUUC010000501.1:0-2301 GCA_964447635.1 uncultured Spirochaetia bacterium
ATATTAGTTTAACTGAAGCATTTTTTGGAAAAGGTAATAACTTAAAGTTTGATAGAAATGTTAATATTACAGATGTTAAGATTAATACCCAACAAAGTAGTTCTTTCTGTTCGATATTAAATGATGTTTCATCAACAAATAGTTATTCTAAAGTATTATTTAATAATGTAGACAAAAGTGTAAATGATTATAATAGTTCTTATTCTCAAGTAAACGATTACCTGGAATATCAGAGCAACAAATCTAATCCACAGATAGTAGAAAAAAGTCAATACCATAACCCTAAGATTAATAAAGTTGAACATAATAATAGTAAAATAGAGTTGGATAAAGAAGAAACCGATAAAATAAAATCAGATTTGAAAGCTTTAGAATCAGATTTAAAAAGGATAGAAGATTTAATATACAATAAAAAACTTAAAAGAGAGATTAGGAAAATAAGAAAAGATATTGAAAACCTAAATGAAAAAATTGATAAAGATTCAATTAGTTTGGAAGAATTGGTTAATAGCCTATCCATGCTAAAAAATGCCTTTGATTTTCTCAAAAAAATATCATTAGAGAAAGATTTAGATTTAAATAGAACTCTAAATATAATCGATTCTATCAGTTCACACTTAGAAAAGATATCATCAGATAGTATTTCATCTAATATTGACAGTACTCTTAATGATATTTCAACATTACTAGAGGATATAGGCAATAATATCGATGAGAATAATAAATCTAAGATATTAAAAAATCAGTTAAGAGAAATAAAGACTTTATTGGATAATAAAGATAGTATAATAAAAGATGATAATACAAAACTAGACTTTATTAAGGATTTAATAACAAAACTAAATGAGTTGAAAAAATCATTAGATTCAACTAAATCAGTAAAAGAATTGGATGTATTAGTATCCAAGTTGGATAATAACCTGAATAAATTAGAAGATGGACTGAAAATAAGTATTGAAATAAGAGATAATCGGTTGATTAAAAATAAATATGACAAGAACAGCGAGTATAAAAATAAACTGAATAAGCTGGATGTAAATAAATCAAATACAGAAGATAATAATATTCAAAACTCTAATGAGATAAAAACAGAATTATTCACTAAATCAAGTGCTAATATAACCAATAATTCACTTAACCAAAATTCACCAAAAATAATATCCAATTTTAGAAATAATCCAATAATGAATCCTAAAGATATCATGTCCCAATTAGTAAAGAAAGCATCGATTATGCTTAAAGATAGTAAATCAGAGATTGTAATCCAGCTAAAACCAGAGACCTTGGGCAAGATAAAGATGAAGCTAATAGTGGAAAAAGGTAATGTAAGCGGAAGATTAATCGTTGAATCAAATGAGGTTAAAAAGGTTATCCAAAACCATATCACAGAGTTAAGACAAAGTCTGGAAGATAAAGGTCTAATGTTGAATAATCTGGATATCAATATGGGTCAGGAGTTCAAAGACTTTGAACTTCAACATAGCGACTTGGAGTTTAACTCCATGTATAATAGTGATGATAGTGATGAAATATCTGATTTAAATAATCCCATTGAAGAATTAGAAAACCAAAAGGCAGAGTTACCTGATTGGATGGCAGGTAATGTAAACATCAGTGGATAATATAAAGAGGAGGGTATAATAGATGAACATTGATGGTGTAAACAATACTTCATTTTTAACAAGTCTACAACAAAACCAGGATAAAGCCAAAGGCATGAATAGTCAGATTATGTCAGATAAGGAGTTATTCCAGGCGCAATTAAGGGCTAATGAAGTAAATGCAAAAGTCATAACCGATAATAAAGCTACTCTTGGACAGGAAGACTTCCTGGCCTTGCTAATCAAAGAGTTGGAGTATCAAGACCCACTAGAACCTATGGATAATAAGGAGTTCATCGGTCAAATGGCTCAATTCTCCAATTTACAACAGACTTCAGAGATAGGGGAACATCTACAGCATCTGATTACCCTTACTGATGGTAATCAGACATTATCTATGCTTGGTAAATGGGTAGCATATGTTAATCCTAATCTGAAAACACATAAAGTTGAAACTGGTGTGGTAGATGCTATTAAGTTTAATGGTAATAACCAGGCGATACTTAGTGTAAATGGAGAAGACATTAGCCCTTATGATGTTATTCAGGTTAATGCCATAACTGACGATAATAATAAAGAATAATTTTTAAATAGAAAGATAGATTAATAAAGAAACTAAATTGGGTAGTTAATACATTTTTTACAAAATGTTGTTAATTTGGATTAACTATAAAGGAGAATAACCACTATGATGAGATCA
>CAYUUC010000502.1:0-2297 GCA_964447635.1 uncultured Spirochaetia bacterium
GAATAGAAACTCTTCTGCGAACATCTCGCAGACAGTAATATCTATTCTTTACATTTATCAAATGTTGAATAGAAACTACTCTTCTTTTATTTCTTCAAAAGAAGTTAAATTACTTTACATTTATCAAATGTTGAATAGAAACTATATTCATTATATGAAAACAAATGAAATGAAATCAATAACAAAAGAAACTACTAATGCAATCATTAGAGAATTTCATTTCATTTTATATATCTTTAGTTTCTTTTATTTTCATCGTTTTTGTTGCTATTTTGTGACTCCATTATTATATTTAATAAAGTGAATGCGTAGATTTTCACAAAGTAACAAAAAAATGCGGAAAGAGTAACAAGATGAGTAACAAGAAATCATATAAAAAGTCTGTCAAATTAAGACAGCGTAAGCTAAAAAGTGGTAATGTATCGCTATATCTTGATATTTATCTGGGTAACAAGAATCGTCAATATGAATGGCTGGGAATAACATATAACCCTAAAATCAAACCAGAAAAAAGACAAAAGATGAATATGGCTCAGGAGATTAGAGCTAAAAGGGAAGTTGAACTTATTGCTGGGGATTACGATATTATACCCGCACACAAGAAGCGGAGTAACTTTGTAGAGTATTTCGAGAAGCTGGCTGAAGAGTTTTACGAGAAAGGACAACGCTCTTATATGAATGCCTTTCATCATCTTAAAGAGTATACCAATGGTAATATCACATTTAATGCTGTCAATGAAGTATTTTTGGAAGACCTTAAGCGATATTTCCTTTCTAAAGTCAGCAATAACACAGCTCATACATACTTCTCAGTAATCAAAGCATCTCTGAGGAAAGCGTATAAAGAAAAGATAATCCATTATAATCCCGCAAGCAAAGTAAAACAAATTTCTAAGAAGAATAGCCAGAGAGTATATTTAACATTAGATGAAGTAAAGAAGCTGAATCAGACTGAATGTAATGACATCATTGTTAAATATGCCTTCCTGTTTGCTTGTAATACAGGATTACGAATATCTGACATAAAACGATTACACTGGGATAATATCTCATTCGAGGAAAACAAAGTAATTGTGACTCAGAAGAAAACAAAGGAAAGCCTATACCTCCCCTTAAGCAAGTCTGCTCGTAACATCTTACATGAGTTGATGAGTAACAAAAACGATAACAAAAGTAACAAAGTGTTTGATTTACCAAGTGATGGGAAAATTAGGAAGGACATCATAAAATGGGTTAAGGATGCTGGTATCAATAAATCAGTTTCTTTCCATACATCAAGGCACACATTCGCTACCCTATCTTTGTCATTAGGTGTTGACCTTTATACGGTATCAAAGCTGTTGGGTCATACTGACATTAAAAATACCCAAATCTACGCTAAGGTAATCGATGATAATATGCAAAAGGCTGTGGATAAACTGCCAGACTTAGATATGATGTAAGTTGTAATGTATCTAATACATAATATCAACCCAAATATAGAAAGAAGAAAATCAATAATTACATCAATATATGGTACACCTATATATAAGGTCAACCATATTTGTACGCAATTTGAATAAATCTAAAACAGAATTATATACTTCTGAAATAGCTCTTCAAATCCTCCAAATCGAGGTTGTATCTTTCTATCAGTTTATATAAGTTTAGCTTTCGTGCTATCTTACTCCAACACATCCCTGTTTCTTTAAGAGACTTAATATCATCCTTAATTTCTTTAAGTTTCTTTTCTCTTTTTGCTTCTTCAATCTCTAATTTATACTTTTCCCTATCGCTTTTACAAATTGATGATAAACCTTCGTTAACTGCTTTATCAACTGGAGATATTTCTTTTATATTTACAACCTCCCCCTTTTCCAGATACTCTTTAGCACTCTCAAAGATATTCTGTGGATTATTCTTATAGTGTATTATTTGTATTTTGTTTTTTATCATAGACTGTAAGTTCGATATCTCTAAAAGCAACTTCAAATCATCATTAGAAATACCTTCGATGATTATACATTTTCTGCTGATTTTATCTTTATCATCTTCTTTTACCCTTAAAATCCTTCCCATATTCTGAATCGCTATCATAAACCTATCATTATCCAAAGCTAATAAAATGTTTTCTTCTGTCATTTCCTCTAACTTTAGATTTAGAGCCAGAAACGGTAAATAGATACTCGCATCTACAATAACCGTATCATATTCGGGTAAATCTATACCTCTTCCTATATTCCCTCTACTGTGAGTTATAACAGTATCCCAGTATTCATCATAAGTTACATCAGCTTCCAGACCGTCTTTTTTGAATA
>CAYUUC010000503.1:0-2288 GCA_964447635.1 uncultured Spirochaetia bacterium
ATCTTTATAATCCATTCCTTCAGAACTTATTGGTGAACAAAATGAAATGAATACATCACCTGGTTCAATCTTAGTTGAATGAGGAGGTAATACTTCTCTTGAACCATAAATTGCATATGGTATGATGTCTATTTGATTTTGTATAGAGAATATAAAAGCTCCTTTTTTAAACTCTCCTACATTACCAGTTAAGCTTCTGGTACCTTCAGGAAAAATAATTACCGATACACCTTTTTTTAATTTTTTTTGAGCTAATTTAAAACTTTCTTTGGATTTCTTTCTATTCTTTCGATCTACACTAATATTAACAATATTAATTATCCAGCCAAAGATAGGTATATTCCCCAATTCTTTCTTAAAAACCCATCTAAGTTTAGCTGAGAAGTATGCTAAAAATGGTGGTATATCCATAAGACTTAAATGGTTACCTGCTATGACAAAATTTTTATTCCAATCGATTTTATCCATACCTTCAAAATGAACTCTAACACCGCTGATAAATAGAACAGTTTTACCCCAGTTTCTAGAAATAAAATCATATATAGGATCATTCAAAAATATATCTATCCAGAAGAATAAGAAATACATAGAACCCCATATAATAGTAGCTAAACCTATTAATATGATTCTTAGATAATGTATAATAATTCTCATACTTAACACCCTTAGAAATGTTTATTTATTTGTAAAAAACATTATATAATAATGGTTATTATTCATCAATAATTAAATTTATTGAATTCTTAATAAACAATAAATTTTACAATGGTAGTTTTTGTGTTTTTTTTACCATTAAATATTAGTATATATATTTATATCCTTTTCTAAATCATGATTTTAGAAAACTTCTCATAAATTTTTATTAATACCGATAATATAAATATATTTTGGAAAAGTTTTCGTATCGTAAATACTTTGTTATAGCACAGTAAAATATAAGAATAAAAACTAAAGTAAGTTCGATATTTTGCCGAAGCAGATAAAAACCTAATGTATATCGGGAGGGGAAATGTACTTATTGCCTATCGCCGTAGGATTATCTATTCTATCTTCTTTTATAGTTGGATTACTATTTCATAAGTTAGATAAAAGAGATAAGCAACCCGCTAGTATTAAAAAACTTATAGATAAGTTTAAAGATGAGATAATTCAGATATCCAAAAGGAAAATGAAAGAGGTTAACGAAGCTAATATAGAAATGTCCAAACTCATCTCTAAATCAGATAAAAATAAAGAAGAAATTGAATCCAATATTAAATTACTAGATGAGAAAATCCTGGAATTCAGAAAATATGATAATCTTATAAGCAAAGTAGAAAGAAAAGGGAGTATCATAAAGGAATTATCATCGAAAATCGATAATCTTAAGAATACCTTTGATAATAAAGATAAAAGACTAACCCATATTGAAAATAATATTAAAAGCCTTGATTCTAATATAGATAAGTATAATCATAGGATTTCCGAATTTGATAAAGAACTCGATCTAATCTCCAAAACCAATTCTGATAAGATTAACAAAAAATTAAATGAACATATTAATCTAATGTTGTCAGAAGCTGATGAAAAAATCCAGAATAAGATGGATACTACTAAGAATACCATCAATAGACTACATGAGGATATAGTTAAAGTTAGAAATGATGTTTTCAATGAATTAACTGATAAGTCTAAAGAACTCTCTAACAATATTCTAAATGCTACTTCACAACTAGATGAAAAGCATAAAGAGTTTGAAGATAAGGTATATCAACTAGAATACGAATTCAAAAATACAATGGAAAGAAGAGTAGATGAGATAAACAATAAGATTGAATCCATATCTAATGTTTCAGAAAGAGTAGACCAGATATCCGAAGAAGTGGAACAGGAAATCATATCTCAATTGGATAATAGAATAGAAAAAATAGAAATAGAAGCTAATGAAAAAATAGCTGAGCTTAGAGATAATCTAAAAATCGCTGAATCTCAAGTTACTGATTTCTTGGAAAAATCATCAGAAAAAGTAGAACAAAACATAGAAAACTTGTCCAAAAAAGTAGAAAAAGAGAAAAAAGATGTTAATTTCGGTATCCAGACTATAGAGCAGAACTTACAAGCATTCTATAATTCTAGTAAGAATAAAGTTGATAAAGAATTAAATGATGTAAAACTCTTACATGAAGAAGAAAAGAGAAAGATACAGAAAATCTCTATGAGTATCGGACAGAACCTGGAAGACTTCTTTGAAACTCAAAGAGAAAAAATTGAAAGAGACATGGGTAATTTCTATGAAGAGTTATTTGCCC
>CAYUUC010000504.1:0-2286 GCA_964447635.1 uncultured Spirochaetia bacterium
ATAAGCAAAAGCGGTTTTTCAGTCAACTATACATATTTTTTTTCACTTTTGTGTAACTGTGATATATTATATACGTATAATCCCTTGATTGACAGAAATAAAAATTCCATAAATATTAATTCCATAAATACTTAACCATATTAAAAAAAGAGGATATTAAACCATGAAAAATTTACTAAAAACCATATTCATATTAGCTGTAACTATCATCATTATATCAGGTTGTAAGCCCGGTACCGTGATAGAGGTGGTCAATCCTTCCGGAGGGGAAATTTGGGCCGCTGGCACTACACGAACCATCGAATGGTCTACCCAAGGTGAATTGGCTAATGTTAAGATTGAATTATGGGACGGTATCAATCTATATGATACTCTAGCGGAAAGCGTAGAGAATACAGGTAGCTATGAATGGCATATACCGATAGATATAACCGGGGACGATAGCTACAAAATAAGAGTAGTCGATGTGGATAATCCAGAAATCTACGGTGAATCAGAAGAAAAGTTTAGCATCGCGGAAGAAAGGATAATCCTAATCTCACCTCAAGGGGGTGAGATTTGGGCATTAGGCTCTTCTCAAAAAATAGAATGGTTTACAGATGGTATCATTACCAATGTTAAAATCGAACTGTGGAAAAACGATGCTATCTATTCCCAGCTGGCTACCAATTATCCGAATACCGGTTCGTTTATGTGGGACATTACCGAAAGCGGCGACACTGGTGTAACCACCGGTGATGACTATAAAGTCAAAGTCAGCTTTAGTGCAAACAGTGATATATATGGTGTCTCCCAAACACCTTTCAGCATCACAGAACAGCCTATACAGATTACCGAGCCTAATGAAACTTCTATATGGATGGCAGGTTCGCAACAAACCATTCAATGGAATACTCTTCCCGAGGTAACAGTAGATAATGTCGATATCGAAGTTTGGTTGGATGGTGATTCATATACAACATTAGTTCAAAACGAAGCCAATACCGGGTCATATAGCTGGGACATACCGGGGACTAATCCAGCCAGCATAGATTATACTATTAAGATTAATGATAGCTCGGATAGTTCTGTTTCAGGTGAATCATATCAATTCACCATATACAATGCTGACTTAGTTGGTGAATGGATATCAGCACCTGACACTGACCTTAAACTTGATTTCGATGAAGAGAAGATGACTTCTTACAATTACGATAGCTCTACAGATGAATACAAAGCAAACGGCGAAGGTATATATACCTACTATGTTGAGGATGATATCATAAGCGGTTATGTAACCAAAGTCAATCCTGAAGACTTCGGAGACGATAATCCATCTGGAGACCTCGTCGACCTGCCTTATACCTTTGATGTTACATATGAAGACCCCGATTCCGGTGCTACAATAACCTTAACGATAACCATAAAGAGCATGGATGTGGAAACGAGTTTCGTAATGGATACTACTCTGACCAATCCGGAAGCTTTGCTGGGAGCATATCTGGGAACAGGCGACACCTCTACCTTAATCGGTGTATGGACACAGACTATGGATATCGTTGGTGATGCTGATATCGAGTATGCAGGCGAGACCACGAACTATACCTTCAATGATAGCGTGGGTGATAAATATGAGTTTACATCCACCGATATAATATATACCTACTATGAATTCGATGAGTTCAACCCGGGTGGAGATGACCCTGACCCGGTAGAGGTCGTTGAAACGGCTCAATGGGGTAACCTGGATACGATTAACCATACATTCACCGTAACCGGTGGAGACACAAATGAACAGCTGGTTAACGGTACTTACAAATACAAAGTTATTCAGGACGCTATTTTTATAACCAAACCTTCCGAACAGAATGGTACAGCAGACGATGTTTCCTACCTTATAAAGCAGTAAATGATTCTTAAGTAAAAATTAATAAAACTGAAGAGAAATCCCCCTAAATCACCCTTGTAAAGCGGGACTTTAATTTCACCCTTATTACCACCTTTAATAAGGGTGGCTAGGGAGGATTCTCCGTTTAAATCTTTCATAACAATGAGAAAAAACCCAGTAAGTGAACTACCCACCGCTTATAGAAGCGGGGGTTTCCTGTTTCAAAGTATGTTATCTAGTATCAAAATATAGTATATTGAGAACTCGAAAGAGCATACTCCACAGGCGTTATTTTATACTGGTCGGGCTGAACCGTCCCTACAGTATGACATCATTACGATTAATTTTGAGTAGGTGATACTCAATGAACAGAAACCGAAGCCGGAAGACTTCATCAAACCTAACGATGAAGATACGCT
>CAYUUC010000505.1:0-2278 GCA_964447635.1 uncultured Spirochaetia bacterium
GTTCTGTTCCAGGGTCTGTCCCGTCAGTTGTATAGAATATCGTAGCACCTTCAGTAGTAGTAGTCATTGATATTGATGTCCCCTGGAGTACTTCACCAGGAGCGGGTTCGAATACAGGAGCCTCTGGGGGTTTAGGTCCGCAGAATGTGAATATTGAACCTAATAAGAGAGTGATAAGCGCAAATATTAAAATTTTCTTCATAAATTTTTCTCCTTATTTTTTATTTCTTAATAATATATCTTTTTTTGGAAGTTTTATTGACCATTATTATTAGGTATAAACCAGATGTAAATAAAAATTATAATAGTCCCTCCCAAAAACAAGATGTAATTAATAAAAAATATCTTAACTGAAAAATTAACACATTTTTCCTAAAAATCAACAAAATATTTGAAATTATTTATTATATATATAGGAAAGTAATATTAATGTTAAAAAACTGAGCTTCAGTAAACCAAATCTTATCTATATACCTACAATTAATAAAAACCACACCATAAAAAGAAAATGCGGTGAATGAACCATACTCTCTTTCAGAGAAAAGCCATCACCGCCTTTTCTTATTTTAACCGATAAGATTACCCCTTCTCCAATAGGAGATAGGGATAATCAATCTATTCTAAGACTTATTGTTGGTCTAATAAGTCAACATATACTTCCATATCAGCAATACTAGAATGCTGGTCGAACTCTATTCGGATTGTAACTGTTCCTGTGGTAGTGAATGGGTCTGATGTCCATGTTACCCAATCATCATCAGTACCACCTTCTATCGTATCACCAATAGTAGTACCACTAGCTTCATCATATACATCTATAGTAGAGTATCCAGAAGCACCACTACCAGAAATTCTCTTATACTGGAAGGTTAAGGACTGACCACTTACAGCATCCATCTTGAATAGAACTGTAGCTAACTCATCATCTCCACCTTGATCACCAAAGAATCTTAATGACTGGAGACCATCGTAGAACTCTACAGTGTTGAATGATAAACCATTTGATGGGTCATCTACTACGAAGGTGTTTCCTGTGTCAAGATTATCAAATCCTGTTCCTTCAAAGCTTTCTGGTAAGGTTATCGGGTCAAGAGATGTTATATCAACAGTTAGACCGAATTCAAACGGAGGATTCTGGTCATTCGCTGTATTGATGGTTATCACTGTGGTGTATGTTCCAGCAGATAGACCATTAGCAAGCAACTTAACACTGAATGTCTCTGCTCCATATGAAGGGATATTACCTGTATCAAATGCATCGCTTCCTTCGGTGAAGTCAAACTCAGATGAAGCGAATCTTGGATTATCTATGGTTAAGTCACCTGTTCCATAGTTCTCCATTCTGAAATTGAATTCAATATCAGCGTAGTTTGGTAATGTTCCTAAATCATAGTATTGTATATCATCATCAGGTATTACAACTTCTGGGTCTACATCGGTGTAGTAAAGTCTGGACCTTGGAGTAGGTGTTTCTGCTTCTACCTGATACTCGAAGTTATATGGGTTCATATTAGAATCGTTATCAATAGAAACAACGATGTTCTTAGCACCCAATCCAGCAGTAGGAGTAACTGTGAATGGGGATGTTCCGCCATTAGCAGTTATTGGTGTTGTAGCATCAGTAGTTAGAGTAGCATCTCCGGAAACAGCTACTAAGTCAGGTGTTCCTGTTAAGTTCAAGTCTACTCTACCGTGGTTAGTTATGGTGAAGTTTTGAGATTGACCATCGCCAATAAAACCGAAATCATTAACAGTACTATCATCTTCTACTAATACATCGCCTAATAGTGGATCACTGTATGTTACTTCCATAATAGGAACTGTTGTCATGTGTACGGTAGCATCACCAAGAACCTTTAGGTTATCTATATATGCATCTGAACCATCATAAGCATATAACTTAACCATTATCTCATGGAATCCTTCATCAAGGTTATATGACCATTGTGTCCAATCATCAGTTGGCATGAATTCTTTTGAAATTCCACTACTAAATGCTGAAGTAGAGTTATCGAATAATCCCATGTAGTCGCCAAGGTCGTTGAATTTGTAATCCATATTGATTGCAGCACCAACAGGACCTACTGTGATATCCATTACAAAGATACAACCAGCTATTGAAGCAACACCATCATCAGCTAAGTACCAAGCATCACCACCGCCAACACCTTCACCGGTTGCGATAGAAGGATTAGAGATGGTTGAAGTTCCTGAAGGATAATTAGCAGAAGCATAATAGTAAGCATAGTAATCTGTCTCTTCACTGCCTTCATAATCA
>CAYUUC010000506.1:0-2278 GCA_964447635.1 uncultured Spirochaetia bacterium
TTATCATTATCTTTGTAATTAAGTTGAAATAATAAAAAAATGTTATTTTATATTAAACGTAATAAGTATCTATTCAAAAAATATAATAAAACTTAAAAAAAGGAAAGAGATTTTTCCTAAATTAAATAAAAGTAATATTATACACGGTTATAGAATCATGTTAATAATATTATTATATGCCTAATAAAGTAATGTTATATTGATAAAATCTTGATAAATTAAATACCTATAAATACATAAATTAAATTATAATAAAATGCATTAACAAAATAAATAATTTAAATACCTATAGAATTTCTATACACACTATAGTAATATCATCATCTAATTTTTTATTATCTGAAAAATTATAACATGATTTTAGTAATTCATTTACCATATTATTTATAGAAGTATGTTTAAAGTCGTTTAATACCTTATATATGTTTCCATAATCGAATAAGTCACCTTTCTTATTCATAGTATCTATTAGACCATCAGTAAAGAAGAATAAGATATCCCCCTTTTTAATTTCAAACCTTTTTGTAGTATAATCTATTTTTTTTGAAATACCAATCATCCCACCTGTTGACTTTAATTTAATTATTTTATCATTTGGTTTTCTATATAAAATCGGGTAACAATGTGAAGCATTGGAATATATTAACTCATTGGATTTATAATCAATAATCCCATAAAAAGCAGTAACATGATTATTCCCGATTATACCGGTTAAATTCATATTTATATATTTCAGAAACTTACTAGGATTATTTATACTTTTTTCAGTAGACTGACACAATATTTTTAGCATAGAAGTTACTATACCACTTCCAACACCATGTCCTGATACATCAGCAATAAATATACCCAATTCATCATCAGGTAATTCGATTAACTCATAAAAATCCCCACTGACATCATCCATAGGTTTATAATATGTATAGACTTGATAATTTTTAATCTTTCTATCTATCTTTTTCACAAAATGTTTTTGGACATTTTTAGCTAGATTCAAACTGAACTTAATAACCTTGTTTCTTTCCACTAGCTTCTTATAAACTATAGAATGCTCGATAGATAATATAATATATAATGCCAAAACTAGTATTATATATCCATAAGGAGTTAACCAAGCATAAGGGACATAAACGAAAATACTCAATACTAATATATCATGGATACTTAAAATGATGATTAGTATGAAGGCAATAAATATAAATAAAGTAGTCTTATTCTTATCCCTTATTATAGAAATTAGCAACAGAATAGTATTTAATATAAATAAAGGAATAATCCACCCAAACATTATAATATCGAATATATATCTAATACCTTCTTTTGAGTCCTGTATTCCTGTTATTAATGCCAGAATCGCTCCTAATGTAATTATTAAAATATTCAATAAACTTTTTTTATTTATAATATTAGTAATTTCTATAATAAATAAGCTAAATGAAACGGTTAACAAAGAAAAACCTATTCTGGAGAGCTTCTCAAGTAATATCTCATTAAATGAGATGGAATAAAATGTTATACTTATATATGATAGACAAAAGAAAATACAAATCAAAATAAAATATATATATTTTAAATATTCACTTCTACTATATCTTCTATATATGATATTAATCATTATATTTATAAATATTAAAATTGATAGTATAAATGAAGCTTGGATTAGATATACATTAAAAAAATTCCTCCAGAAAACAAAACCTGATGCTTTTTCATAAGATGTTATATAAATCTTGCTAAGAGGTCGGATTTCATACTGAGGGAATAATTCAATAGATATCTCGTTTTCTTTCTCACCATATAATATTAATTCATTAGGTAGGATAATATTAGAAGCAGTATAAATCGTTGAATTATATATATCTTTATATCTACCTACTTTATGAATCAGTACATTATTTAAATAAAAATTCGCAGGATAATCGATAGGACCAATATATAATGATAATATCTTATCTTTAAGCTTATCATCGATTTTGATAAAACCTCGTAAGGTATACATCCTCTTTTGATAGTCTTTTTCTTGGGGTAGATGTTTCCACTCATATTTTTGGTAATATTTTTCTATTGGATAGTTAGTAAGATATTTCTTTTCATTAGGTTCATTAGGGATGTATTCTCCTTCCATTATATATAAGTCAATCAATTCTTTATCTTCTTTAGAATCAAAAATTGTTTGGGAAGATGATACAACGGGAATAATCAATCCTATTAAAAAAACCAATACAAATATTAATATACTAACATATTTGTTTATTAATAAGGACAAATCCTGCTTTAT
>CAYUUC010000507.1:0-2275 GCA_964447635.1 uncultured Spirochaetia bacterium
GGGATACTGTGTGGAGAGCCGATTGCGGTGTATTCCGATACTAAATCGACCAGGTCATTGGTATTACCGTTAAAATAATGATTAACAGTAACCAAAATACCAGGACCTACATGGAGAGTGAGGGTGGCTTGTTCAGTTGGTGATGTAAGATTAATCTCTTTGTGAATTGGTGTAGTCAGTCCTTGAGAGTTAGCGAATTGAGCATATACCGTTTTATTTCCATCTCCATCGGAGAGTATCCATGGGAATCTTATTAGGAATGGTATCCATGGCTGGTCAACCAAGTTAGCAGGGTCATCATTACAGAATCTCATCTTATAAGCATATTTTATACCAATTCCATCACTGTCTTGAAGCTCCAGCATTACAAATCTGGAGAGGGTTTCTGAGGTACCATTATTGATATTAAATATATCATTAGTATCTACTTCGATATCAGTATTTAAGGATATTGTAGTCTGGGTTTGATAAGCATCTATATCATCCTGGTCTGTCTTCTTAAATTCAGCGTATATTATATAATCTCCAGTGTGTTCGGGGAGAATGATCCTTTTAATCAATTCATAACCCATCCATTGTTCATGAGGTTGTGAAAAATTTTGGTCATTAACGCTGAATCTCATTAAATGAGCACCAATCATCTCAGAGTTATTCAGTATGATTTGTCGGCTAGGGGTAAACAATCCGGTTATCGATTCAATTGCACCTGCGTTTATTGGTAAACCGCTATAAGCTCTAATAACAAAAGAAGTAGAGGTGGACCATTTCTTCTCTATGGTATTGACATCCTTTTTGATTATACCTTTAACTCTCCAGAAGTATGGTTGGTTTACAACTATATTGGTAGGGTCATCTAATGTTAATGAGTCATCTTCCACGATAATCTGAACTGTTTCATCATTTTTAAATAAGTGACTGGTTGATATTTCAACTTTATAGTCAATATCGTCTACTCCCGGTGGTAATGGTATTGCAGACCAATCGAATTCTGCATCCGGCGGGTTTGGTGGTGTTATAATGACTTCTCCGATTGGCTTTATAATCGATATATCATATCGATTAATGATGCCGTCATGGTCATCATCCTTGAATTCCTGCGGGTCTGGTATGTTGACATCCTGTCCTTGTCCCTGGAAATAGTTAATCAATAATTGTCTTATGGTTGCGAAGTCGAGATTAGCGAATCTATCAGCGATTATATCACCAATGTTTTCATTGATTACTGCTCCATTGTTTTTAAGCTGTTCGAGGACTTTCTGTAGCAAGGATTCGCTTTGTTTAGTCGGGGCTTCTTCAGCTGAGAGTAAGCTATTAGCGATAAGCAGGACCGCATTGCCATCACCTTCTTCCCTTATATCCATCTTCTCAAAGTCTTCTATCTCGGTTATTCCTGAATCGAGGTTAACCAGCGATAGAACTTCTTCTTTAGATTGAACATAGGCATCATAAAAGCTCATCCCCTGGTTATTGATTAGTTCGTACATTCTTTCCGTCTGTAAAAATGTTAATGAGTTCAGGTTTATATTGATATCGACATCCTCTGTAGCCGGTAAATCTATGCTAAATTCTGATAGGTTATCTGTCTCACCTTCTAGTTGTTCGATAAACTGGGAATCAATCTCAAATCTGGTCATATCTTCATTTATGATAGAGATGGTGACCTCTGAACCCTCTGTGAATGGTCCTTTAGCAATGAAGCCGTTAACATGTGCCGTTCCTGAACCTGATACAGTTGGTGAAGATGTATCGAATCCTGTTGATGAACTATATACTAAACCACCACCTTCTCCGAAGTAACCACCGCCTTCTACTTTTGTGCCGGTATCTAATGGGTACAGGTTAATCACTGCTTTAAGTTCCTCTGTATCTGTGGTCATTTCTCCAGTGAGTTCATTATAGTAGGTTCCAGTAACTGTAACTTCGATAAATGAACCTACTATATTATCTCCTGATGGTAGACATGATATCAGGAAAATGAACAATATTGCCATTATTCCATATTTTATAAACTTTTTCATTTTTTATCTCCTCAAAAAATATATTATTTACTTGTATGTAAAGATACCACATAATTCTAATTATTCTATAATATTAGAGTTATTTAAGGAGTACTGGTTTACTTTTTTCGGCTACCTAATGCCATGTATGTATTAATATTATATAGGAAATGTTAATAAAGGATTTAGCTTGAATGTGGTATGAAATTTATCTATATCATAATTTTCCTTCTGTGAAATTTCTGGTTTTAAAAGAGACCCTCCTAATATCCTCTCAT
>CAYUUC010000508.1:0-2256 GCA_964447635.1 uncultured Spirochaetia bacterium
AATCATCTTAAACATATTGTAAGAACAAAATTATCTAGTATAGGATTAAATAACGATGAGATAGTAAAAAAAATTAATGATGAAAAAGAATTCGATAAATTAATTAATCCATTCTTTGGTGGTTCACATGAATTAATTATTGCTGATGAACATTATAAAGAAAATGCTGAATTTAAAAAAGACCTCTTATCATCTGGAGAATTGACACCAGAAGAACACTATCAATATTATAAATTTACCATAGAAGCTATCAAAAGCATTTATAATAATAATAGATTTGTTAGATATGTAACAGTCTTTCAAAATTGGTTAGAACAAGCAGGAGCATCTTTAAAACATCTTCATAGACAGTTAGTCGGTCTTGATGAATGGGGTTCTTCCGTAGAAAAGCAGATTGTCGAAGTAAGAAAGAATAAAAATATATATAATGAATATGGACCAAATTTTGCAATATTTCATGACCTTGAGTTTTTAGAGAATGATTATGCTGTTGCTTTTGCCGATTATGGAAGAAGATTCCCAACAATAGCTATATATTCTAAGAGTATTAACACCCGCCCTTTTGAACAGACAGATGAAGAGATAAGGGGTATTAGTGATATTGTACATGCTGTTCATTGTGCAATGGAAAATACTATTGCTAGTAATGAAGAATGGTACTATACACCAGTGGATGCTATAGATGTAATTCCGTTTCACATTCTTATCAAATGGAGGACTGTAACTCCAGCAGGATTTGAAGGCGGAACTAAGATATTTATTAATCCAATCAGTCCAATTCATGTAAGGGATACATTAGTCCCACAATTATTTAAATTAAGAGATATGGGAAAAGTTGGTGATGTTAGGATAGCTGAAGAATGTGGAGTCCAATACAATATGCTACAGTATTATAAGAATAAAACTTAATATTACTAAAATTCAATAAACCTTGGATGTCTTGGAGATTGTATTACATCTCTTATGTTTTTCATCCCTGTTATATACATAAGCATTCGTTCAAAACCTAAACCGAAACCTGAATGAGGAACAGTACCGAATCTCCTTAAATCCATATACCACCAATAATCCTTTTCTTCAAGTCCTTGTTCTTTTATTCGTTTCATAAGAATATCATATCTTTCTTCTCTTTGTGAACCACCGATTATCTCTCCTACTCCTGGAGATAATATATCAACAGCTGCAACTGTTTTATTATCATCATTTAACCTCATATAAAATGCCTTAATCTCTTTTGGATAATTATAGACAGCCACAGGTTTATTGAAATGCTTCTCTGATAGGTATCTTTCATGCTCACTCTGTAAATCTATACCCCATTTTACAGGAAATTCAAATCCTTCTTTTGAATCTTCCAAAATTTTTATAGCATCGGTATATGTAATTCTTTTAAATTTACTTTTAACTACTTTCTTTAATGTATCTATAACACCCTTTTCTATCCATTTATTAAAAAACATCATATCATCATAACAATCGGTTAGGACATAATCAATAATATATTTCAGAAAATCTTCAGACAAATCGATATTGTCTTTTAAATCGTAAAAAGCCATTTCTGGTTCTATCATCCAGAATTCAGAGAGATGTCTAGAAGTATTAGATTTTTCAGAACGGAATGTAGGGGCAAACGTATAAACCTCACCCAGAGCTGTAGCCATAAATTCTGCTTCTAACTGTCCGGATACACTTAAGTAGGCTGGTTTTCCGAAGAAATCTTTATCATAATCGATAGCCCCATTTCCTTTCTTTGGTGGGTTTTCTATATTAATCGTAGTAACCCTAAACATCTCTCCAGCTCCTTCACAGTCTGAAGCTGTAATTATTGGTGATTGTATATAGATAAAATCTCTATCCTGGAAGAATTTGTGTATAGCATAGCTTAAAGCAGACCTTACTCGGAAAACAGCACCAAAAGTGTTTGTTCTTGGTCTCAGATGGGCTATCTCTCTTAATACTTCAAAGCTTATACCTTTCTTTTGTATAGGAAATGTTTTAGGGTCGGCTTCTCCATATATGAGGATGGATTCGGCTTTTAATTCGAAAGGTTGTTTTGCTCCAGGTGATTCTGTTAGTATACCAATAACTGATAAAGAAGCACCTGTGGTTAGCTTTTTTACCTCTTCATAGTTTTCTATACTATCTTCAACGATAATCTGTAAATTCTTGATTATACTTCCATCATTTATTTCTATAAATGAAAAATTCTTAGAATCTCTTTTAGTTCTTATCCATCCTTTTACGTTTATTTTTTCT
>CAYUUC010000509.1:0-2245 GCA_964447635.1 uncultured Spirochaetia bacterium
CATCAGTAATCTGTTTTACCTTTTTATCTTTATTATACTTAAAAGAGTTAAGTATATTATCAAAAGTTTCCTTATTTATTATTTCTGGAACAAAACTTAACTTTCTAAGGAAACTAGCAGTTCCTCTAGTAAAGACTTCATGCATTATTCTGGTTAATATATAGGTGGTTTTTTCATTTAAGACTTGTTTTTCAGAGTATCTTTTAGCATCGCTTTCATTATCAATGATTAAACTACCTTTATGGTCGTAAATCTTGCTTATTAAATAGGGTTTTATGCCTTTACCTAGTCTAGCAAAAGTAGAATAGATAGTAACCATTTCTAGTAAACTCATCTCAGATGTACCTAAAGAAATAGATAATCTACCATCAGGGAACCTACTTAATGCTTCATTCTCATCCATATCTAGGATTCTAATTATATTCTTTCTTATAGGCTCGATACCAAGGTCTCTTATTAAAGTAGCTGCTATAGTATTTACAGAACGATACAAGGCTTCTGATAATGATATTCTATCTTCTCCGACAAAATCATGATATCTGGAAAAATTAGTGACCACCCATTCTTTGTCTTTTTCATAATTGATAACCATTTTATATGGTCCTTCAAACTTGGTATACATTCCTACCTTTTTAGTGTCTAAGGCACTATAATATAATAATGGTTTAAAGGATGAACCTGGTTGTCTTTTGGTTTGATGAGTTCTAATGAGTTGGTTATTAGTAGAAAAGGATTCACCTCCAACAAAGGAAATAATTTCTCCGGTATGGTTATTAATTAGTATCATAGCTCCCTGAACATCATCAATAGCCTTTTGCACTTCTTCATCGGTTACTTCCATTTCAATAGAGTCTAATTTGTTTTTGTCTATACCTGGATTTTGAACTAGCTTTTTCCATTCTGCTATGTTTTCTTTCATCTCTTCATAATGATTCAGTTGTATATCTTGTCTATACAAGTTTATCTCTTCTTTAAGTATTTTCTGACTTATCCTTTCATATTCCAAGTCTATGGTTGTATAAATACTTAGTCCACCTCCTTCTAACAGCAATTTTTCATATTCTTCACCCATATCGATTAATTCTCTTCTAACCTGCTCACCAACATATGCAACAGCGGGTTCGAATCTAATGTTAAATCCAGATGAGGCTTTTAGTTTATCGAAGTTAGTATTATTCCAGAAGTTTTCATAGATTGTATCAGCTTCTTCTATAGTATCCATTTCTTTTATGAAACCAGTTTCCACAATAGAATAGAGTACTCTTTTGTGACGCTCTTTTGCTATCTGTAATTCCTCCGGGTCTGATTTAAAAGGGCTGAATTTCAAAGGATTTGGAATAACTCCAACCAGTAGTGCAGATTCAGCTATATCCAATTCTGATGCGGACTTTCCGTAGAATGTTTGAGAAGCATTTTCTACTCCATAAGCACCATGGCTAAAAGGCACATAATTGCAATACATCTCCAGAATTTGCTTCTTACTATACCTTTTTTCTAAATCCAATGCTCCTAGAATCTCCACAGCTTTTCTTTCTATCGATACTTCATTCCAATCCATTATATAGCGTGATAATTGTTGTGTAATACTACTACCACCACCTCTACTGGTATCACCGAATAGACCTATCATAATAGCAACACCCACAGATCTTTTTAAATCAACACCAAAATGTTTAAAGAAACGTCTATCTTCAGATGCTAGTAAGGAATAAATAAAATAAGAAGACATTTTATCTAATGAGATATAATCTCTTCTTTCAGAACCATAATATCCTATACTATTACCATTTTTATCATAAACAACTGATGGGATAGAGACGGTTGGTCTTACATCTTCAGTATCCTCTATATAACTTACAGGTAGTTGGTTTTCTTCTTTATTTAAAGTTTGTTGTATTTGTATATAGAATGTTTCAGTCCTAGATAATAATTTATCTTTCCATTCATTTTCATATATACTATTGTAATGACTAAACAAGAATAATCCTATTGTAAATGTAGATAAGATTCCAACTATAATAAAAACGAATGGAATAAATATAAATATTATATTAACCTTAGATTTAAAAAAAATTCTTTTCATTTATTATATACCTTTTATTAATGTTATTGTATCTAAATCGATTATATATGATTAACACTATAATTATATTAGAATTACATTTATTAAAAAATATATAATAACGGATTTAGTCAAAATTTTTTTCATTAGTATATTGAATCTTTGATATTGGTTATAAACTTT
>CAYUUC010000510.1:0-2235 GCA_964447635.1 uncultured Spirochaetia bacterium
ATGACTACTATTGAGATGATGGAGAAAGCCACTATTTTTATGGGGATGTTTTTTTTGTTGTTCTCAGGCATACTGACCCCTAAATCCTTTGGTATAGGATGAATTAATCTTCATCATATAAATCCTTTAGATATTGACAGAAATTATAATTAAATATATCTTTTTCGTATACCACATAATGGAGATTTTCCATGAAAGAAGCGAAGATATTCTCAGGGAGGGCTCATCCGGGTCTTACCAAAGAGATAGTAGACAAATTGGATACAGAACTTGGCAAGATAGAGTTAGCCGACTTTTCGGATAGTGAGATACATGTCCAGATAAACGAAAGCGTTCGCGGTAAGGACATATATATCGTTCAGCCGGTGTGTAACCCGGTTAATAAGAATCTGATGGAGCTACTCATCATAATAGATGCCGCCCGTAGAGCCTCAGCCCAGAACATAAACGCCATTGTCCCCTACTTCGGATACAGCAGGCAGACCAAGAAGTCTACCGGTAGAGAACCGATATCGGCAAAGCTGGTAGCGAACCTATTAGCCACGGCGGGTGCTGGTCGTATCGTATCGGTGGACCTGCATAAACCCCAGTTACAGGCTTACTTTGATGAACCATTCGACCATCTAAGTGCAGTTGCAACCATATCGAACTATATCAAATCCAAGCCGATAGTGAACCCGGTTATCGTAGCTCCTGTTGTAGGTAAAGCTAAACTGGCGGAGAAGTATGCGGGGTTTTTGGGTTATCCTTTAGCCATCATCCATAAGAAGGCGAGTCTTATAGCAGATTCCCGATTTGGGGGTCTTATAGGCGAGGTAAAGGACATGACGCCGATAATCGTGGATGATATCATGGCGGAGGGTTCGGCGATTGACCAGGCATTGACTCTTCTGGAGTATGGTTGCCGACCGGAGATACGCTTTGCCTTTACCCATCCTATACTGCTGGACAGTGCTATGGATAAGCTTCAGCATGATGCTATAAAGGAAGTCATCACCACCAACACGATTCCGGTTTATGATAAACGGGAGAGATTGCCGAAGCTAACAATCCTATCTATAGCGGATTTGCTCTCCGATGTGATATACCGTATTCATAACCACATGTCGGTCAGCAAGGTCTTTCAACAACAAAGTCTCGACTTCCCGGTATAGTATAAACTTTTAGATTTAGCACTGACTATTTTAATATATAAAATTAGTCTATCCTTTTTACTATATTGATTTTGTAAAAAAAATTCGGGTATGCTTGTTATAAGTGCCTTTCTATTAATCTATTCCTCATGTTACAATTTCTAATTACAAATCAAAAATGAGTTTTGGAAATTTTTTTTCCTAATTTGCTAAAAAAAATAGTAAATATTTACCGATATATATTGTTAATTAGTTATAATTAAGATAACTCGTAATAGCAACAATTAAGTTTGAAAGGAGTATCTATGAATAAGAAAGATTTAGTAAGGGAAATTTCCAAGAATGTTGAAATCCCTCAAAAAACTATAGATGAAGTGATAAAGACCTTTACTGATGTGGTAAAGAAGACTTTGAAGAAGGGTAAGAAAATCACATTGGTAGGTTTCGGAACTTTTCAGGTTAGGAAAAGAAAGGCAACTAATGTCATAAATCCCCAAACCAGAAAAAAGATGAAAGTTCCGGCTAAAAAATACGCTAAACTAAGTTTCAGTGATAAAGTTAACGAATTACTTAACGGTAAGAAAAAATAAAGAATTTTGGAATATACCAAATTTCGTGAAATTTAACAAAAATTGAAAGCAAATCTTAACATAAGCTGTATATACTTCCTCTCGTTAATGTTATTAACATCTTAAGTATATATAATATAAATAATGGAAAAAGAGTGGTGCATTTACATAATAATCTGGGTGTGTTTTTTACTTCATAGCTTGTTAAGATAATGTAGATGGCACATTATTAGTAAATATTAATCTAATATTAATACCAAATTAACTTTTTTTTCCCTATTTTATATACTATATTTTTTAAAGCCTATTTTTGGGTAATTAATCAAGAAAAATTAGTAAAAATAAATTTCGGAGGAGTTTATTAATATGAAAAAATTATTAACAATTTTGGCAATATCTTTAATGATATTCTTTATAGGTGGGTTATTCTTCGCTGAAGAAGCTAAAGCTCAATGGTCAGCAGGATTATTAATCGAATCTGGCGACTTCTTAGCAGAAGACGGATTTGATATTGAAAGCGTATATCCTGAATT
>CAYUUC010000511.1:0-2232 GCA_964447635.1 uncultured Spirochaetia bacterium
ACAGACATATAAAATTCCTTATTATGAGAAAAATAGTTTTTACGTGAAAAATGTATTCGAAAATTAAATTTCCTGGTTTCAGGATTGTTTTCAATAGCTTTTATAGATTTAGGCCAGAATGAATAAAATCCTTGTGTAGCTTCATTGGTTATATATGGATTTATCCATGAATGGTCGCTTGATTCTGCTAAAACATCATCTAAATATAAAGTAACCTTAACATTATTTAAGGGTTTAAATGTTTCCTTATCATAGACCTGTCCTATAAGATGCGGGAAATTGTAATATGAAATATTATCTTCTTTTAAATGTAATAAATCATCTATTATATTAGTCTTATTATTAGAAATCGTTTTACTATCTATATAGTTCCTCTTCCTTTTGGATATTAAATCTATTCCTAGATTGACAACAGAAATAATATCAGCTTTCCAATTAGTATTATTAACTTCTTCGATAAAGGAATGAGTGAATCCTCTTTCACTTACTATATATTTCGGTGGAAGTCTATTTAAAGAAAAGGCTATGATGTCAAGTTTACATTGTTTACTGAGGTTCCCATTTTCTCCCCTCTCTTTAAGCAAAATATCCAGGACATCAGTAACGACGTCTTCCATATAATTGCGAAGACTCATATATTTCCCTCGGTTTTTTATTGGAAGAACTGAATAATATATATATTCTTAATTAAACAGTTATTGTCTAGAATATAGCAAAATTATTCAATAAGTCAAAGTAATAAAAGATTATATCGAATATATGGTTAATGTTAATAGTTATTCATCGTATTCATATTCATAAGTAGTTATTATTTCACCATTATCGTAAATCACATATTTCTGAGTTTCTATCCTTCCATCATCTAAAACCTTCCACCATAACCATATTCCATGTGGTATACCATTGTTATATTCTTGTTTCTGGATGAGATTATCGTTATCATCATAATAAAACCATTCCCCATCTGGTTGTCCATTACCATTAAACCTGCTCTCCTGCAGTCTCTTACCGGTATCCCCATCATAGTCAAAATTCTTAAAATAGACTAACTGGTCATCTTCATAATGCTCGAGTAAAGTGGTTTTTCTAATATCATTGATGTATTGATAGTATTGCCATTCACCATGTTTGTATCCATTAAGATATCTTTCGGTCTTTATCAATCTAGCTTCATTATCATAATATTCCCATAAACCATAAGGCATAGTTCCATCCATGAATTTGGTTATTCTTATTGTCCTACCCATGGTGTCTTTTACTGTAATATCTCTTCTAGCCTCGTTCCCATCATCATTATAGAATATGTTTATCTTTCTATTATTAATATAGTCAAAAAGAGTGGTCTGAAGTTCCCTTATCCCCTCGTTAAAATGGTTTATCTCTTTCATCTTCCCAGCTTTATAGTAAGTATATAAGCTGACAAATCTTTTATACTTCTCGATATCGCTTAGGTTTTGTATATCCACGCCTTGGTTTTGTAATAGTGAATCAATATCCACATTGGAAAAATCTGATATCCTCTCTTCTCCATCTTTAAGTCCATTGGTGAAGAAGGCTTCGTATATAATCAACCCTTTTCTATCATATATACGGGTATAACCATCTCTGACTGCGTCATCCTCCACAATTTCACTTTCATTTATAAAATTAACCAATCCCTGGAAGTTTTCTTCAGATTTGGTCTGTCCATTTGAATAGTAAGTAAATAGTGTTGTGGATAGAACGACTCCGTTATCATAGAAGACTCTTCTTTTTGGATAAGCAAAGTACTTGACATTTGTATACTCGAACCAGTATCCATCGGGGATTCCCTTAGTATAGTTTTCTCTATGGGTAATTATTCTGTTAATATCGTAGATATATCGATATTCCAACATCTGGTTATTATAAAACTCAAGTATGGCGGGTTTATTCTTAGAATAGTAGCTTACTGCATAAAAAGTGCCTCTGTTCAGAGCTTCTTCTTTTTCCACTTGGTATACTTCATCATCCCAATATGGTATACTAAAGAAGTATTTCACGATAGTTTTTTCGTTATTGGTATCATCATCGGTTTGAGTTAATATCATATTAAATGTAAATACTTGCATTAGAATTAAGATAATAATTAAAAGAAGGATTTTTTTCATAAATTGTTATATTCCTTATAGATTAATTATAATAGAATTTCGACTAAAATCTTGTTTCATTTATAGTTTCGTTCATGATATAATAATATACTTAATATTTCAT
>CAYUUC010000512.1:0-2232 GCA_964447635.1 uncultured Spirochaetia bacterium
TTGGAGATTGTTAAACAGGTTGTTAAAGATAAAATGGAAAATGTAGTAAATTTGAAAGTACCATTAAAAGTAAGTATAGAAAAAGGTAAAAACTGGGATGAAGCTCATTAATAATTAATATAAATGATAAACGTAACTTTTCCAACTTTTTTCAATAAACCATGATATTTTTATAATCATTAGTTATGTATCAATTTACAGAGAATATAAAACATTTCCTCAATATTTATTTAATAATACATTACATTCCCTTTAAATATGTTCTATCAAGAAGTATGGAATGGTACCATGTTTACATGGAGCATCGAAACAGGTGATTACATGGTCCTGATGAGTGCCAATGAATAATGGATTATTTACATATTATTCTTCATACAATCTATTAATTAAATCTTTATAATGCTGATTAACAACTCTTCTTTTAACTTTTAGGCTAGGTGTTAATTCATTATTTTCTATTGTGAAGGGTTTTTCTATAAGAACAAATTTCTTTATAGTCTCATATCTAGCCAGATGAGGATTGATTTCCTGGTCAATGATATTTTGATATAGATTTTTAATTTTTTCATTGGATATTAAATTGTTATTATTTGAAAATGTTATATTTTCTTCTTTAGCATAGTCTTTAAGTTTATCGAAGTTTGGTAATAGTAGAGCTGATACATATCTCATATTTTCTGCAATAACCACAAATTCTGCTATGAATTGGTTAATCTTAGCCATATTTTCAATCTTTTGTGGGACGATATACTTTCCACCCGATGTTTTGAACATGTCTTTTTTTCTATCGATAATCTTAATAAAACCTTCTTTATTAATCTCAGCTATATCATCAGTTTTTAACCATCCCTCATCATTAATGGTTTCTTTAGTAGCATCTTCATTTTTGTAATAGCCCATCATAATATTAGGTCCTTTTACATATAATTCACCATCATCAGCGGTTTTAACTTCTACCCATTTGAAAGTTGTACCCACAGTTCCAATCTTGTCTTTATGTATAGTATTAGATGAAACAATAGGACTAGCTTCGGTTAAACCATACCCTTCAAGCACAGGTAATCCTATTCCATAAAAGAAATATGATATATGCTTAGCTAATGGTGAAGAACCTGAAACCGCAAAGAATAATCTTCCACCTGTTTTTTCCCTAATTTTACTGAAAACAAGCTTATCCGCTATATTATACTTAAAATTCAAGTAACCAGATATAGGTTGTTTATTATCTTTCTTCCTTGCTACTTCTTCGCCAATTTTCTTCGCCCAATAGAATAATATTTTTTTTATACCACCAGAATTGTTTATATTATCTAACACCCTTTCATATACCTTTTCGAATACTCTTGGTACTACAATCATAACTTCAGGTTTAGCTTCAGTCATATCCCTGCCTAATGTTTCCAGACTTTCAGCATACCACAATGTTGTTCCACCCATCATTAGACCATAATTACATGTTCTAGCAAAAGCATGGCTTAAGGGTAAAAACACAATTGTATTATTATATTTGGGTAATTCTAATTTTTCATAAGCCCCATAAGCATTGCTTATAAAGTTTAGATGGCTAAGCATCACACCTTTGGGTTCTCCTGTTGTTCCAGATGTATATAGAATACTAGCCAATTCATTACTATCTATTGATTTACCTCTTTCCTTGATATACTCTATACCTTTTTGTTTGAGGTTTTCCTCACCTAAAGATATTAATTTATTTAATGTCATAATATTATTTTCATTAGAAGGGGGATAATCTGATTCGATGAATATTAATTTTTTAACATTGTTAAATTCTTCATCAGTATGAGAGAATTTACTATATAATTCATTATTTTGGATAAAGAAAACCTTTCCTTCACTGTGATTCACGATATAGTTTATCTGTTCACCAGTTAATGTTGGATAAATAGGGACATTAACCATACCCATAATTTCAATAGCAAAATCTATAAGAGTCCAATAATGGTTGGTTTGGTTCATTAAACAAACTTTATCGCCTTTTGATAGACCAAGTGAATCTAAACCCATTGCAATTTTGTATACAGTTTTTTTTAGTTCATCAGGATATATACCTTTCCAATCGCCATCACCTCTTCTATACTTGATTACAGGGTTTTCATTATAATATTTTTCTAGTGAATCAAATAAATCATATAGATTTTTTTCTTTTAATTCATTTACTTCCATCCCAAAACCCTCATAAATTATTTATTATAAAATATATTATTATCTTAG
>CAYUUC010000513.1:0-2232 GCA_964447635.1 uncultured Spirochaetia bacterium
ATATCTTATTAATATCTTTCTTATCGATGCCTTTCCCGGTATCTTCGAGCTTTATTATAGCTTGATTATCTTCTCTATATAGAGACACGATGATCTTATCCCCTTCTTCACACGCTTCTATTGAGTTTTTTAATATATTAATAAAAGCATTTTTTAAATAGTTAGGGTCACAGACAATCTCGGGGAAATTCCGCTCTACTTTTAAAGTAAGATTAAGACCTTTCTCTTTCGCTTGCATAGAGATGAGGGCAAAAATATCATTAAAAAGCTTTTCTAGATTAACGATTTTTTTATTAAGTACAGTTGGTCTTACTGAAAAGAGGAAATCAGTTATAATTCTATTAAGACGTGTAATTTCTTCAGATATAATATTCAACATATTGCTGAACTTAGAATTTTGTTTAGGAGGTAATTCAGAGATCATCCTTTCCATAAGCTGTATATGTATATCAATTGAGCTTAGAGGATTCTTAATCTCATGAGCTACTCCAGCAGCTAATGTAGTAAGAGAGGCTAAACTTTCTGCTGTTCTAAGTTTAGCTTGCTCTTCTTTCTGTCTGGTTATATCTAAAATCATCAATATTGTGCCTATCTTTTGCTGGTCCTTCTTTAGAGGGAAAGCGTTTATCCTTAAGATTTTGTTCTTATCCTCTTTTTCCAGTTCTATTTCCTGGTCATGAATATCCTGTGTAGAATCTTGTAATTTCTCAAAAAGTCCTTTGATTTCATCATTATTAAATATATTGATTATCTCCTGGTCAATAACCGACTTCAATTCAACATTTAGCATATTAAGTGCTGTACTATTAATATACTGAATCTTATGAACCTCGTCTATTACTATTACACCTTCAACCATGCTTTCAAATATGGATTCAAATAGTTCTCTATCTTTTTGTACGTCAAAAAGTATTTTTTTCATCTTTTGTGGACTTACTTTATCTGATTCTACTTTCTCTAATACCTTTTTAATAAATCCAGATGATAGCATTATTTATTTTCCTTTATAATCACAATATTATTAGATTATTTAATTATAATAAAGATTGTGTCATTTTGTCAATTAACAGGATTTTATTAAAAGCATTATGAAAAAAAGATTAGATGTTTTATTAGTAGATTTGGGATTTTTTGATACAAGGGCAAAATCACAGGCTAATATCATGGCTAATAACGTTTTAGTCAATGACATACCCATAACAAAAGTGGGGACTAAAGTTGATGTCAACTCCAATATAAGAATAAGAAATAAAATAGAATATGTAAGCAGAGGAGCTTATAAATTAAGAAAAGCCCTGGACTATTTCAATATAAATCCAAATAATAAAATATGTGCAGATATAGGCAGTTCAACAGGCGGTTTTACTGAATTACTAATCAAAAGAGGGGCAAAGATGGTCTATGCGGTTGATGTAGGAAGAAACCAGCTTGATTATCAACTCAGGATTAATGATAGAGTAATCGTAATGGAAAACACTAACGCTAGATATCTTACCTACAATGATTTCCAATATAAGCCTGAATTAATAACCATTGATGTATCTTTCATTTCATTAACATTAATTCTTCCAATAGCTATTAATATATCAAAAGCAAAAGGAGAAATAATAGCATTAATCAAACCACAATTTGAAATTGGTAGAGAGATTAAAGGATTTAAAGGTGTAGTAAAAAATAAGGACTATCAATTAAGAGCAATATTAAAAATCATAAATTTTCTAAAAAACGATATCACATCAAATATATGTATAAATGACTTGACTTTTTCACCAATAAAAGGACCGAAAGGAAATCATGAATTCCTTCTTTATTTAACCAAAAAAACCAATTATAATAGAAATTGTTTAGAAAAAGAGGATATAATTAAAGTCGTTAATCAAGCAAATCTTATCTAATCAACCCCCTATTAAGTATTTCTATTTCGAGGAAGGATTGCTATTAATAAAAGGGGGTGGTGGAACATTAGCAGCAGTTCTATAGAGAAATTTCCATTTTTCCCACCATTTTTGTACTTTTTCATCTTTAACTATAAGTAGATTATCATATTTCTCTTTGTTGTTCTTATTCTTATTCTGGTAATTGTTCATATATTAATCCTATATTATATTATTCATTATTTAAATAAAATGTAATTCTTAAATATACACTTTAAATATAATCATATATATAGAAAAAGTTAAACTATGTTAACCTTTTTTTTATAATCTCCTCTTTTATATATCCAATAACAAT
>CAYUUC010000514.1:0-2231 GCA_964447635.1 uncultured Spirochaetia bacterium
GTCTCTTAATAAAAGATCAGACTTATATCAACAAAAATTTCACAGTAGGCAAAATAATATACATTAAAATCATAATTAATGGTGTGATAGATAATGAGACCGAAAGCTACCCTACAGGTTTTATCCCTTCGGCATTTCTTAGTGTATTAGATAGCTATATCTTTCGCTTACTGGTTTACATCGACGAGACGACCTTCTATCTCTGCGGATATTGGCGAGTTTTCTCTTATGTAGACTTCGAAGCCTTCCTGATATGAGTAACCGAGGTTAATCTTCCTATCTCTCGGGATGTCTCCCAGCATGAGGTATTTATCTCCACCATCAGCGGTGAATGAATTGGTTACAGCGTTTACTCTAATCGCCTGTGTAGTGAAGCTCCCATCATTATATACTATGATATCTTTCCCACCCCTGTAATTGGTGAGAGTGATCTTGACTACCCGGTCTCCGGATGCCTTTGAACTATCGTACTCTACCTTTATTCCTTTGGAAACTTGTAGGAATTGTCCACCAGCTTCCGGTAAAGATTCGACGGAGCGTTCGAACATCTCTTTCAAAGTCTGAGGGGTGATGTTGGTAATCAGTGTAAGATAGTTAGAGAAGGGCAGAATGGTCAGTGTATCGTAAACCGTTATGTTAGAGCCTTCCTCCAATACCACGCTCTTTCTAATCCCTCCGCCATTAGTGAAAGCGAAGTCAACCGGTGCATCCAGTCGGTCTCTTTCCGATATCTCTTTCTTTGCCGTGTATAGGAAGCCATCGCAGATAGCATTACCCATGGTTGTTTCCTGAGTTCTTACCAGTCCTCTAGTTCCATCCAGACCGGTGTTGGTCTGTCCGATGACCTCGTTTTTAAGCTCTTCTATACCGCTTTCGATTTCCTCTACGATTTCGCTTTGTATCTGGCTGTCTGGTTCGACATCGGGTTTTACCGGTACAGGACCGGTTTTTGTATAGTCTATCTCTGTTCCGATACCATTTTCATCGAACATGATGGTGAGTCTACCTATATAATTGTATGAACCGTCTGTGGATACTACATAGACAGGTTCGCCGGTTGGTGATTCTGTCATGTATGGATATGGACCTTCCGGCTGGTCTTTAACCGGGTTTCCACTTCTATCGGTTCTCTCAAGGTATTCGTTACTATCATTACCCAGGAGATTGTCTCCACCACCAGCGATGAACACATCGACACCATCTATTTCGGAAGCCAGCATTTTCTCTTCTTCTATGTTTTGAAGGTGAGTTAAGGCGACGATGACGTTGAGTCCGCGAGACCTTAAGTAGTTAACAGCTTCCTGTAGTCTAACCTTAACATCCATCACTTCTACGGTGTTATCGGGACTGGATATGTATTTGAGCATCTCGGTGGTTGCCCCTACGATGCCGATATTCCTTCCTGCTCTTTCTATAACGGATACATGGAATATGCTACTCTCTTTCAGGTTGTTAAGCGGTGATAATATACTGATGAACATATTGGATGAAATGAGTGGAAATTCCAGACTCTGGGCGAAATCCTCGAAAACATCCGGTCCGAAGTCAAACTCATGGTTACCAATAGCCGAAGCATCATAATTCATAAGGTTCAAGGCACGAGCTTCCAGCCTTCCTTCGGATACCTGATACTGGGCACCAGCTAAGAAATTGTCTCCCGATGAGAATAACAGCGTATTCTCATCACCAGCTTCTTCCCTAAGCTGATTCACTACAGCGGCGAATTGAGCGATACTTCCCGAGTAATCATCGGCTAGCATTGAAGATTCGCCATCACTATTGTGAAGAATGGTCACATATCGTTCGAGGGCGTCATCTTCGGTAATAGCGGGTAGGATATCTCCACTCGCTATAGGTACATATCGACCGTCTCCGTAATACTTGGAAAGTTTCAAATCTGAGCGAATGACATTTGCACTGGGGTATTCATAGGTTGTTTCATAATAAGTATTCTCATAGTTGTAATCCCCTCCATCATCTTGTGAAAATAATATTCCACAAACCATAAATATAATCAATACTGAAAGTAAGATTCTTCTCTTATTCATAACATTAAACTCCTGCATAAAAATATTCAACGAACATATAATAAAATAATATATACTATATATTACACTTTTAACCTTGACTTAATGAAATATAATTTAATAAAAACTTATCGTAAACTAATTAATTACGCTCTTTAGTTAAATGTTGTGGAATTTCTAAACCCGACCCCCTAAATCCCCCTC
>CAYUUC010000515.1:0-809 GCA_964447635.1 uncultured Spirochaetia bacterium
GCTTTTACTTTTCCTATTTTATTGTAAAATAATCTAAACTCCATATTAACTCGTGAGAGTTCCTCATCTATTTTAAAATCTATTTCTAGCGTATTATTTTTCCCCACCTGTAATTTACCGCTTTTTAATATTCTCTTATTCCCATTAAAAAATATATCCCAGTCACAACTGTTTTGGTCTGTGTTATTATATAATAAGACCAGTCTATAAGTCCCTTTAGGAAATTTAATATATGGTCCATGCATTAAGAAGCCCTTATCATCCTCTTCTGATGCTACCCTGGATTTACCCTCAATTTTACCTATTCGACCCGGTAAAGATGCACATTCTTTCTTTATAACTACGATTTTCTTTCTTCTGAAAAGCCTATTAAAGATAATCTTTATAATATTGAATAGGTCTTTAGTATCTTTCTTTGTTATGCCCATAGCGAGAAAAGAAAAGAAAAATAGAATTAAAGTCTTTAGCTTTTTAAATATACCTTTCTCATTCTTTATTGCTTGTAGATAATAATTGGTTCTTGCTCTTTTTCCTATTCTATTCGACATTTGTTTAACCTTTTATACTCCTTTTTTTAGCAAAAGGCAACCATCCAAATAACTTCTTAAGTAATCTTATCTGAAAGTTACCTACCTTCCAGCTTTTTGAGTTATATATTAAATTGATTTTTTCATTTTTACTTTTTAGTTCTTTTTGTATTCTATTTATGGTTTCATCACGGCTTTTTATAATATTTTGCAAACTCTTTATAAACTCATCACGGTTCTCAATGCTTTTTTGCATCCTATCTATCTTATCATCACGGACTT
>CAYUUC010000515.1:909-2225 GCA_964447635.1 uncultured Spirochaetia bacterium
TACGGATGATTTCATCTCGAATTTCAATGTCTTGATGGAGCTTAGCTAACTTAGCATCACGGTTCTCAATGCTTTTTTGCATCCTATCTATCTTATCATCACGGTTCTCAATGCTTTTTTGCATCCTATCTATCTTATCATCACGGACTTCTAAGCCATGCTGTTTCTTACGGATGATTTCATCTCGAATTTCAATGTCTTGATGGAGCTTAGCTAACTTAGCATCACGGACTTTCAAGTCTTGTTGCAACTTTTTAATGTTTTCATCACAGACTTTTTTATCATTCTCAAACTTTCTTATTTCATCGATATCAACCATAGAGTAGTATAAAGCAAGATTTCTCTCCTCGCTTAAAGACGGTAAAATATGATTTAAGTAATGACTAATTCTATGATAATCATTTTTAATGGGATTATTGTATTCTTCTGTGATAGTAGAAACAGTTCTAATAACCTCATCACCTTTAATAAGTTTCAAACCATTAGATTCTAATATATTTCTTATGGTAACAAAAGAGAAGTCATAATTATGGGCTATAATTCTATATCTCTCATAGCTATAATCATAAGCAGGATTATTGTGAATAATGTTTAAGACCCCGGGAACCTCAATATAAAGATATCCATCATTCTTTAATACCTGTTTTATCAAATCCAGCTCTTTATTCAAATTCAACATATGCTCAAAGACATGACTTAATATTAGGAAGTCAACTTTAATATCATTATCGATGAAAGCCTCTGTACCACCTTTGAATACCGTTATATCATATCTCTCCTTAGCTATATTAACATATTCATCGGAATACTCTGAACCATACACTATTATATCTTTCTTCAGGTAATCATTTTGACTTTTGATATAAGATAAAATATCACAAGAGCCGGAACCGACCTCCCCAATAATAATTTCATCGGAGTCTTTGTTTATGATTAGTTCTTTTAAGTAATTGTATATATGCATCCCCTGGTTAGGATTAAATAGGAACTGCTTTGCCTTTTCACCGAAAGTTAATGTATGATATTCGTTATTATAAAACATTGGTAATGAGTCTTGCTCTATAACCGGATTACAATATATCAATCCGCAATTCTTACACAACTGTGCCTGGATAGGAATACCAAATCGGTCTCTCTCTGCTACTATATCATAATCTTTGCTACTACAGAAAGGGCATTTCTTGATATGAGTTATTTTGTATTCATTATTGTTAATCTTTTCTATCAAATTATTCAACGATTTAGTTCTAACATCGCCTAAATCGAATGTAGGTTTTAATAGTTCCAATTTTGAAGTCCTTCTTTATATTATATAT
>CAYUUC010000516.1:0-2193 GCA_964447635.1 uncultured Spirochaetia bacterium
GGCTGATTGTACCATATATAGATTATATATTTTTTAATACATCTGAATCCTCAATAAAGAGTTATTTTATACAAGGAGCTTTATCTTACCGGTTGATAGAAAGTATTGTAATATCAGTATTATTCTCAATTTTCGGTTTCATCCTCGGTTCGATATTGAAACAGCGTAGGATTAAATTTTATGAAATCACCTTCAAACAGAAGAATAAACTAAACCAGCATCTAAACGCAATTAATTTAATGATACTATATGTAGATAAGGAACTAAACATTGAAATAGTAAACAAAAAAACCATAGAAACTCTGGAAATACCCGAAGAAGAGCTTATAGGAAAGAACCTTAATGATACGCCTATACCTAAAGACATAGTAGATATAATCCAGACTATGATAGAAAAACCTAATATCAAAGAACATATCAAACCTATAGAATCGAATTTTGTATCAAAATCTTATAAGGAAAGGTTTATCCGCTGGAGAACCTCTCTAATGATAGACAAGAAAGTAAAAGATATCGATGAAATTTTGATTATAGGGGAAGATATAAGCGATGGAAAGCAATATCAGAACGAACTTAAGGATAGCGAACAGAGACTCAGAAAAGCTGTTATGAACGCACCACTACCCATTATGCTCCATAAAGATGGCGGGATAGTCCTACTCATAAATGAAGCATGGACTCAACTTACCGGATACACTTTGGATGATATACCAAGTATTCAGGATTGGGTAAAACTCGGACACATAGGTGAAGAAAAGCCTTATAAGGAGATAATAACGAATCTATATAAAATCGATAAGAAATATGTGGAAGAAAATGTAAGAATTGTCAGTAAAAACGGTAGTATTTTGAAATGGAACTTCACCACAGCCCCTCTTGGTTGCACCTCAGAAGGGGAAAAGATGGTTATTAGTATGGCTGTCGATGTGACAGAGAAGGAAAAAATCGAACAAGAGATAAAAGATATGGCGAAACTACCCGACGAAAACCCTTATCCTGTGGTAAGAATATCCAAAGATTTCGATATACTTTACACTAATAAAACCGGGGAAGAATTGTTGAACTTATGGACGAAGGACTCCGGAGTATACGAAGCGAGTTACTATCGCAGTTTAATCAAAAATATATATAATGATGGTGAAAACAAAAATATCGAAGTTGAACTTAACAATAAATCCCTCTGGCTGAATATAGTTCCATTGAAAGAATTAGGTTACCTTAACATATACGGGCAGGACATAACCGAACTTAAGAAGACCCGGCATAACCTTAAACTCATCGCAAAAGTCTTCGAAAATAGCAACGAAGGCATAGTCATAACCAAACCCGATGGGACAATAATCGACGCTAACCAGTCGTTCTCAGAGATAACCGGTTATTCCAAAGATGAGATAATCGGCAAAAATCCCAGCATTATAAAGTCAGATAAACATGATAATATTTTTTATCATAATATGTGGGAGTATTTAATAAAAGAGGAACATTGGCAGGGTGAGATATGGAACAGGCGTAAGAATGGTGAGATATATCCTGCTTGGTTATCAATTTCGGCTATCAAAGATGATAATGGTAATCTCACACATTATATCGGCATGTCAATGGACATTTCAAAATCGAAGGAGTCTGAGGAACAAATCAGGAAGCTGATTAACTATGACCCGTTAACCGGAATACCTAACCGAAATCTTCTTCTGGATAGACTACATCAGGCGGTGCTCAATGCCGAAATGGATGAACAGATTCACATGGTCGCTCTTATTTACATCGATATAGACAATTTTAAACTTATAAACGAAACTCTCGGTCATATCTCAGGTGATGAACTGCTGGTTAAGCTGGCGGACATGTTTAAAGGATGTATTGGTAAAGGTGATACCATAGCAAGACTTAGCGGAGATGAGTTTGCCATAGTATTAACCAACATGATACGGACTATAACCGCTGCTACCAAGGTCAAGAAGATTATCGAAGAAGTATCCAAACCTATGATAATAGAAGATAAAGAGGTATTCATTACCCTTAGTGCAGGTTTATCCATCTATCCATTCGATGGGAAAGATATGGAAACCTTACTCAAGAATGCTGAATCAGCCATGCATTATGTAAAGAATCGAGGTAAGAACAACTATCAGTTCTACTCTCAAACCATGAACAGGTCTGCTATTGAGAGGTTAGAGCTGGAAACCGCCCTCC
>CAYUUC010000517.1:0-2188 GCA_964447635.1 uncultured Spirochaetia bacterium
ACCGATTATAAGCGTACAGAAGAAGCTCTCTTAGAATACAAAAACAAATTGGATTTAGCTATTTACGCAGCTAATATGGGTATATGGGATTGGGATGTAAATACCGGAAAGGTTGATTGGTCCGGTGAACATGCTTCCCTTTTTGGTATTCCTATGGAAGAATTTGTGGGAAATATCGAAGATGTTCAGACTTATTTACACCAAGATGACAAACAGAAATGGATGGATGCATTCCAGCGAGCACTAAATACCGAGTCTGATTTTGATATCACTTATAGAGTGGTTTGGCCTGATGGAAGCATACACTGGTTGAACTCTTATGGTAAGTTAATAAGGGATGACTTAGGTAAACCCCATAGGATAATTGGAACAACTCAGGAAGTCACAGAAAGGATACAGACCGAGAAAGAGCTTAAACGTGCCAATGATATCATAAATAGAACTCCAGCAGTCGCTGTTGTATGGAAGAATGAAGAAGGATGGCCGATTGAATATATATCTGATAATGCTCAACAACTTTTAGGGTGGTCAAAGGAAGAATTAATATCCAAGAATATATATTATTCACTAATAATACATCCAGATGACTTGAAAAGAGCTAACAAAGAAATAAATATATTTAGTACGGAAAAAGATAGAAAGGCTTTCACTCATCAGCCTTATAGAATTATCACTTCAGAAGGCAAGGTAAAATGGGTTGAAGATATGACTACTATAAAAAGGGATGATAAGGGCAATATCCTTGTTTATGAAGGTATAATAATGGATATCACAGAGAGAGTCGAAGCAGAGGAAGCTTATAAGTTAATTTGGGATATGGCTGAAGACCTAATATGTGTTGCTGATATAAATACAGCTACTTTTGTAAAAGTCAATCCTGCTTTTGAAAGAGTCCTCGGTTATTCTGAGGAAGAGTTGATAAGCAAGCCTTTCCTCGATTTTATACATCCTGATGATATAGAATCTACGAAGGAAGTGATAAAAAAGAAGCTTCGGGAAGGGGTATCTGTAATAGCTTTTGAGAACCGTTATAGATGTAAGGATGGTTCTTATAGATGGTTGAACTGGAATTCCCATCCTATACCGGAAAGAGGTATGACCTATGCCTTAGCTCATGATACAACCACCCGTAAGATGAATGAAGAGCGGATACAAAAGCTACTGGAGGAAAAGAACATAATCCTTAAAGAAGTCCACCATCGTATAAAGAACAATATGAATACCATAGTCAGTCTATTGAAGCTACAATCTAAATCCATGACCAATCAAGAATCAGTAAAGGCACTCAAAAATGCCCAGAACAGGATTCGCAGTATGCAGGTTTTATATGATAAGTTGTATCGCTCTACTGATTTCCAGAAAACATCTATCAGGGATTATTTAACAACATTGATTGATGAAATTGTAGAAAATTTCGAACATCGTAAAGAAATTATCATAGAGAAGGACATCAATGATTTTATCGTGGATGCTAAGATTGTATTCTCTATAGGAATAATAGTAAATGAACTGCTTACCAATTCCATGAAATATGCTTTCAATTATAGTGAGAATGGAAAAAAGAAGATAAAAGTATCTACTACTAAAGATGATGATAAGGTTTTATTATTGATTCAAGATAATGGTAAAGGATTGCCAGAATCCATTAGTCCGGATAAAGCACCCGGTTTTGGTCTAAGACTTGTCGATATGCTTAGCAAGCAAATAGATGGTCAACTTAAGATAGAAAGGCATGATGGGACTAAGTTCATTTTGGAATTTGGATTAAATGATTGATTTTTGATAAAACGGGGATTATACATATAACCCCCGCTTCTATTAATAGATTAGTCTATGATTAGTCTATGATTAGTCTATAGGATAGAAATCTATTGCATCCCATCCCAGTCTGTAATAAATGCTATTCGCGGCATCTTTATAATCATAGAGGTAATTACCGTTCTTCCATATTGCTATTGCTCTGTAATCCGAGTTAGGAGTCATATCAAAAGGTACATCATAAGTACCGGTTATGAAAACTGTATCATCTACGCCAACCACATCAATTTTATAGTAATAGAGTTTTTCATAGGGTTTTCCTATATCAGGTTCTTCCATGGTCAAATAACTTCCGTCAACTATGATTTCCCAACTCAGAGAATCAAGTTCACCCGATGAATCATAGCTTGCAAAATCTACGAGTAAGTAA
>CAYUUC010000518.1:0-2178 GCA_964447635.1 uncultured Spirochaetia bacterium
GCTATCTTCCGAATAGTAAAAATATTGAGTTTAACTTAAAGCTGAGTTATATTACATTAATAATTTACTAAAAACCCCATTAACGGAGGCAACAACTAATGGCAAGACAAACACCAATGAAACTAGTCCGTAATATCGGTATCATAGCTCATATCGACGCAGGGAAGACTACACTCTCCGAAAGAATGCTATACTTTACCGGAATCCACCACAAGATAACCAATGTAGACGATGGAAACACCGAACTTGACTATATGCTGGATGAAAGGGAAAGGGGGATAACCATTACAAGTGCTGCCACCACATTCTATTGGAAGCTTAATAACCAGGAATACCGCATTAACCTTATCGATACACCGGGACATGTGGACTTCACAGCTGAGGTGGAAAGGGCATTACGGGTACTGGATGGCTCGGTGGTAGTCTTCGATGGAGCTAAGGGTGTTGAACCTCAATCAGAGAAAGTATGGAGGCAGGCTGACCATTACCTCATACCTAGAGTAGCTTATATAAACAAAATGGATAAACTTGGTGCAGATTTCCTCGACTCTGTACAATCTATACATGACAAACTAGGAGCGAAGACAGCCCTTTTGCAAATACCAATCGGTCAAGCTGATACCTTCGAGGGTGTAATTGACCTCATCATAATGAAAGAACTACACTTTGAGAATGATAAAGTTATAGAAAAAGAAATCAGAGAAGAACTCCAATCAAAAGCTAAAGAGTATAGAGAGAAGCTAATCGGAGTAGCATCAGATTATAACGATACAATATACGAGAAGTATCTTGATGAAGAACCAATCCAACCGGAAGACCTTTACACCGCTATCAGGACGGGAACACTAAAAAGCGAGATATTCCCCGTTATATGCGGTTCAGCATTTAAATCCAAAGGTGTACAAAAGGTATTGGACTCTATAGCAAGATTTCTACCATCACCGGATGATATTCCTCCTATAGTAAGGACTGACAATAAAGGTAAAGAAGTAGTCAGACACTCAACGGAGAAAGAACCATTAACCGCACTAGCATTCAAAGTTATGGCTAATGCTACCTTTAGTGTATTAACTTATATTAGAATCTATTCCGGGAAGCTAAAGACTGGAGATACAATCTATAACTCAACCAACCAAAAGAAGATTAAAATCAATCGTCTAGTTCATCTACACGGAAACAAACTAGAGAATGTTGACTCAGCCTACGCTGGTGAGATTGTAGCTATAGTAGGAAATGTTGACATCAAAACCGGGCATACCATACTCGATACTCACTCTGACTTTTTATTGGAAGACATTAAGTTCCCAGAACCGGTAATATACGAAGCGATAGAACCTAAGTACAATGCTGATATGGAGAAACTGATGAATGCTCTGAGAATCATAGAAGAAGAAGACCCTACCTTCATCGTAAATCTAGATGAAGAAAGTGGACAAATCCTGATTAACGGTATGGGAGAACTCCACCTTGAGATTATAAAATCAAGGCTTAGAACTGACTTTAAAGTAGATGTCTATGATACCAGTCCTCGTGTACAATATAGAGAAACTATCACCACTGATTACAAACAAGAAGGACAATATATCAAATCAACCTCTAACATGAACTTCTATGGTCATGTGATAATAGAAGTCAGTCCAATGGATAGAGGTGACGGATTCAAATTCACCAATCGTTCAGATTATGAAGACATCCCAAAGGAATTTATAAAACCAATCGAAGAAGGAATAAAAGCCGCTTTAACCCGCGGACCAATAAGGCGATATCCGGTAATCGATATCAAGGTTGTCCTGAGAGGGGGTTCTCATCATAAACTGGATTCCAACGATATTGCATTCCGTGAAGCTTCCAGAGAGGCTACTGAACAAGCCATCGAAAAGGCTAATCCCATCTTGCTTGAACCAATCATGAATGTAACCATTATCACCCCGCCTGAGTATATGGGTGACATCATCGGGGACTTGAATGCTAAAAACGGTAAAGTCCATAATATAGAAGATAAGCTTAATACCAAGATTATTCATTCTGAAGTTCCACTATCCAAGCTTTTTGGATATGCAACTGACCTACGGAGTCGTTCTCAAGGCAGAGCAAGTTTTAACATGGAATTCGCTAAATATGATTATGCTGGTTCTTAAAAAGACTTTCTACACAGTTAATAGAAAATCATTAATATAG
>CAYUUC010000519.1:0-637 GCA_964447635.1 uncultured Spirochaetia bacterium
TGAGATAGAAAATACAGAATTAGTAGAAATTGCTGAAGATGCTCAAGATTATGAAATTAGTTTAGATTATTCTATAGAAGATGAAGAAGAAGAGGAATATAAGATATCAGATAAGGATATCGAATACATTATTTATGTTGTAGAAAAAGGGGATACATTGATATCTATAGCTAATAGATATAATATAACCATTGGTGATATATCAGAATTTAATCCGGATATATCAATTAATATTGTTCCAGGACAAAAGATTAAGATACCAGTCTCCATTTAGCTTTGATAAAGTCTAATCCCCATTCATGTGATATTTTAGCTTATTTAGTTTAGCTCTTTCATTAAGTAAGTACTGCCTTTCTTCCATATAATGTGATAATAGAACTAGATTGCCAGCTTCACTTGCTTGTTTAGTATTTACATCATTTTCTTTAATTCTTTTTTCTATATTAATAATCCTTAGGTTATTGATGGTTTCATTAAGCATTTGCTCTATGGTTGTGCTATCTGCTTTATATTCATTTATAGATTGAGATAGTTTTTGATAGAGATTTTTTTCTTCATCAGCAAGATAATCATATATAATATTTATATTTAAATATTCTTCTTTTATAATCATATCTTTAATAATTTCAAATACCTT
>CAYUUC010000519.1:647-2177 GCA_964447635.1 uncultured Spirochaetia bacterium
TCTTAAATATATTTTCTGGTAGTTTTACTATATAATCTTCTACCTCGTTAGGATTTGCTAATAATATACATAAAATGATCTTTTGAAATTTGTTTTCTGTAGATTCTTTAATCTGTTGAATACTTTCTTGTTTTTTATAGATTTCTTTTTTGTTTTTCTTGGTAAATTCTTTTCTTATTGTATTCTCGGATATTTGTGATATCTGTGATATCTTTTTAAGAGCTATATCGTATAAAATTCTATTCCCGGTTCTATTGATAAAATACAAAGCATGTTTAATAAAGTTTTCCTTACCTTTTGGTGAAGACATATCATATGATTTTGATAAATATTTTATTTTAAAATCTAACCCATTTTCAGAATCTTCTATAAGTCTCTCTAAGCCTTCTTTTCCATACTCAAAAAGATAATCATATGGGTCATAATCATTAGGTAATGTTGTAACTTCTACATCCATTTTAGTTTGTAATACAATATCAATATTCTTTATAACCGCTCTAAAACCTGCTTTATCTCCATCAAATAATAGAATTACCCTTTCAGCAATATTCTCCAATTTTCTCAATTGGTCAATGGTTAAAGCTGTTCCCATAGGAGCAACTACATTCTTAAATCCAAATTGATAGCATGCTATTACATCCAAGTACCCTTCTGTTATTATAGCAGTTTTGGTTTGTTTGATTTCATTCTTAGCCAGGTTTAGATTATAAAGTAAAGTTCTTTTCTTAAATATCTCATTTTCAGAAGAATTAATATATTTAACAGGTTCATTACCGGTGGTCTTTCCTTGTCCTAAAGTTCTTCCACCAAAACCTAAAACTTCATCATTTAGGTTATATATTGGAAAAATTATCCTATGACGGAATCTATCGTATTTTTTATTATGTTCTTTGTTGTATTTAATAAGGTCTGTTTTTTCTATTATTTTTTCATCAATATTTGTTTTTTTTAATAGATTGGTTATGGTATCCCATTTATCAGGAGCATAACCTAGTCCGAAAATCTCTATAATATTATCTTTTATTTTTCTTTTATTTAGGTATTCCCTTGCTATTCTTCCAAGTTCTTGGTTTTTTAAAAGATTTCTATATTCTTGTAAAGCGATATTGTTTATTTTTATGAGCAAATCTGTATTGGATTTATTATTATACTTAAAGTACTCACTTTTAATTTCATAACCATAATAATCAGCAACTTCTTTCACTGCTTCTTTAAAACTTTTATTTTTATATTTAATAATAAAAGAAAAAACATCTCCATGTTCACCACAACCAAAACAATGGTAAAATTTTTTCTCAGGATTGATAATAAAAGAAGGAGTTTTTTCTTGATGAAAAGGACATAAAGCTTTATAATTAGTTCCAGCTTTTTTTATATTAAGATAATTTCCAATAATTTCTTCAATAGATGCAACATTTTTTAATTCACTTACTGTTATAGATTTCAATTAAATCTCCATAATTAAGTTATGATTGTATTTTTATTAACACTTATTTATTTACTATACTATATTTTCAGGTGTTTTTATTC
>CAYUUC010000520.1:0-2165 GCA_964447635.1 uncultured Spirochaetia bacterium
GGTAAATCACTATGTTTTATTACAGCTGGAACTATACTTAAGGAAAAAACCCTAATCATATCACCATTAATACAACTTATGAACCAACAAAAGAATATTATCAACCAAAGACTAGGAAAAAATAAGGCTATCATTTTAAGCGAAATCAAGAAAGAGACCCTCAAAAATAGGATTGATGAAGCTTTGTTCGTATTTACATCACCAGAAAAAATGGAGATTGAAGAAGAAATCATCATAGACTATAGATTTCGAAATATAGTCATAGACGAAGTTCATTGCTTATCCTTATGGAGTGATGATTTTAGACCCGCTTATTCCAGGATTTCGAAAATCATAACCAGGCTTATATCAAATAATAACAATCATCATAGCATAATATGCCTAACAGCAACAGCAAATGAAGAGATTATGAAAGATGTAATGAATATGATTCCATTTAGAATAAAAATGCAACAATACAATAAATCCTGCTATAGGAAAAATATTTCAATATATACGATAAAGACCTGCGGAATAATTGAAAAATTCGCATATCTCTTATATTACATATCCAGAATGGAATTCCCGGGAATTATATATTGTCCAACAAAAAATTCTGTTGAAATCACTTACCAATTTTTGAAATCACTTAATTATCCTATACAAAAATATCATTCCAAATTGGTTAGTAAAAAGAACCAGGTATTAGATAATTTCATGAATAACGATAATCTGATCACCATAACTACTAATGCCTTAGGTATGGGTATAAACAAAAAGAACCTACGCTTCGTCATTCACCTTGCTTTAACATTATCCCCAGAAGCATATATACAGGAAATTGGAAGAACCGGAAGAGACGGTCTACCATCTAGCGCCATACTATTCTACGATGAAAAAGATATCGAACTATTAAGGAAGCTTATCGATAAAAACAAACCATCGCTTAATAAATATCATAAAGTTTACTCTTCATTAAATAAAATACAGGGCAGAAACTTATCGAAAATCTCTTTCATCAGCAATGTCGGTATTAAAGAAACCAGAGATATCTTGGAAAACCTAAAAGATACCAGTATCGTTAAAAAGAAAGCAGGACTTTATTATAAATCAAAACCTCTTAAAAAGGAAAACATGAAAATAAGCGATAAAAAAAGACATACTAAATACCAAAAGCTAAACTCTATGAACAACTATGCAAAACTAGACCAAACCAAGAGTAAATGGGAATGGCTTATGAAATACATGGGATACCAGTTTACTATAAAAGATAAGATGAACAATACTTTGTTTTCCAGTGATTGGATTGATAAAGATATCGATATCTCATACTATCAGAATAAGGTACATCAATTCCTAAATTCTTACAATCCAATATTACCAAAATCAACCAATTATGAAATCGGTTATGCAATCTCACTATATACAAATATCGAAAACCATGAATCTAAAAGAACCGATATAGGAGAGGAATTATGGCAAACTAAATATCAGAATAAGACCGAAATAAGCCAAAAATGGGTGGAAATCGCTTCTTCTATAATTATAAACAAATATCCGAAAAATATTGACTTTTTATGTATAGCTCCTTCTTTTTCAAACCACACTTTTATGGAAAAATTTACCCTGGATTTAGAAAAAGAACTAAACAAGTCATATTTTAAATTAAAATTTATTAATGTAATAGATAGAGTAAAGAACATCCGACCTCAAAAAAATATGAAAACCTTAAAAAGAAAAGTGCATAATGTAAAGAATGTATTCTTTATAGATGAAGACTACTTTCCAATATTAAAAGGAAAGAATGTATTGCTTATAGATGATATCTATGATACGGGTAAAACAATAGATGAATGTTCAAAAAAACTTATTGAAATGAAAGTCAGCAACATATACGTTTTTACCCTTGTTAAAACTTTAATTTAGGAGTTAAAAGCGAAATGGACAACACAACCATATTTATAGCAGCCCTAACTTGTTTTCCGAGATTTGGTGGTAAGCTTTATACCAAGCTAATAAATAGATGTGAGGAAATAGGCTTAACATTGCATGAATTTTATTTTATCAAGGAAAAGATTCTAAGAAAAGATTTCAATTTCTTTAGTAAAAATTTTATCAGCCAATTCCTAACCAAACGAAATGAAATGTATGTTATTGTTAAAAATGAATTAAATTGGATGAAAAAC
>CAYUUC010000521.1:0-2159 GCA_964447635.1 uncultured Spirochaetia bacterium
AGTTTATTATGGTTTAATTTAAATTTTATCTTATATATTATTAATCTGGTCAATATACTTAAAATGGTCTTCCATAAGACACTTTGGTTTAACTTATGTTAATAATAAGTAATGATTATTTACCATAAAAATAACAAATTAATAAGGGTATATAGATAGGATTTAATATATTTGCTAACAGTCATTTCTTTAATATATCATCATATAACTTATAAATTATTTGTTTCTGATATTATATAGTTCTCTGATAATGTTTTTGGGATTCTTAGCTATGCCTTTATATCTGATTTCGAAATGTAGATGAGGTCCTGTGCTTCTACCAGTATTACCCATTTTAGCTATGATATCGCCTTGATTTACTCTTTGACCTTTTTTTACTATATATTTGGATAGATGAGCATATCTGGTATGATAACCATCACCATGGTTTATATAAACAACTCTACCATAACCGGTTTTATATCCCACAAAAGAAACAACACCTTTTCTAACAGCGTATATATTTGTACCAACACCGTTTCTATTAGCGATGTCTATACCTTTGTGAGGTCCTGAATATTTTCTTCCATTAATCCATATTGTTCTCCACCTTGAGAATTCACTTGTAATATAGCTTCGATACTTTTGTATAGGTAATATCCATTTAGGATTACTTCTTTCAATAATTTCATTACCGGATAGTGAAGCTCCAGGTATAAATAGATTTTCACCTTCCCTTATAGAATCTTCTTCTAAGATATCATTTTCAATTAAGATATCCCTTAGAGTGACCCCATAATCCTTATATAAATTAGCAATATCAGTTATGGTTTCACCTTTTTTTACTTTGTGAAGTAATCCTTTTTTTCCTGGGAGAATTAGGTATTTTTGTCCAGGATGAATAATATTACCATCTTGTTTGATATTATTTATAGAGTATATTGTAGATAAGTCGGTTTTTAGTTTTTCAGCTATGGTGGTGAAATTTTCATTTTTCTTAACCCTATAAACTAACATAGGGAAGTCATTATTATTATCCAGATTAGAATTATATGATATATTTTGGCTAATTACTGGTTTTATTAGACTTATATAAGTATAATTATCATCAAATATGATATTATTTGTTATTTGATTATTAGCATTTAGGTTTATCGATATTAAAAAAGATAATATAATAAATAATACACTAATAGAAATTAAATGAAATTTCCGTCTGTTTAATGTATTTCTATTATTTTCCTTCATGGGTTTAATGCCTATATTTTTTAGATTTTTTCTTAAATTTCTATATCGGCATTTTTCATAATTTTTTATCATTATTTATTTGGAAATGGTTTTAAAACTCCATGTATTCTTATAATTGAAAATTGAATCAGTATCAATAGAGTTTTCACTTGAGTTTAATATTACATCCAAATCTACCTCTACAATTACTTTTTGATTATATGATAATGGTTTTTCAGGTAAAATGGCGAGGACATAATTTTTATTTTTCATAGTAAAGTATGTATAAGGTATTTTTTCTCCATTTTCATCTGTAATCATGACTTTGTTTATATTTTTAATATAATTCAATTTACTAAAATTAACAGTTATAAAAGGACCAGTAGGTAATGATAGATAATCTGGTACTGGATTGGGTGATTCTATAGTATCGAACTTGATAGGGACGTCTTGCTGTCCATCAAAAGGATAGATTATTGGTTGAATTTCATAGGAATAACTCATAATATTGTTAATATTGTTATTGCTTACTGTTTCATTATCTATACCTAAACTTAAGGTAGCGAAACCTTTTTGAAAATTAAAACCGATATCTGTAAGACTTGGATTCAATAAATATTGCCTATGATAAAGAGAATTCATCCACAAATCTAAAGCTTCAATTCCATTTGTAACATTTCCAGCTAAAATACTTTGTAGACCTATATTTGCTCCAAGAGGGTTATAAGCTGGATTAGCTGGTTTTTGTAAATGGGTTACAGTTTTATTTTGGTACATATAATGAGTATGCAAAGATGCCCCTTCATTTAGAGATAAACTAAGGTTAACATTAGGTAATCCGACTTTTTCTCTATAGGTATTCAATTTCTTCAAAACTTCCTTGGTCATTAAAGAAGATGAAGATAATCCTTCTATGGATTTCATCTTTATATTATTTTTATTATCAACATTTG
>CAYUUC010000522.1:0-2158 GCA_964447635.1 uncultured Spirochaetia bacterium
AGTAGATTCTTTTGTGGCATATAATATTACTCCCTGTTTGTTTTTAATAATGAAAAGCTTTATTCTTATTTATTCCTATCCAGTATAATAAAAAATCGGAATTTTAATTGTATTAATAAGGTGATTATTTAGAATAAAGCTCTACAACCAATTGTTCCTCAGCAGGTATATTGATATCTGCTCTTTCTGGTAGAGAGAGTACTTTAACCTTAGCGTTATCCACATCAATATCCAACCATTTCGGAGTAGGTGCGTTTGATACATTTTTTAATGATTCCAATATTATCCTGTTTTTCTTGAACTTCTCCACGATTTCAATCTCATCACCTTCTTTAACTTTATAAGAAGGGATATTAACAATTTGTCCATTCACTTTCACATGTCTATGACTAACTTGTTGTCTAGCCTGTCTTTTAGAAACACATAGATGAGAGATATAAACCACATTATCCAATCTGGTTTCAAGTAGAGTTAATAGATTATCACCAGTTTTTCCTTTTCTCCTTGCTGCTTCTTTGAATGTTCGTTTAAATTGCTTTTCCTGAAGGTTATACCATCGTTTAATAATCTGTTTAGCTCTAAGCTGTTTTCCATATTCTGATAACTGTCTCCTTCTTCCTACATTACCACCAGGAGGAGATTTTTTCTTAGTTCCTCCATTACTATTCCTTCCTTTAAGTTCCAGGTTAACTCCATATCTTCTATTCAACTTACAGACAGGTCCTAAATATCTTCCCATTTATACATTCTCCAATATCGTATTACTAACATTATTAAGCAGCAGACTTTGTTTTCTATTAAAATTAATCCTTAATTAGATTATTAGCCTGCTTATTAAAAATCACTACTACGTAGTGTATTGTATTTTGTAAATATTAATAAATAAAATTAATTATATAAAGATAATCTAAAAAAAATGATTAAACTCTTCTTCTTTTTGGAGGACGACAGCCATTATGAGGTATAGGAGTTACATCTCTTATTACAGTTATTTTCAATCCTACTGCTTGAAGAGACCTAATTGCTGACTCTCTACCCACTCCTGGACCTTTTACATTTACTTCGATTTGTCTTAAGCCATGGTCCATTGCTTTTTTAGCTGCGGATTCTGCCGTTATCTGAGCTGCGTAGGGTGTGCTTTTCCTCGCCCCCTTGAATCCCATATTACCAGCGCTAGCCCAACTTACTACATTACCGTTAAGGTCTGTTATTGTCACAATGGTATTATTAAATGTAGACTTAATATGAGCCATACCGGATATTATATTCTTTCTCTCTTTCCTTTTCTGCGATGTTCTCTTTCCTCGAGCCAATTCTTACGCTCCTTTCTTCCTTTTTCTATTTTTCAAAATATTAATGTAATAGAATAATAAAATAAATCAAATTTTATTTCTTCTTCTTAGCAACAGTCTTTTTACCACCTTTAACTGTTCTGGCATTCGTACGTGTCTTCTGCCCTCTTACCGGGAGTTTCCTAATATGTCTAATCCCTCGATAGGATTTGATATCCATAAGTCTTTTTATGTTCTGCTTCCTTTCGGATTTCAAATCTCCTTCCACCTTAAGATTTTCTTCGATGTAATTCCTTATTTTTAATAAATCTTCTTCAGATACATCATTCATCCTAGTATCCATGCTGACACCAGCTTCTTTACATATCTTTTGAGCGGTAGAACGACCAATGCCATATATATAAGTTAAGGCTATTTCTGTCCTTTTATTTGGTAAATCTACACCAGCTATACGTGCCATATTTTATAAGCTCCTCTTTTATCTATTACTTTTGTTTTTGTTTATGGTTCGGGTGTCGTTTACATATTACTCTCACAACACCTTTCCTCTTTATTACCCGACAATGTTCACATCTTGGTTTTACGCTTGCTCTTACTTTCATCTTTTTCTCCTTACTTCTCTATGTTAATAGAACTTATCTTCTACCTTTTATTTTTCCTTTCTTCAAGAATCCAGGATAATTCCTCATTAATAAATGGCTTTCTATCTGCTTTATCGTATCCAATGCCACACCAACCATAATGAGTAATGATGTTCCACCCATCAATACACTAAACGACATAGGCAATCCGAATAAATTAGCTATGATATTAGGAGCTATCGCTACTAATCCCAGGAATATCGAACCGGGAAGTGTAATCCTATT
>CAYUUC010000523.1:0-2153 GCA_964447635.1 uncultured Spirochaetia bacterium
CCATCACAATAATCTGAACCGTAGAAGAGGCTACAGTAGTAGTCACAGCTTATAAAGAGCACAGCTAACAATATTAATACAAGAATAATGATTACAAAAAAATTTTTATTCATTTTATTAATTCTCCTTTATTGTCGTATTTAATTATAAATGGAACATTAAGCCTATATTCAAGAAAGGAATTACAGAGTAATCCAAAATAAGTACATCTTCCCCGAAATTCCTATTTATAAGTATACCAATTTCTGTGGATAATCCCATATAACTTAAGAAGTTATAGGTATACTCTAAGGATACATTTAATCCTAAGCCGAAATCAGGAGGGAATAAGAATCCCATCCCCATTTTTAATCCCAGTTCATAAGTGATATCATCAGTTCTGAGGGTGTTTATAAAAGAGTACTTAGCAAATATATTAGTATAGAATGCTTTTAATCCCGCACCTATTGAAAATTGTCTGGAAAACCGGTAAGATAAGTTAATATCGAATAAGACCGGGACATAATCCGGACTTAATATGTTTATGCCAATTCCCCCATAAGCAGTTAGTGAGAAGCTGGGCATTTTACCATATCCTTTCCAACGATAGAAAGAGATGGCTAACTCTGTTGTGCCATCAGGGTGAGTGACCATTTCCAGGATAGCTATCCTGCTGTATGGTTTATCCAACTTAGAGTAATATGCGTTATCAAAGGAGAGTATGCCCTTATAATAATCCGGGAAGTATAAACACACTTTGCCTATATCCTGGCTATTAATGAAAGCGGTATTTATAACCTGATTGTCTATAATCTCTGAATACTTAAAGGATGAAGGGTCTTTTAGATTTGAGGTGAATATCCTCTTCCTGTCGCGAACATCGTAATAGACAGCTGAATAGCCATTATTTATTTCTTCTATAAACAATGCTATATTCTTTTCTTTATACCAATCAAAAGTTTTCCTCACTTCTATAGCTTTTTCCGTGAGTATAGCAGGATTTTCAACATCATTAAGATTACGGGTTTCAATTCGTGTGTAATAACCATTACCATTTTCCAATGGTTCCCCCTTGTAGAATAGGATTACATCACCTGAAAACTGGTTATATGAATAATCTAGCACATTATCAAAAGTATAAGTGATGCTTCCAGCGTCGAAAGCTTCTGTTATTATGAGAGTACGGGTATCATCTTGACCATTAGAAGGTTGTGTCCATACATAAAGATTGGTCTTTGAGTTATACCTTAAGGACATCTTTGCTGGAACTTTATATGGAGGTGTAATATTGCTTTTCGTATTCCCCAGAAAGTCGTTGTAGGCTATTTCATCTACGATTTCTTTGACTGATTCAGGATTATTAGGATAATCGATTTCATAAACGGATGCTATACCGCTGGTTTCATTGGGTATCGTATAGAATAACTTACTATTCAAAGGATAAAAAATGGCATCTGTTACTTGTTCCTGAGAGAATTTCAAATCAAGTGTAGCAGGATTAATGATTTTTAGGTTATATATATCTGAGTTATTCTGGTTAGTTTCCAATAAAAGTATCTCTTTAGTTTCTGGATAATATGTGTAATCGAATACATTATCCGCAATCGGAGTGAATTCATTATTGTTATAATCATAGAATAATAAGTTCTGGTTTACCAAAATTACTACTTTACCTAATTCCTTAATGTATTCTATCCGAAAATCCTGATACATTAGTGTATCCGAAACAGTGTGCATGAAATCACCATTACCATCGAACATCTGAAGGCGTGGTTCGGGTGTTTCTTCCACCAGAAGTATTAGGTCTAACTCCTTGATATATTCTATAGGAGAGTAAACTCCGCTATCCAATACCCACAAAAAATTGGTTACTTTCTTTACTTTTATGGGTCCTTCCTGGTTTTCATCTGTTATATCTGTAGCATCATCCCCAACTTTATCTTCAGTTTCAAAATCATTAGTTAATATCATGACCTGTCTATCCTGAACCATGATGACTCTATTTTCATCCATCCAATAAAGTTCTATAGATTCGATATCGCTTATGTTTTTCATTGAGAGTAGGACTTTGTTTACGTATTGATATTTACCTGTTACTTGAGAGTAAGAAATTACTGCTGGTAGAAAAATCAGCATAAAAGATATGATAATGAATAAAATATGGTTTTTTCTCA
>CAYUUC010000524.1:0-2149 GCA_964447635.1 uncultured Spirochaetia bacterium
CTAAATAGTTTACTTCTTTTATATCTTCTTCTAATTTAGAATAAAACACAGTAGAGCAATTAATTATAAATATTAAAAGGAAAATTGCTAACCAAATCATATATTTTTTAATCATAAAGTTTTCCTCGGTTTCTTTTTAGATGCAGGAAATAGAATATTATTTAGTATAATCCTATAACCCTCTGAATTGGGATACAATGATAAATCAGTAGGAGGGTCTCCGACAAAATGTTGATAATCTTCTGGGTCATGACCCCCATAAAAAGAGAAAAATCCTTTACCATAATTTGAGTATATATACTTTACCATATTTGTTTCTGGAGTCTTTGCTAATATAGTAATTCTATCTTTTATATATTCTTGATAAAAACCTGATGTTTGACCTAAGAAGTTTTTTATAACAATTCCATGGTTTTGAGTTAACATTGTAGGTATAGGATCGATTTTTGCACTAAATTCGAACAATTGAAAAGTATTCGGATTAGTCCTTAGACCTTCTTTCCTAACATCAATATCAATCGATGAAAACTCATATACATTCGGGTCTGTAACAAGAGTAAAATTCTCAAAAGCAAAAGTTTTTGTGAAATCCATTTTTTCTTGGGCATTAATATCCATTGGAATTCCATCAATTTCTTCCGGTACGATATTTGTTCCATCAGATGCTAAAGCTATATCAATGGTATCACATGCCGCACACATAGCAAACAAGAAACCTCCAGATATTACGTAATCTTGTATTTTCTTAGCTACTGCGGTCTTATGTTCTTGAATTGTATCAAATCCTGCTGATTTAGCAGCTTGTAGAAATTCATTAGTCATTTTTAGATACCATTCTTGAGTCTTATAGAAAGCATAAAACTTACCCATTTGCCCAGTAAAATCTTCATGATGCAGATGAAGCCAGTTATATTCTGATAATTGTCCTGAAAGCACTTCTTTATCCCATAATGTATCATATGAAATTCCCGCATAATTTAATACTAAAGTGACTGCATCATCCCATGGTTCGGTATCTTCAGGAGTATACACTGCTATTTTGGGAGCTACCTTTAAATCGATTATCTCCATATTGTTGTTATTTATGATTTGAATTATTTCATTATATTTATAATTGGTGATTTTTTTGAAGGTAACTTCGTTTAGAAAACATTCTTTCACTACATATTCATTATATGGTAGGATAAAGCTACCACCATTATAATTTAATAACCATTTACTTTCAATATTCTTTTCTAATGAGCGATATATAATTCCATAAGATTTTAGATGATTAGATTGGCTTTCATCCATATTAATCAATATCCATCCATCATCAGCACTGATATCTGTTCTGATTATTAAGATAGATATACATAAGATAAAAAGAATTAATATAGATTTAGTATCAATTATGGGTATTGGTCTGTTATTATTACATATATTATCTTTATTCATTACTTAAATTCCATCTAAGAAAAGAATATATAAAATTATTCAAATCTCCATCCATCACTGCACTAACATTACCAGTTTCATATCCGGTTCTTAAATCTTTAACCATATTATATGGATGAAACACATAAGATCTTATTTGGTTCCCCCATGAAATATCTTTTTTTTCAACTTTATTGTCAAGTTCTTTTTCTTTAATCTCTTCATAATGATCATATAGTTTTGATTTAAGGTTTTTCATTGCTGAGGCTAAATTCTTATGCTGGCTTCGTTCATTTTGACAGGTAACCACAATATTTGTAGGTATATGAGTAATTCTAATAGCACTATCAGTTGTATTGACATGCTGACCCCCTGCTCCACTGGCTCTAAATCGGTCAATTCTTAAGTCCTTTTCTTCTATATCAATATCGATATCCTCTGTTACTTCAGGATAACAATATACAGAAGCGAAAGAAGTATGTCTTCTAGCATTCGAATCAAAAGGAGATATTCTTACCAGTCTGTGAACACCTATTTCACTTTTTAAGTATCCAAATGCATATTCACCTTTTACTAGTATAGTAACATTTTTGATACCCGCTTCTTCACCGTTTAGCTGGTCGATAATCTCTGTTGTATAACCATTTTGTTCGCTCCATCTTAAATACATACGTAAGAGCATAGAGACCCAATCACATGCTTCTGTTCCTCCAGCTCCTGAATTAATATAGAC
>CAYUUC010000525.1:0-2147 GCA_964447635.1 uncultured Spirochaetia bacterium
CACACTATACATTCTTGTCAACGCCACCCTCTTCCTCCAACCTCACCCATTCCATATTTTCTATCTCATCATCTTTATTAATAGTTACTTTTCTATTATCAACATCTTTACTATCATTATAATCTTTATATTTGCTTAAATAGTCAGATACTTCACCATTAACTCTTTCCATATCAGCTATGATTGTGTCTACCAAATCTGGTGCTGGTATTATGATTTTTTCATCGGCGTATATCTTTGTTGGGTCTTCAATGCCATTATAATAAGCAATAACCTGATAAGGAATATTGAACTTTTTGTATATTGACCAAAGTGTATCTCCAAATTGGATTATATATTCAATATTACCTTTATGGTCGATTTTCATTTTTTTGTTAGAATTAGCTTTAGCTGTGTCAATTTTGCTTTCTCTATTGGTTCTATTTTTTTTAATTTCTTGTAAATCATAATCATAATCTTCAATATCATACTCGTCATCCTCACCTTCTACGGTTAATACTTCATTATTACTTGAGTCTCTTAGTTCTTTTTCAGCTGCTAGTTTATAATCATCTTCATAATCAAAATCATAATCTTCGCTTGTATCATTAGCAACATATGGTCTTTCTGATTCAATATCATAATTATTAAGATAATTATTACTGATTTCATTTTCTAAATCGGTATTCGTATATGAAGAACTAATTTCCATTTCTTCTTCACTATATCCTGAATAATCTAGAGGTGTTTCTTCTATTTCATCACTAGTTGGATCATCTGCTACTTCTATGACTTCTTTCCTTTTTACAACTTTTTCTGGTAGATGGTTATATATAGATGCTTGAACCTCAAATTGAGACTTTATATTAGGGTCTGCAGGGTATTTCAAAAGGAAGTCTTTATAATTAGGAGGAGTCATTTTAAGTTTTAGCTGAGGATTATAAGCATACATTAATCCTTTCATGATTCCCATATCCTGTTCTATTCTCCTCAATTCTACAGCTTTATTAATGATAACTTTATAATATGGAATACCTTTTACAAAACGGGGGGCTTTGAATCCATACCTTTCAGCATTAACCATAACATCCAATAAAGCAAAAAAATGAGCCAGGAATGCTTTTCTCTTAGAGTCATCGAAAGCACCTGCTTCGTATAGCTTCCAAACATCTTTTGTACGATATTGATTTACTGCTCTAATCAATTTTTTCTCACCTATAGCCCAAGCCATAATTGTTAAATCCCAGCTTTTCATAATGCTATTTAATCTTTTTAATTCTAAAACAGCCGCTTTAGTTGCTCTTTCATAATCCTTTCTTTCATCAACATATTCATCAATTACTAGGTTATATTTCTTGGCTTGTTCCTCGGTAAGTTGCCATAAACCAAGTTTATCCGGGTTAACCTGTACTTCATTATTATATCCTGTTTCCACGAAAGGAATAATCATAAGCTCTAATGGTAATCCTTCGAACTTAAGTGTGGACCTAAAAACAGGGAAATAGTACTCAAAATGCTTAAATGATTTTTCTACCCATTTACGAGCATTTTTATCTGTTTTAAAATATTCGATATATTTATTTATATATTTATTCCTAACAGGAGGAACTTGATTTAGTCCATTGAAGAAAGGACCCGTATCAGACCCGGTATAGGTATATCCAGAAGTAGATTGGGAACTTAGTCTATCATTTGAATCTGTAGTTTTATTAGTAAAAGTAGAATAAGCAACTTCATCACCATTTATACTCTCACCTTGTCTGGAAAAACTGTCTCCTTCATAATATGACTTTTTTACTATATTATTTCCATTATCATCGATAGATTCAGGATTACCTAATTTATAGTCATTGTTAGTATTATTATTAGTAGTATCAATACCTAACCATCCACTCATTTCTTCTTCGCTAAGATTAATAATAGTCTTGTTTTGAGATTGTATAGTAAATGGAGAAAATAAAATGACTAGTACCACTAATGTAATAATTATTTTAAATTTTATTTTCTTCATAGTTATCATTACCTCCCTAAAATAAAGAATATAATTTGTTATAATATTACAATATTAAATTCAATATTTCATTATTTTGAAATATGATTCCATTGATTGCTATAATAATTATCGACACTTATACTTATTTAAGTAACTATTAAACATTTATAAAATG
>CAYUUC010000526.1:0-2134 GCA_964447635.1 uncultured Spirochaetia bacterium
ATATATGTAGGATTCTTCGTCTTAGCATCTTCTAAAGCTCTATCCAATATATTCTGAATATGTAGCAATTTTGGTAAAGTAGACTCAATTATGTTTTTGGCAGTAGTATCTATCTCGGATATTTTATTAGATAATAGATTTCTCTGAGAAGAGTCTAATGAACCTGGTGCATTTAATCCTCGAAGTAGGTTTTTAACAGATTCAGATTCGGACATCATAGTCTTGAATTGGTTTATACTCTTCAAATCATCTTCCAATTCGTATATACTATTAGAAAAATCCGTTCCATTAGATTTATCCGAGAATTCCCCTTCTACAACCAACTTATCGATAGCATCGGTCATATATTTAAAATAGTGTCTCTCAAAGAACATTCTAATTAAAGCTATGGCTTTATTATGAGAAAATGGCTTCAGTTTCCTTTGCTCTAATTTTTTGTTTATTATTGGATTATAGTTATCTATATAGTTAATATTTATATCAGTGTCATCTTTAATATTGAATAATGATTTGATGTTTTCTTTTAAGTGCTTATCTTTTACCAATTGTTCCGAGGTATTGGCTATCTCTAAAATCCTATATGATATTACATTGAGATACTTTTCAAAGAAACTATTACTTAATGGTATGCTTTTGCTTTCATAAGATGCATCCTGATACACATATTTAACCATAGCAGTGATAATTTCAGATTTCACAAAGATTTTAACAGTTTTCAAGAAGTCCTTTATACTCTTGGATGTAATTCTTATATCCTCATATTTTTTAAACTTTTCTTTGTCTTCTTCATCTTTCGTTTCTTCTTCCTCTTTTTTGATTTCTTCTACATTTTCCTCTAATACTTCTTCTGCTTTCTTAAGGCTTTCGTCATCAATGGTCAATGTAATATCTTCATCTGGGAATTGGTTTTCCTTTTTTTCTTCTTCTGTTTCATATTTGATTGAGTTCATAACAGAATCAAAGTGAATAGCAACGTTTTCCGGTAGGTTCGCATTTGAAATTGTCTTCAGATACATATTTAGGTCTTTTAGAAAATCATCGCATTCCCTTAATTCGTTTACATAAATATTATTCTTGATATCAGGTTTATACTTAATAGATGGAACGAAATTTTTATCAAAGAGTCTAAAGAAAGATTCAAAGTCAACATTTCTCAATAAGAGTATCACTTCAAAGATTTCGGAATATGTTTCGATATTCTTATAATCACTAGATTCAATCTCATTCTTGAAATTATTTAGTTCTTTTTCTACGGTTATTCTAGCATTATCATGGTGGTCGTAGAGTTCGTATATCCTTCTTTTGGATAATCTTTCTAATATTGCTTTCGCAGCGTCACTTACTAAATCGGTTTCATATTTAACAAAGAAAGATTCATCTTCGATATTTATTTCTTCCTCTTCCTTTACAGCATCTTCAAACAATTTATATATTTTATAAAAAGTACTATACAGGCTATAGATAGATTGAGCAAAATCTTTAGTTATCCTCGGTTTAACTGAGTTGGGGTCTTTAAAATAATAGAATAAAGGTGAAAAATTCTGGATTATGTTTTTAGCTCTTTTCAATTCTTTCTTGGTAAGGTACTTATATTGAGCAGTTAAACCTCCAAACAGGTTCTTAAACCATAAAACAATTCTATCCCAAATATTTATCTTAACCTTCTGTTTTAGTCTATCACATTCTATCTTTAAATCCTTCTTTTCTCTTTTTCTCCTTAGAAAATCTTTTTCCTTTTCCCTATCCAGTTTATTGATATCATCCAGTTCTTTCTTCATCCTCATTCGGTCTTCGCTCTCAGTCTCAAGAACCTGTGCATCGGTGGGGCTATCAAATACTCCGGCTTTATCTGCCTGTCTGATTGTCTCTTTATCATAAGCCATTATATAAATCCTTTAAATTTTTTTTACAAAAGAAATTTAAATATTCCTTATCTATTAGTAAAAATAATAAATATATACCTATCTTTACTAAAATTAATAAATAATCTTATTGAATTTTCGGACACTTTTCCATAATTAAGAAATATTTTTTGTATGCTATTATCAATAAACAAACTAAATAGAAATATTAATTATTAATCTCATTCATAATATTTGCTAAATTAATATTATATTTATTTTTACAATAATCT
>CAYUUC010000527.1:0-2129 GCA_964447635.1 uncultured Spirochaetia bacterium
TACCGGTATAGCTATCTTCTTATTTATTGTATGATAATTCATTATGTGTTAAATAACCTGCTACTTTCTATAGTAAATTATATGCTAGCTTATTTATTATAATTAAACATAAATTAACACGGTATAAAAATAATAAAATAATCCCAACCAATAATAATAAGATTCTAATATATTTGCAATTTATAATTTTATCAATAACATGAGCCCATAGATAAAAATAATAGATTTTATATTAATTTTAAGGATGATAATTAAAAAGAGCTATACTCATTTGCTTATGAAATGGAAAGGTATTTCTTGTTGATAAAAATCACTGATTTTATCTTCCAATAACAATATGAATTATTATATAAAAATGGTTTCTTAAAAAATATTAAAAAGATATAAAGTATGTAAAAAGATAAATCGAAATGATTTATATAGAAAAGCATTCCTAGATTTTTTAATGGGAAATTTATATTTTATTAAAAGGTTGGTTATATTTTATAGAGAATTGAAAAACTATGTAAGATTATCGATAGTTAAATAAAATCAAATTTTTTAATTTAAAGAGAAAACCAATATGATTAAGAAAACAATATTACTACTTTTAACATTATTTCCAATTTTATTAATCTTCTCTTGTATCCCATCAGGTTCAGGTAGCAATTATACTATAAATGTAGTCGAACTTTCAGAAAGATGGGGAACTAACATATCACCTCAAGACCAGGAAATGGTTTATGATATAGTATATGATGGTGATGATATATGGTGTGGAGGTTTTGTTTACGAGACTATGACCCAAAACCATATTCCAACCGTATGGAAAAACAATGCGGATAATGAAATAACTCTTCCAATGTCAGGTGCCCCTTTTGATGGTGCTAAAATAAAGCATTTAGCTGTTTTTGATGGAGACTTACACGCTGTTCTTGTAGACCAATCATATGATGAAAATAATAAAGCTATTTTCTATTATTTTGATGGTAATGATTATACTACAACAATAAGTGACGGTACTATTACATATAATGCGATAGATATAGTAAAGAAAGTAGGAAATGACCTATATCTCGTAGCAAGACACATAGATAAACCGGACCCAAATGAGCCTGATACATGGAGTGATACAGCAATTGCTGTTTTCAAGAATGGTGTTAAGGAAGGGAACATTGTACTAGATGATACCGATATCGTAAGAAGAAGAATTTACCTGGTAGAAGATATTTATGTTGATGATAACGGATTAGTTTATGTACCGACAGGATGGGGAGCTGAATTTACAGACACCAGTATATCTTATTATGCAGGTTATTGGACAAATGACAGTTCTCCTTTCGAGAAAGTGGGTATCGTAAATGGTCATATTGATATACAAAAGATTGAAAGTATGGCTGGTCCTGATAGTTATGTGGTTTATGTTTCTGGAGACTTCGGTTATCTGGAAGCTATTGTAGACGGTTCAAGCATAGAGTTTGAATTACCTGATAGCTCATTCGAGAATGAATACAAAATTGTTAACATTGGTGAAATGGCATCTTTCGATGGTGAAGTTTATATTACCGGATTAATCGGATATCAGGAAGACCCTGATATAGCAACTTGGAACTGGCATCCTGTGGTATGGAATGGAGACGGGAGTTATAACTATTATATGGATTTAACTCTTAGTAAATGGAGTGATTACGATTATGAAAAAGATACCAATAATATAATAACAGTTAAAGGTATCAATGACTATGTTATAAACTTAAACTCAATGACTAGAGTTAACAAATATAGAGTAACCGGTTACCTAAGCAAAACTCCAAAACAATAATGCTTTTACGATAAGTCGGCTGGAATAGAGAGTATAAAACTCAACTATTCCCAAACTCTGACTTTATTATCGCTACATCCTGTTACAATCATAGAGCTGTTATGGTTAAAAGCCACGGATGTCACACTATTACTATGGTCTGTAAGAGTATGGATTTTATCCCATATCGAACCATTGTATTCCCATATAATAATATCAGTATCATTACTACCTGACACAATCTGTGTACCATCATGATTGAATGACACTGACCTTACACTATTACTATGGTCTGTAAGAGTATGGATTTTATCCCATATCGAACCATTGTATTCCCATATGATAATAT
>CAYUUC010000528.1:0-2121 GCA_964447635.1 uncultured Spirochaetia bacterium
AGAGATAGAGAGGGGTCTTGTTTGTTTTCAACAACTTTTGATTAAAGAGCGAATATATATTATCGAATTCTCAAATCCATCTATTTTCTATATGAGATCGTCTTATTTTTTGATAAGTATATAAAATAAATGGATAGGATATATTAACAATAATAATTAGAACAGATAACTAAATCAATTTTTCACCTTATCTTAATAATAATTTCAAAAGGATTATTTGTCAATTTTTAGGCAAGCATAGTCTAATATTTTCCTTTTTCAGAAAATATTAAAAAGTAATTTGTGTCTCGAAACCGAAAGTATCCGAAGGAATAACAGTAACACCATCAACTTCACTTTTCATATAAGTTCTCATAAAGAATACGGTCATCTCGAACATTTCACTAAATATATAAGTATATTTTAACGTAAGGAGTGTATCTTCATCAAGGAAATCATCATAGAATATTCTTCTTATGTTCTTTTTATCAAGCTCAAATAATAAGTAAGAATTAGGTATTACATCTCTTTCAAGATAGAAGACAAAGTGCCAATGGTTTACTTTTGTATCTTCAAAGAAGAACGTGAACTCAAAATCAAAATATGATGCATCTTCGAATTTTTCTTCTATAATAAAATCAGCTCCAACACCTATTTTCAAACCATTCCTTGATTGTCCGTTAAGTGATGTTCCATCAGGTCTTATTCCTGTCAAATGTTGAATTTTGTTCTCTTCCGAACGTTCCAAGTCATAAAATTTATCGAAATAAGTCATAGAATATCCATTGTGATTATGAATGTATGCTATTTCATAAGGAATATAATATGCAAATTTACCTTCTATTCCGGCAATAACTCCCCAAGGTTTTGAGAAATCTATAATATTCTTTAAGGTATCGACTCCATTATGAATATCAGCAACTGATCCTGATTGAGGGTCTCCGTGATAGAAATTCTTAGCAAATTCAGCATAGGCTGAAATGGTGAATGGTGATGGATTTTCATCATCTCTTAGGATTGGAGCATATAGATATAAAGTCAAGAAAAATGCCTTTAAGTTCCATTTATCTACAAATAACCAAACGCTCGAATCTTCACCATTAGTATTTCTTACATCTAAATCAGTAAGGAAACTTAAACCGAACTGTAATCCATAATTAGGTTCAAATGGTGAAAAATATAGATTGGTGGCTATAATACTAACTGTAAAGAAATCACTTATAAACGTGTCCCATCCACCATATGAAAAATCTTTATCAACAGGAAATTCCAAGAATATTCGCAAACCTATTCCTCTTTTTTGTGGAAAAGACATTGAATTAGTGTAACGTTCCAACACAAATCCATTACCAAAAGTCATTTCAAAAAGTGGTCCCCATTCCATCCAAAACTTATTTACTTCTTTATCATATATCGAAAAATAAAGAATTTTTGATAATACGGAATATGTAAGACTCACTCCATTAAACTCACTCCAATTATAGAACCATTCTTCACCATTTCCCAGTTTAGTAAAAGGAGGAGCTGTTGGGTCAAAGAAAAATGGTAGAATCAAACCAAAACCAAATGGTACACCTTTGTCTGCTCCCCATTTTATATCCATAATTAATGTCATTTCTGTATATACAGTATATCCATGGTCTCCGCCTTCATAAGTTGCCACAGGTCCAGTGGTTAAATATAAACCCATTGGTAATTTTTTCTCTTCTGTTAAATCATCCGGTACATTAACATATTCAGCTGTGGGGTCATCTATTGTTGGAACTTCTATATAATCAGTGGGGTCATAAACGTATTTGTAAGGGTCTTTTGGTTCTTCCTCTTCATCGTCATCATTATTTTCGTCTTCGTCATTGTCTTCATCATTGTTGTTTCCTATATCCGTATCATCTTCATTATCATTGTCATTGTTGTTTCCTATATCCGTATCATCATTATTATCATTATCATTATCATTATCGTTTCCTATATCTGTATCATCTTCATTATCATTATTGTTTCCCAAGTCTATATCATCATCTTCATTATCATTATTGTTTCCCAAGTCTATATCATCATCTTCATTATCATTATTGTTTCCCAAGTCTATATCATCATCTTCATTATCATTATTGTTTCCCAAGTCTATATCATCATCTTCAT
>CAYUUC010000529.1:0-2116 GCA_964447635.1 uncultured Spirochaetia bacterium
CTGGTTTATTATCTTGTCAATTGCTATGTTAGTTGCTATAATATTGACAGGTTATGAAAAAATAATTCCAATATTAGGAGGTTTTTTATGAATTTTTTAAAAGATATAAATGAAAAAGATAGCCATAAAAGACTTATTTCCTTGATAGGTTTTGTGCTTGCTTCTTTAATAGTACTATCCACTTACATTCTTTCCTATGTGTATATAGAGTTTCCTACTCCTGAGTTTAGCTACTATGCTATATACACTTTATTTGGAGTAAGTGGATTCACAACAGCAACAACATTAATGGAGAAAAGGAAATAATAATGAATAATTATAAATTTTCTGACAAATCAAAGTATAGACTTGGTACTTGCCACCAAGACATTCAAAAAGTTTTTGAAGAAGTTATAAAATTCTTTGACTGCACTATACTTGAGGGATATAGGGATAATTTAAGACAAGATGAGCTATATAGACAGGGAAAAAGCCAGTTAAAAGGGGGAGAGTCCAAACACAACCACCAACCTGCATTAGCCGTTGATGTAGTGCCTTATCCTATAGACTGGGAAGACACGCAAAGAATGACGTTGTTTATAGGATATGTTCTTGGAGTTTCTAATTATCTTTATGAAAAAGGTGAAGTTGATTACAGGTTGAAAAGTGGAATTGACTGGGATAATGATACACAAACAAAAGATACTAGCTTCTTTGACTATCCGCATTTCGAGCTTGTTAAATAATCATCTTGTGTGTTCTTGGCCGCAATGAGCAAATATACACATTTTTGGGATGTTCTGCGGGAAGTTTTCACCAGTATTACTTTCATATTCATTTATAGCTTCGTGTGTTGTAATTCTAATCAATGTTAGGTTATCAAAGCTATTAGTACCGCCTTGCCTGCGAGGCACTATATGGTGAACATTATAACCTTTAGGGGGTTTGCCCTTCGATGCTCTTTTGATATCTTTTTTAGAAAATCTGCCATCGTGAAAAAAACCGTTATAATAAAGTTTGAGTATAAATTTTTCTCTAAAGTTATTACGACTACCGTTTCGTTTTCTCATCGGTTTTTTTTTGATCATAACATTTTAACTTGTTAATAGCAAGTTTATTGTTATAATAAGAAAACAAAAAAAGGAGGATACATGAAATCAAATGAATTTACTTCTCATATACAATATGGGCAGACAAAAATGTTCGGATTATTCTCAGACACGCACATTGACAGTAAGGACTGCAACCTTAAACAATTAAAAAAAGATTTGGATTTTATGGCGGCTAAAGACGGTCGCATTTTTTTTAATGGGGATGTATTTGATGCTATACTACATGGCGATAGAAAACGCCATACTATGGGTAATGATATGTTTAACACTGATGATCAGATTAACGAGATTGTGGATTATGCAGTGGATAACTTAAAGGATTATGTTGATTATATAGATTTAATAGGTATAGGCAACCATGAAACAGCGGTTCTTAAGCACCATAATTTTAGTTTAACAAGGGCATTGATAAAAGAATTGAATCATTATAGAAGCGATAATCTAGCACCTATAGAGCTTGGAGATTATAAAGGCTTTATAAGATTAAAGTTTAATGAGCGTGTTTTGCTCAATAAAGGAAAAGGAAAAGATTTAACCTATGTTTGGGAAGACCGAAAGCATTACTTTGATATTATGTATTTTCACGGCACAGGTGGTTCTGCCCCAGTTACTAAAGGAATGATTGACTTTAATAGAATATCTACCTCATACCTTGCCAATCTTTACTGGACAGGGCATAAACACCATGCAATTATAGATAGTGGTCAATTAAGTATGATTATGGGTGCAGATGGTCAAATACACGAACATAAAAAGACATTTATTCAAACACCATCTTATATGAAGCGTAGACACCAAGAAAGGGATAAGTATAGATTAAGCTATGCAGATGAAAAATTTCTAGCTGAAGTTGGGGTTAATGGCTTCGGTGTATTAGAGCTTGAGAGAGATGAGGAAGAACCTACTTTAAACGACAAGGTATATCATAAGTTAGCGAGTATGAATAAAGATAAGTTCATCTAGCTCAATTAAATCTTTACATTTTCAATATAAATTGCTATAATAAGAAAACTAAAAAAGGAGAA
>CAYUUC010000530.1:0-2115 GCA_964447635.1 uncultured Spirochaetia bacterium
TAGACATGTTAGCCTGTATCCATGATGGTTTGGTGGTGTTTAAAGACTTATCCGATTAAAGACCCGAAATGGTTCGGGAATAAGGCTGGCTGGATAAGGATAAAGGATGTAACAAACGCTGGTAAATACCTACGCAGTACAAAGGATTACTTATCGGAAGCAGGTATGGAAAAGAGTGTATGTGTCAATCGGGGAGAGGTTATACTAAGCATCAGTTCTACTATGGGTAAGCCGGTCATCGTAGACATGTTAGCCTGTATCCATGATGGTTTGGTGGTGTTTAAAGACTTATCCGAGGAACTAGACAGCGAATACCTCTATTACTACCTAAAGAAGAGCGAATATGACCTTTTATCCAAACAGCAGAACAACACCCAGGGCAATCTTAATGTGCCGATAATAAGCTCCTTTCGACTACCATTACCACCAATGGAGGAGCAAAGGTGGATAACATCGCCCTTATCCTTATTGGATGAACGGATAAACCTGATTAAGGAAAAGCTAACTTCTCTGGATAGGCTTAAGAGGAATATATCCCAGAGGTTGATGATAGGCGAGATTAGACTGGTTTAGCTATACCGGCTTTAGCTTTATAGTATCAGGTTTAAAGTCGTTAAATGTTGGTGTGATTGACTTCTGCCATGCTTTTTCTTCTGAGTATAATATGGTTATGGGCAAGCTTTTATCTTATCTATCCTGTATAAACTTATACATCCACATCAAGATAGTCCTTATCCCAGCTGAGTTCATATAATCAAGGCCGTTAAAGTCTATATACATGTTGCTTATCTGTTCGGTAGGTATTTTATCTTTAATTTCCATCAAGTAAGGCATAACTTCGAGTGAAGGGTATTTCATATCGAACCTTCCTTTGAATGTTATGGTTACTGATTTACTCCCCGATTCTAAGATTTCCGAATCATAACTAATGGTTAGATGTTCTTTTTGGAATTGTCCTTGTTCTTTATTCATAATTAAACTCCTTTTGACAGACCGGACTTATTAATTTGAACTAAATGTATCGCTAATCATAGAATTGATAGTTGTTCTTGCCTAGCTTTTTAGCCCTATACATAGCAGAGTCTGCTTTGTTGATGAGGGCATCTGCGGAACAATCGTTTTTATTACATACTGCTATCCCGATACTTGTAGTAACCTTAGTATTGATAGGTTTTTCCCCGTCGATGGTATATGGTTCAGCCAATGCTTTGATTATTCTTTCTGCTACTACTTTAGGGTTATGGTTATTTCCATAATCAATCATAACCACTACAAACTCATCACCCCCGATTCTAGCTACGGTATCGCTCTTCCTTATACATTTTCTAATTCGATCGGAAGCCTCAATCAGCAATTTATCCCCTGCTGTATGTCCATAAGTATCGTTAACCATCTTGAAGTCGTCCAGGTCTATGAACATAACAGCGATGAATACATTATAACGTTCAACCTGCCTTAAAGCACTTTCCAATCTATCGTATAGTAAGAATCGATTAGGTAGTTTAGTCAGTAAATCGTAATGGGCAATGTGTCTAAGCTTTTCTTCGGCTTGTTTTCTCCTTTTTATTTCCTTCTCCAGCTTCTTGCCGTTCCTCAATAGTTCCGCCCGGAATGATGACGAGTATCGAAGCTTCTCCGATACTATCTTAAGCAGGTTCAATGCTATCTGTATGTCTCTCCTTATGTATTGCTGGAACTTTTCGTCACTAATCTTAACGATTTTCGCCACCTCAGAGATGACCATAACAGAAGCGAGCGGTGGTTTATCTTCAATGACTGACTGCTCGCCGACAATCTCGTATTCTTTACGGTCGGTGATGAATTCATCCTGGATATAGACGGCGACTCTCCCCTCTACAATGATAAACACGAAGTCCGGTTTATGGTGAGTTTTAAAGATAAAATCTCCTTTAAGGTATGATTCGACTTTTAAACTTTGTAGTAATTCTTCTGCAAATTCTTTATTGCTATTTTTAAATAGGTTAGATTTTTCGATGATTGCATTGACTAGGCGTTTATTCATTAATTTTGTACCGGTTTTATACATATTAAAATTTTCTATTTCTTATAATAAATTCTATATCTAATGTACTTGTTTTTTTGGAATAGTAAAGT
>CAYUUC010000531.1:0-2113 GCA_964447635.1 uncultured Spirochaetia bacterium
TAAGATGTAATATAAAAATCTAAAAATTCAGTCAAATATAATAAAAAATTGGAGGATATAAATAATTATGGATAATAAAAAAGAAAACAAATTTGAGATTACCATTGAAAACGGAATAGGATTAATTATCGTAGGAATTCTACTACAAATATTAGGCGGAATAGCCTTATTTATAATTCCCGCTTTACTGATTGTCTTTGGTGTATTCCAGATAGTCAAAGGTCAAGCTAACGAAGGAATACCAAATATCCTAATAGCAGGGATTATTATTCTTATTTCACAGATAGCCAAAGGAATCATCAATTGGGTTGGTGGTGCTATTATAGTGATTGGTGTTGTTGTACTTATCATAGCACTTATTCAAAGGAATAAGAAGAAACAACAAGAAACCGAAGTATAGACTAATTAAATAGAATATAGTACGGTTTAAAAAACCACTATTTTAATTGTTTAATAATGTATTTTAATCAAATACCCGGGTAGAAAAGATATATTTCTTTTTCCAATATGAATTATCCAGAGAAGCTATGCTAACTCCTTGACTGGAAGAAGAATGTAATATTTCATTATTACCCATGTAAATTGCCACATGGGTAATAAGCCTCTCGGTTTCGTAGGTATTATGGAAGAAAACCAAATCCCCTCTTTTAAGATTTGTCTTCTCAGGAATTAACCAACCATATCTTGCTTGTTCATTTGCCGTGCGAGGCAATTGTATACCATGTTTACTAAATGCTTTAACAATGAGACCCGAGCAGTCAATACCTTTCTTATCATTACCACCGAACTTATGTGGAGTTCCCATATATTCTTTAGCAGTATTGATGACCTTATCTGAACTTACACCTTTCGTGTCCAATTCTTTCTCCATCCCTTCTTTGCGATACTCTCTTAACTCTTGCTTAAGGACTTCATCATTAATCATTGATAATAGTTTATTGAAAGCACTATCATCTTGTGCTTTAGAATTGTATTCCTCTCCCATAGGAGGGATTATAAGAACATCAGCCTGGTCAGACTTATTATCATTGTAATCCTCTGGTATTTCGATAATGGAAAGTGGTTTATCTTCTTGAACATCATTTTCTATGATAGGCAGGTGCTGATATAATTCAGTCGGGTTGTTCTCCTTATATAGAAGGCTTAGCTTATAGAAATAGTCTTCATTAATAGCATCAGAATTAGTAGCCATAAGAACCTTTAGGAAATTTGTTTTTTGGGATAGGATTGTATCAGTCTCTATCCATGTCATTAACTTGAGATATAGTTTACCGGTCATAAGGAAAGCATAGGTGGATGCTTTATCCTCTAATACAGAATAAGTGGCGTAATCATTAACGAATCCTTCTATAGTATGCTTCTGATAAAAGAACTCGTATTCATTATAGAAAGTGCTTGATAATGGTTTATTATATTCGAAATCCTCTATATTAAAGTCAATCCATTTTTTATTAATTTGCTTAGCCTTTATAGAATTGTTATTAAGCATCAACTTAATGAATGCCTTATGAATAATGTATTGTTGGAAAGCTTCCCCAGTATAATCATAACCTATATCATAATAAATGGTTTTCCCTTCCTGGTCAATAAAATATGGTTTATACTGTCCAATTTCATTTAGTTCTTTAACAAAAGCTATAGCTTTTATGCCGGATTTATCCGACCAATCCACAGGATACTTATTCCACTCATTGATAAAAAGTCTAAGATATGGGAATAATTCTTTGTAGTCCTCCTTGCCTATATTATCCCATACAGCCCATTTTGCGGCATATTCTGTATAGAAGATATTGTCAATGTGAATTTCAATATTATAAGTATTGGTTATATTCTTTAAATCTTCCATGATGTCTTTTAAGATATCGTTTTGTTTAGAAAGGATATCTGGTTTATTGTATTCTTTAGCTGTATTAATGCTTGAAAATGAGAATATGGAGATAATTAAGATAAACAATAGATAAAAAAATTTTCTATTTATATAAATATTCATATCAATTGCCTAGTGTAAAATAAAAATTGTTATTATAATATTTCTATTATCTTAGTATTTATCGAAAAATGGTTAATAATAATATATAATTATATGGTTATATAAATATTCCCTATTAATATA
>CAYUUC010000532.1:0-2107 GCA_964447635.1 uncultured Spirochaetia bacterium
CCCAATTATAGAAATAAAATGTATTTAATCAAAATTTTGTTAATATTATTAATTAATAATTTTTGAAAGTTTATTGGATTTACCGGATTAATATTTCAGGAAATACTTTCTTTATATACAATAAATCTGTGTTTTGATTAAAATATCACATTTTTCCTTAATATCAAGATTTTCAATTTTGCTAAATGATGATTGATCTTAATTAATTAAAATTGCCCAATAATGTAATATTACTAATTAGTCTTTGCTAAAATCTCAATCTGTATTATAATGGATATGAATACTAAACATTAATACAGGAGGAGTATTTTATGTATTTCGCTATCCTTGCTGGCGGTACCGGGAAAAGGTTCTGGCCTATAAGCAGAAAAAAACTACCCAAACAGTTTATTAGAATTATAGATGAAAGAACAATGTTGGAACATACTATAGACAGGATTTTACCTCTAGCTGAAAAGGGAAAGATATATATCATTACTTCCATAGAACATCGTAACGTTATTGAAAACCTCCTGGATAAAAAGTATGCGGACCTTTCTATTAAAGTTATATACGAACCATTCCCACGAGATACTGCTCCGGCAGTAGGTCTCATTAATGAAATGATATATCGGGAAGATAAAGATGCTCTCGTTGTATCATTGCATTCCGACCATTATATAGAAAAAGAAGCTGAATTTAGGGAAATCTTGAGAAGCGGTGTGGAAAGAGCCCGGATGGCAAATGATATTGTCTTAATCGGTATTAAACCTACATATCCCGCTACCGGTTTCGGATACATAGAAATGGGAGAACAAGCAGATAATATCAATAACCAAACCATAAATAAAGTAATAAGTTTTAAAGAAAAACCAGATGAAGAATTGGCTAATAAATATCTAAAAAAGGGAAACTATCTATGGAATAGTGGCATTTTTATTTGGAGCGTTGATAGAATCCTTAATGAAATCAGTAAACATGAACCACAACTATACCAAGGTCTTAAGAATATTGATACATCCAACCCAGTTAAATATGCCGCTACCTTCACTGAATTCAAAAAACAAGCTATCGACAAAGCTGTGTTAGAAAAAACAGATAGGATTAGTGTTATTACATCAGATATCGGCTGGAATGATGTAGGCTCTTATAATTCTGTTTATGATATTAAAAAGGAAAAGGATGGGGATAACATTTTCGAAGGTAAGGTGAAAGCCATCAATGCTAAATCATGCTTCGTAAAAACCCAAGGAGATAAGCTGTTTTCCTTAATCGGTGTGGAAGATATCATCCTGATAGAAACCGAAGATGCTGTCATGGTCACCAAAAAGTCTGAAGTTCAAAAGATAAAGGACTTCTATGATATATTGGAAAAAGAAGGCGATTATGAAGGTTACCTTTAAAATAGGTTTCATGTATATTTAATGAAGGAATTCTATGAATACCACATTGATATATCAAATTGTTTTTGTCATATAAAGGAAAGTGAAGGCTTGCCTTTAAGCTATATCCTAATCGGGAACAAATCTATGCCTCTGTAGAAGTGGAATACGCCTTGTTCTTTATATGATGGCGGTATTTTAAGTTCCGTAGAAATAGAATGGTATATCCAATACCTATAAAAGCAAGGAATAGCATGACAACCGATATGATAAATCTAGTACCCATCTCAACAGGGTTCAAGAAGTAATAAGGGAAGTAATCGATTGAATAACCCAATATTAGGATATAGACCAGATATAAAACAGGATAGACCAGCCACAATAATGGGTAAAACCATTTCCCCGGTTTCTTAATATCGATTAGGAACAGGTCCAATATGAATATGGGGGGTACGATGAAATGGCTATACCAGTGACGAATCATTAGCAAGGTATTATGTTCTTTGTAATCAATCAATGGAGCAAGGAAGAAAGCATAAACCAACATAGTGATGACTATGTAAACAGAGACTGCTCCTTTGGCTAAAAATGGATAGCTTATCTTTTGCTTAAAGCCGTTGTTCTTCAAAAAGTATATGACAGCATAAGTAAACCATAATGCTACAAGGATGTTAGATTGCACGGTGAATTTGGTTATCCTCTCTATGAACTTATCAATCCCGCCGATTGCTGTATATGAAGCGATG
>CAYUUC010000533.1:0-2101 GCA_964447635.1 uncultured Spirochaetia bacterium
AATATCTTTTTTAGTGGTTGTATAGCTTCTTCATATGAAGAAATCTTATACATACATACAGCAAATTTATATAATGAATCTACATCATTTTCTATTATCTGAAAAGCGTTTGAATAATATTGGGTAGCTTTTAAATAGTTTTTATCTTTGTAATATTCTTCAGCTAAACCATAGTTAGCTTTATATGATTTTGGTTCTATATTAATGGCTCTCTTATATCTAGTGGTGGCTTCATCCTTTTTACCACTTTCTGATAGTAGTTTAGCATATACTAGTAATGATGATATTCTCGCTGGTGAGTCGTCTAAGACAGATTTCAAGATGACTTCTGCTTTAGCAAAACTCTTTAATTTTATCAAAGCTTCAGCCCAATATTCCCTACATATTAAAGCTTCTTCCTCTCTTTGTATCTTATTATATACTGGGAATTCCGATGCTTTTTCAAAGATGGCTATTGCTTCATTATAACTTTCCATAATTGTGAATAGCTTTCCTAATTCCAGGAATCCCATAACAAAATTTGTTTTTAGTTCTGTAGATGTTAACAGATTCTCTAAGGCAGGTTCATAGTTATTTACCTTAATTTGAGATTTTCCGAGAAAATAATAAATTTCATAATCAACTCTTACCTTTTTTAGATATAATTGAAGATAGTTTATAGCTTGTTCATAATTATTCAAGTAATAAGAACATATAGCATATTTTTTTATAATGTTATGGTTATTTTCTAATAGCGAGGATTCGTCTTTTGTACTTACTATTTTTTCATATTTTAATAATGCTTCTTCATATTCCTTCTTTTCAAAGTAGACATCAGCTAATACTTCAATTGCTTTCTCATAATTCATATCAAGATTGAGAGTTTTATTTAGATATACTGTAGCTTTTTCATAATTCTTTAAATGGTGGAGTATTAATCCATATATATATAATATTTCTGGTTCTTTGACATTATCAAAGTCTATAACTTCAATAGATTTTAATGCATTTTCATATTGTTCTAGGTATATATAGCTTTTTGTGATTAATATTATTTCATCTATAGATAGTTTATCAAACAGTTTCTTAAGTGTATTGATTACTTCCTGATAATCTTCAACTTTAAAATATATCTGTGCTAATCCTTTATGATATCTAATTTCGTCTTGATTTATTGCAATAGCTCTTCTATATGTTTGTATAGCCAGTTTATCTTTTCCAATTTTTTCATAGATTAATGCTAGATAATAATATGCTTCGGCAATAGATGAGTTTTCGCATACAATCTTTAATATGTCCAGAGCTTTATTGGTTTTATTTTGATAATAATATATTTTACCTAATTCAAATTTTGGTATTAGATTCTGTGAATTTAGTTGTATGGCTTTGTTACAGTGTTTTTCAGCGTTGTTGTAATCTTTTTTTTGAGTATATGTTTTACCATACAATAAGTGAATTATTTCTGAGTCAGGTTCTATATTTTCATAAATACTTATTATATTTAATGCTTTATCCAATTGGTTAGTCTGAATTAAATATTCAGTAAGATTTATGTAAATCTCTCTATCAGTTGGCTTAACCTTAGGAATGGATTTTTCTAAATAAGGAATAGCATTGGCTTTATCATCATTCTCAAAAAGTATTCTTCCTACAAGCAACATAAGGTTGGGATTTTCCTCAGAAAAGTTCTCTGCTTTCTTTACTAATCTATAGGCATCTTCCTTTCTCTCTAAATTATAATATGCTTCAGCTAGTATAGAATATGATTGTATCAAATGATTCATATCTATATTTTCATTTTCGTTTTTAATGAGAAAACCGAGACATTCTTCAATAGAGAGCAGGATATCGATTATATCAATATTATAGTTATGTTCAATTTTATTAATATTATTGTTCTTAGTATTAATTGTTTCAATTATATCAAAATAGATAGCAAGTGCATCATCAACTTTTCCAGAATAAGAATATGCCTTAGCTAGCCTAGCTTTGGAATTATTATTATGGTTATTTGCTTCTGAGAATTTTTCTAAACACTCAATAGCTAATTCATATTGTTTCTTTTCCATATAAACATTAGCAAGGTTAGCATATACATCTACTATAAGTTTATCCCCAGCAG
>CAYUUC010000534.1:0-2096 GCA_964447635.1 uncultured Spirochaetia bacterium
CCCCCGACTCCGTTGAGGACATTGTTTCCCGACTCTGTTTCTAATTTAGGCGTGGACTTTTTCCTAAGTGTAGACCCCACCCTATCCACTTCTATCATGAAGAGGCACCCCTCATAGGACTACATCTTAACCTCGGCATTGTATCCGAAGCGGTTCAGAGCGAGCATCAAGCAGAGGCTGGCGTAGGTGTAATATTTAATGTATAAACGAATGTTATATAAGAAAGAGCATACAGCTAATGATGTTCTCTTACATAGATGCCATACCTCAACACCATAACCCATACACTTTCACTACGCTAAAGACCGTGTTTTAGTCTTCTTCTACGCTCTCACCACCTTTATGCAGGCCTTCGTCGACTTTTTTCTCGTCATCGGTTCTGGTATCTTCTTCGCCGTATAGTTCTTTCTTGATGGTGTCTGCTTCTTCTTCTTCTTTCTTCAGCTCTGATTTAAGTTCATTTATATGTTCTTCTTTTTCTTTGAGTTCGTGTTTAGCTTTTTCTTCTTTTTCTTCGGGCGACATTTCGCTTTCTTTTATTTTTCTGAGCTGTTCTCTTCTCTGTCTTTCCCTTTTCATCCTGATAAATTTAGCGAATCTTTCCCTGTTATCTTTCGAGTCTTGTTCCATGCTATTTTCGTATTTATATAGTGTCATAGATGGGAATGCGAATTCGAGACCCATTCTGTTTACCAATCTCATCACATCTACGAGGAATTCCTGTTTTACTCGTAAAAACTGCGGGAAGCCTCCTTCACACTCGAAGAAGCATTGTATAAGGAAGTTCAGTGAAGAGTCGCCGTAGTTGGTAAAATGGACATAGAAGGAGTCCTTATTGGTTATTTCGTGGTCAAGAATCATCCGTCTTACCTCATCACAAAACTCTTCCACCTGTTCTGGAGTGGAGCTGTATGTTAAGCCGATAATCTCCCTCATTCTATACACCTTGCCTCTACCGCTTACATTCTCTATGATGCCTTTAGCGAGGTCAGCGTTAGGTATGACGACCAGGTGCCGGTCGAATTTCCTTATCTTGGTTGTCCTTAATCCAATCTCCTCCACGATGCCTTCTACACTACCGAATATGACAAAGTCCCCTATCTGGAAGGGTTTCGAGCCGAAAAGGGTAGCAGAGCCGAACATATTCCCGATGGTATCCTGAGCAGCTATGGCAAAAGCAAATCCGAAGACACCCAGACCGGCAATCAATCCGGTTACATTAATGCCGAAGTTGGATAGGATGATACCAGCCGCCACCGAGATTATGAGGATTTTGAAGAATTTACGGGCGATGGGCACAATCTGGTCATCCAGCTTAGATTCAGTCTCCTCCGCTTTCTTAGCGAAGAATAGGGCGATATTATTTATCAGACTCCACAATAGCCATGTTATACACAAAATTAGGATGGTTACGAAGATGTTATATACGGTATTGTTTATACCCTTGAATTGCTGTAAACTTTCATTGACTTCTTCATCCAACTCTTCATTTACTCTTAGCCGGAAATCGTCATCGATTTCATCTTGTACCATTGCTTGTATTTCGGCTTTTTGGAGGGTGGGGTTTTCCTCTTCCAGTGTATCTTTCAACTCTTCCGTCATCCTCTCAATGACCACCGGTCTCAGCTGTTGCCGTAACTCTTGCTCATCCGGTCTTATCGCATTTGAGAAGACAATATATGCAATCAATAAACCAAATGCAATGATAATCCATCCTATCGGTCTTTTTATAGCAGCAATGATGAGGTCGTCCAGCTCCGTCTTGGTCTTACTGGTTAACTTCTCCAATGCTTTCACTATTATGTTCACCAGTATCCACCTAATTATAAAGGTCAAGACAATTATTGCCAGCAAAATAAGATAATAGCCAGCCTTGATACTGAATATCTCGGGTGTGGTTTGTATCCATGTTTCTATGGAGTTCCATAATTCTGACATTTTATATAAACCTCCAAATATATATTCTATTAAATGCTTATTGATACAATTTACTCAAAATACAATATATAGTAAACAGAAAACATCCAAAAAATTTTCTACTGGAAATTTTTGTTGATATAAGTCTGATCTTTTATTAAGAGACCCCATTCTACCTT
>CAYUUC010000535.1:0-2095 GCA_964447635.1 uncultured Spirochaetia bacterium
ATAGCCGTGCTATTTTTTACTTAAAAAAGGGTTTTTCAATAGAAAAATTCAAAATATAGTACTGAGTTCACTCTAAAAAGGTTCAATTCGAGTTCAACTAATTGATTAGATTTATTATATTATTATATAATAAATTAAGATGAAAATCAAACTTTTTTGGAAAAAACAATGTTCAAGAAGAATGTACACCATTTACAGGGAGATTTGTTTTCATTTAAGACTTTCTTAAGTAAGAAATCTCAACATGAATTAGAGAAATCCGAAGAGAAAATCTTTTATGATCTGATCTTTTGCAATATAAGAGAAGATGATTTTGAGATACTTTATTCAAATGAAAATAGTCGTCCTAATAGTCCAATTAATTCAATGGTAAGTGCTTTGATCTTATATGAAAAGTATGGTTGGAGTTATGAGGAGCTTTTCAAAGAGATGAGATTCAATTTACTTATTCGAACAGCCTTAGGCTTACATACATTGGAGGAGCAGCCGTTTTGTCCAGCAACTCTATTCAATTTTCAGAACAGAATCAAAGACCATTTCATAAAAACAGGTGAAAATCTTATAGAGAAGGTTTTTGATAACTTAACAAGAGATCAGTTAAAATTATTGAAACTGAAAACGAATATTCAGCGTGCAGATTCTTTTTTAGTGTCATCCAATATCCGCAATTACAGCCGATTGCAGTTATTGATAGAGGTATTATTGCGGTTTTATAGAGAACTTTCAGATGAAGACAAGCAAGATTTCCAAGATAGTTTTACTATTTATTTACAACAGAGTTCGGGACAATATGTGTATAAGTTGAAAAAGACAGCAATACCGCATGAGATAAAAATGCTTGGTCAACTCTATCATAGAGTCTATCTAGAATATTTTGATAGTTATCAAGATAATGAGATTTTTCAGATATTAGAGCGTGTCTATAAAGAACATTATCAACTAGTAGAAGAGAGAATAGAAGTCGTTGCTAATGAAGATTTGCACAGCGGTATACTGCAATCACCAGATGATTTAGATGGAACTTATAGGAATAAGCGAGGCTCGGAATATAGAGGAGAGAGTATTACGCTTACAGAGACCTGTCATCCAGATAATCCACTTGATCTCATAATAGATACGGTGGTACAAGCGAATAATGTTGATGACAGTGTAGTGTTGAATAACCGAATTGATGAAATAAAACAGAAAACGCCAGACCTTGATGAGTTTCATACAGATGGCGGATTTGGAAGTAGTGCAAACGATAAAAAAATGCAAGAGTTAAAAATCATTCATGTCCAAACAGCGGTACGAGGTCCAGATGCAAAGGTATCGATTTCAATAGAGAAGATATCTGATGAAGAGTATGAAGTATCTTGTCCTCATCAAACCGTAAAGTCGGAACCGACGAAGACCAGACATAAAGCGACTTTTAATATTGAGAAATGCGCATCTTGTGAATTGGCTAACGATTGTCCAGCACATCGTATGAAACATAATAGAACTTATTACTTTACCGATCAAAATTATTTATTGAAAGCCCGTCAAAAGAATATAGAGAATATTCCAAAAGATCGTCGTCATTTACGTCCCAATGTGGAGGCATCAGTCAACGAGTTTACTTGTAAATTACCAAGAGGTAAATTAAAAGTTCGTGGTCTTTTCAGGACAATGATGTGGGCATTATTAAAATCAATAGGGATAAATTTTGGTCGTATCTATAGATATTTGATGAATGGTAATAAGAACCTGATTAATGCAGCAAAATTTTCTGATATTTTTAGATTTTTTCTTTCTTTTGTGATAATGCTATTGTATTTGAGTTGTAAAAAAATGAAGAACATAATTATTGGTATCAAACCCTGTTATTTCAATAAGAATATTAAAATATTTGTTTATTTAAAAAGTCGAGCTTTTTAGAGCCGACTCATCAATAATTTTAAATAAATTACAAGTATTTTGAATGGCATCTGTTTGAGCCGCAATTTTAATAAACTCAATAAATCTTTCTTTCCTTGTCACACTATTTAAACAAAATCTTCTTACTACCATAATTATACCTCTACAATATTAATCATTTTTATCCACCCATATTTGATAAAACCTATCCAGATGT
>CAYUUC010000536.1:0-2086 GCA_964447635.1 uncultured Spirochaetia bacterium
TATAATTGTAGTGGCAATAGTCATGTGATAAGAATGATATTGAAATGGGTAAAGAATATGAATATAGAATTATTGCAGGAAACAATGAAGGATGGAGTAATACTTCAACAAGCGTAATAGGAAAAACAAAAAGACCTTTAGGTTATGCCAGTTTTGGTCTTACAAGGTCTTTATATACTAATATTGGATATAGATATAATAATTTGTTTTCGTTTAGTTTAATAGGACATTTTGTTTTTTTACCGCCAGACTCCTTATTCTATGATGAAAGATATTCAAACACTGAAGTAATGATATCAGGTTATGCCCAGATATCTCCCTTATATCATTCCCATACCAGTGTATTATTTGATAATTTATTCCATGAATTTTACTTTTCTGTAGGAGGTACTATATTGTTTGGAGAATCTCGTAATTTTGGATTCATAAGTAGAATTGGATATAATACAGGTATCATTAATATAGGAATAGGAGTAGATTTAACTATCATTACCTCTTCTTTTTTTGATGTAATGTTAGGTTTTAATTTTTATATAGGATTCTAAACTAAACTTTTAAGGAAAAAATATGAGAAAATTAAATATTATCATAATATCAATTTTAGCAATATCATTAATGGTACCAGCTATATCATTAGCACAAAGCAAAGACATCATCATAGGTGAAGATGGTGGAGAGGAAGAGCACCGCAATGACAGAATGGCTGTGGTCGTAGGTGTAAACGATTATCTTAGCTTGAAAGTGCCCGACCTTAAATATGCTGTAGCTGATGCTAAAAAAATAGCGGGTATACTTGAAGGAAAAGGCGTTTTCGATGTAACTCTTTATACCGATGATTCTCCCAATAAACCAGTAAAGGACAATATCAAACAGGCTTTAGAAGATGCTAATTATTTTGCATCTAAAGGCTATATTAAAAGCTTTGTCTTCTACTTTTCAGGACACGGTTTTCAAGAAAACGGCAAGAACTATCTTGCTACTATGGATGTAAGACCTGATGACCTTGTAAACTCCGCTATCGACCTTGAGGAAGTCATCAGCCTTATGAAAGATATACAGAAAAACGCAAAAGTGATGGTGTTCATGGACGCCTGCCGTAATGATCCTACAGGAAGTAAAAGTATAGGTTCTGCTTTTGCTGAAGAGGATGATGCGAGAGGTCTCGGCATGTTATTTTCTACAGCACCCGGAGATTACTCATGGGAACTTGATGAGATAGAAGGCGGTTTATATACTCACTTTTTAGCATAAGCATTGGAAGGAGAAGCGGATTCTTCATATAGTGGTAACGGTGATGGATATGTTTCATTCGATGAAGCAGTAGACTATGTAACATACAAACTTAGGGAATGGACAAAAGATAATCCTGATAAAAGGCAAATCCCATGGGAGAGCACCAACAAGTCTGGTGAGTTTTTCATAACTAAGACTAATCTTAAAACAGTAGAATATGAAACTGAAGAGGAAATAGAGGAAGATGAAACAGCAAAGGGTGTCTTCTTCGGGCTTACGTTCAGCGGTTTCCCAACCGCTGACCCCCTAGATTTAGGGGTTTTCGGTGGAATCAGCCTCGGGTATAGGCTGCCGCTTTCGTTCTTAAATGAAAGCGGCGACGCCTATCCCTGGGCGCGCTTTGCAGCAGAGATCTGGAGCGAGATTGCTTACGGAACGCCCGTAAGCAGTCTTTTCCAAACCCACGCTGCGGCGTGGATTGGTGGTATCAAGCTCAGCTGGGAAATCCCCAGCTTTGCTTGGTTGGATCTGGGACTTGGCGGTCTTTTGGCCGGCCATGTCTGGTACCCCGCTGGCTCGGGAATACCGGATACACTGAATGTGGGTCCGGTATTCTTTAGCGCTGGTCTCCACTGGGAAATCTCCAATTTTGCCTTCATGGTTGAAGGCAGATTTGGAGAAACTGTTTCGTCCCTCAATATAGGGGTGAAATGGTACCTCCCAGAGAGTGGTCACCATCTGAGATTCATCACAGGTCTCAACAACGAAGAAGGTTGACGATTTCATAGAATATACTTATTATGTATTTATGTAAGTTTCTTTTATTCACTCCCATATGGACATACATAAATAT
>CAYUUC010000537.1:0-2086 GCA_964447635.1 uncultured Spirochaetia bacterium
AATAAATAAAATTAGGTTTATCTAAAAATCAATACTGAAGATAATATTAATATTTTAAATTGGTTTGAAATACCAATAATTATCAATTATTGGTATTATATCCAATTAGTAATTAAGATAGGCTTGTATAAGATAATTAGATTTTTCACATTAGAATAATTTAATTATCAACATGCGATAATCTCTCCCTCTCTGCCAGAAGTATCAAATCTCTGAGTTCATCTGTATTCTTTGCTCTTAACCAATTTTTATCAAAATCAGCGCTTTGGGTTAATTGAGCAATGGCTGATAGAGCTTTAAGATGGAAATGCCTTTCATCTTTCGATCCTATTAATATGAAGATGGCATAAACAGGTGGTAAGTCAGATGAGAATTGAATACCAGGTTCGCATCTTACCATCATTAGTTCGAATTTATGTTCTCCTTCAATGGTTATATGAGGTATAGCTAATCCTGGTCTGAAAGATGTTGTAGATTCTTTTTCTCTCTTGATAAAGGTACTATAGATTATATTATAATCAATGTCTAATTCCTTAGAAAATCTTTCTGATACTATCTTAAAGAATTCCATATAATGCATGCTTTCTTCAAGGTCTATTATATCACAATTCTTCACTAATTTATCGAACCTATCTTCTGTTATTTCATCTCTTTCAATCAATATTTCTCTTAATTCATCGGATAAAGTTGCCCCTCGTATCTCTTCGGGTATCAATCTTTTAATTACATGTATCATAGCCGAATTGGGTCGTTTATTCCTTCCAGCATAAGCCCTGTTCCATAGTACAGCCAAACCTATAAATCCTAAAGTAGCCAAAAGATATGGTATGCCCATCTCATATAGTAGAAAGAAATAAAATATAATCGCAGCTATTTGTATATAAGGGTAGAATGGAGCTTTGAAAGTGGGTTTATAATTAAGTATCTTACTTTCCCTCATGATTATAGATGAGAATATGATTAATATAAATAGTAATATACTCATCGTAGAAGCTATTTTTACCAATACCGCTAGTTCAAATGACAGTATCATTATTATCATAAAACCACTGGTGAATAAAATGGAAAAATGTGGGGTACGGAATTTTTTTATAATATTAGAGAAGAATTGCGGAAGCAATCTATCCCTACTCATAGCCATTAAAAATCGTGATGCCCCTAATATACCGGCATTAGCTGTTGATATGAATGCTAAAATCGCAGCTACTGCCATCACAATGAATCCAGCACTCCCTAATATGGTTTTCCCTCCATCGGATAATGGAGTTAATGAATTTGTCAGAGTGTCTGAATCCAGGATGCCCACTGTAACAAAAACAGCCATAACATAGAGTAACATAACTATAATAAATGCACTTATCGCTCCACGGGGGATATTTTTAACAGGTTTTTTTACCTCTTCTGCTACGCTGGCTATTTTTGTTATACCACCAAATGAGATAAATACTAATCCAACCACCCCAAAAACCGAACGAAAATCATTTCCTTCAATCATGAATGGTGAATACTTATCAGCTTCTATGAAGGGCATTCCAGCAACTATATAAGCGATAATCAGTATAATTAATATAATAACTAAAATATTTTGTACTTTAGCTGTTAGGTCTACACTAATAAGATTCATTATTGTGAAGATAATACAAAATCCAATTACAATAAGTTTTATTTCCAATTCAGTAAATGGATAAATAAAATGTGCGAAAGCTCCAATACCAACCAAAGCAAAAGCACTTTTTAAGCTTAACGAAAACCAACTAGTCATACCACCGATTGTTCCAGCAATAGAGCCCATACTCCTTTCAATAAAAAAGTAACTTCCGCCAGCTTTGGGCATTGCTGTAGCTAATTCAATTTTAGCTAATAGTGTAGGTAGTATAAAGATACCAGCTATGAGATATGCAATAATCACCACCGGTCCAGCTTCAGCATAAGCTATTCCTGGTAATACGAATAAACCCGAACTAATCATAGCTCCAGAGGTTATTGTAAAAACCTCTAATGTTCCTATTTTTTTATTAAGCTTATTGCTATTGTTGTTATTCTTCAATATATTAATATCCTCCTATAGAATTGATAAGCAAGATAT
>CAYUUC010000538.1:0-2083 GCA_964447635.1 uncultured Spirochaetia bacterium
TTTTATATGTCTGTAGAACCTGAAAAAATAAATTATAAGTTTATAAGGAGAAATTTTACAGAAAAAATCGACCTTACTACATTAGAAAAAAGAAAAAGATAGTAAGAGGGAATCTTGAAGAAAAAAAAGAAGAAAACATCAAAATACCCATACAATAAGAAATTAAAAAATGTAAATAACCAAAAGACCATATGTTTTATTTGCCAAAAACCAATTTCTAATAAATATGATGTTGTTAATAATAAAGACGAAAAAGCACATTTTAACTGTGTATTAAAGAATCTATCCAAAAAAGAGAAGCTAAGGAAAAATCAAAGCATCTTTTATATAGGTGGGGGAGATTTCGCTGTAGTAGAGCATTATAGTAAAAGTCCTTATGATTTTAAAATATTGAAAAAGATTAAATATGAAAACCGACAAAAACCTAATAATAACGACTTTTATAAATAAAGTTATGCTTTATATATATAATGAATTTATACTAGTCTTCAGTCTCTGCTCCAATCCTTTTTCTATAATAAGAAGGCATTATATTTAAAGCTTTCCTATATTTAGCTACTGTTCTCCTGGCTATCTTTATTCCTCTATTGGATAGTATCTCTACAATCTTGGTATCGGTGAGAGCTTTCTTGTCTGTTTTATTGGATTCATTTTCTATTATTTCTTTTATCAATTCTTTTATACTAGTAGCTGATCGGCTACCAGTCTTACCTTCTATTCCTGATGAGAAGAAATATTTAAAATCAACAATACCCCATGGGGTTTCCATATACTTATCCGTAGTTACTCTGCTTATTGTTGATTCATGCATATCAATTTTATCAGCAATGTCCCTTAATGTTAATGGTTTAAGATATTGAGGTCCTTTCTCAAAAAAATCTGATTGGTACTCGACAATTTTTTCCACAACCTTCCTAATGGTCGATCTTCTTTTTTCTATACTTGAAATGAGTAATTTAGCTTCGGAGTATTTATTGTTAAGGTATTTCTTAGTATTTTCATTAACCTTTTTCTTATCCTTGGATATAAGTTTTTTATAGTATCTATTTATTCCTATTTTTGGAATATATTCTTCATTTATAAAAACATCAAAGCCATTCTCGCTCTTTCTTACAGTAACATCTGGTATTATGTATTTAACTTGAGATTTTTCATAGTTACGAGCGGGATATGGTTCTAGATTGGAGATGAACTTAGCTTCTTTTACTACCTCATCCAAAGTAACATTAAAGCCCTGAGAATTAAGCCTGGAAGTAATTTCCTTATATTTATGCTGTTGAAGTAGAGTTTCAAGATACTTGACCACCATTTGCTTAGCTATAGGGTGTGTTTCTTTGTGTCTATCGATTTGTATGATTAGACATTCCTGTAAGTCTCTCGCACCAACTCCTGGAGGGTCAAGGCTCTGTATAAGAGATAATGTTTGGTTTACTTCTTCGGTCTTGACATTCATTGATTCCGCAATCTCGCTTAAAGGCTCTCTGAAGTAGCCCTCTTCATCTAAAGATGAAATGATAGCTTCACCAATCATGAACTCTTTATCTGTTATGTTCATTAGTCTTAACTGGCTTATTAAATCTTCATAGAAGGTGGTTTCTGTGGATATAGCCCCTTCTAGAAAAGCTTGTTTGGTATCATTATTATAGTTTTTGCTTTGATTTTTACTTTTTCTATTATCGTAATAGTTATCATAATATCCGATATCGCTGCTATCAGCAAAATAGCTTTCAATCTTTTCCTCATCTTGGTTGTTATCTCTACTTGCTTTTTTTTCGTGTTCAAGTTCAAGAGGTTTAACATTATCATCAGTTTTATTTTCTTTGGTTTTAGTTTTCTCTGAGATTTCTTCTAAGAATGGATTTTCAGCTAATTCATTTTCTATTTTATCTGATAATTCAATACTATTCATTTGTAGTAGTTTAATAGCGTGTTGAAGTTGAGGAGAAATGGTCAGCTTTTGTTGCTGTGTAACATTCAGTTTAGCGTTCATATTAGGCATTAGTTATACCACCTTTATTTAGAGTTATCCACATTTTATTTAAATTACTTATGTTAAATTTAATCGAAATATGGGTATTTTTCA
>CAYUUC010000539.1:0-2083 GCA_964447635.1 uncultured Spirochaetia bacterium
TTAATATACTACTAGAGCATGCTATAAAGTCTGTGGATATATATAAAATAACCAAGAAAGCACTTAAATCATTCGATGAAGAATATATTGAAAAACGATTAGAGATGTTTACAATTACTTAATTGGAGTATGGGTATGGATACACATATTGTTTCCAGTAAAAGCAAATTCATAATTAGTGATATAAAAAAAGTTTATGAGGATTTTGAGTTGAATGTATCCTTCGAAATTGAAAAAGGAGAGTTCCTAACAATATTAGGACCTAGTGGGAGCGGTAAATCGACTATACTAAAGCTAATAGCTGGTTTTGAACCAATAGACCAAGGTAGAATAACAATGTTTGGAAGGGATATTACATATATAGACCCTTCCAAAAGGAATATGGGCATAGTCTTTCAAGATTATACCTTATTTCCTCACCTGAATGTATTTGATAACATTGCTTATGGATTGAAAGTTAAAAAGCTTGATAAGAATGCTATAAATGAAAAAGTCCATAACATATTAGACTTGCTGAACATGGAAAACTATATACATCGTATGCCACATACCTTATCCGGAGGTGAACAGCAAAGGGTATCCATCGCAAGGGCTTTGGTTATCAATCCTGAGCTGTTTCTCATGGATGAACCTTTCTCATCACTGGATACAAATCTAAGGAAATCAATCCGAAGGGAAATATCTGATATACAGAGGAAATTAAACATTACAACCATATTTGTCACTCACAACCAAGAAGAAGCTCTATCAATCTCAGATAAGATTTTACTTATTAAGAATGGAAATCCAATACAGTTCGGTAAACCTAAGGAACTTTATGAAAATCCAATTAATGAATTCTCCGCATTCTTCCTGGGAGAAGTAAATATAATTAACAAGAAGATGATTAGACCTGAAGATATTTCTATATCCAAAATTACCGGAAAAAAACCAAAAATCGGTATGGTTGGCAACATACATAATATTGAATATTATGGTAGTTATTATCAAATATATATAGACAGCAAAAAATATGGTAGGGTGGTTTCAAGAATTACTGATATTAATGGATTTAAGATAGGAGAAATGGTTAATATCTTATATGAATAAAAAAAATAAACTCATCCAAATCTTATTATAGATAAAAAATATCCATCCATGTAATTAAAATCTCTATTTGATTAACATATCTTTGTTTATTATTTTAATCTTAGTATTAACAAGCGAATCAAGGTATAACATTAATGATAAAGAAAACTTCAATTTTAGTCATATTAATATTAATGATAGGTTTGTTTTTCAATTTCACATACTTACATTCTGATACCCCCGATTACTATACTGGTTTAGGATTGGAATATAATGTTAAATATTATTCTTACTTTATATATGATGAGATAAAAGACAAATATGTATTCATAGACGAAAGACCTATGGTGGATTTGGATAATGGAACTTTTTATAAGGTAATCCTGGAAAAAGATAGAGATATTAAGATTGTAGGTGCCTTTTACTTTATGGGTAAACTAAAATGGGCTTTGACTTATGATAATTACGGAAATATAATAAGGGTAGAAAAATACGATGAAAATGGAGAACTGATATCTGATAAACATTTTGACAGAAATGAAAATCTCTTCTTCCAAATAGAAACAGGCGAATTCGATATATACCAACCAAGGCATAATAGAAAACCCGAAGAGGATATCCAATATGTTATTGCATATATAACCAAAGGTCATGGGCTTGAGATATCCGATAGAAGAAACATAAAAAAATGGTATAAGGGAACAATCAAAAAAAATGTAGTCCGGCATCAATATTATAATATCGAAAAAGGTGTAGTATATAAAGAATCCATATTCGGATTGAATAACAAACATCTATATGATAGAAAATTTTACTACAGTAAAAATTTAAGCAAAATTGAATATGCTGAATATTACACACAAGAAGAACTAACCGAATCAGCATTCTATATGTATGAAGGAAATAATATAAAAGAGATTGAATATCGAGGATTAGATAACGATGGTATAGTAAGGGAAATATATGATAATGGTGTATTAAAACAAACCATTGCTTACTATAAATACTATCTAGA
>CAYUUC010000540.1:0-2062 GCA_964447635.1 uncultured Spirochaetia bacterium
TGATTATTACCTACAATATACTACTACTCTATATAAAAATAATGATTATTCCTTTTCAGGAAAATAGTGTATAAACATAATTAAGGAATAATAATAATGTTTTGTTATTGTGTATTGGTTTAATGAATGCCGATAATCATTATGAAAATATCATACATAAAACAAAACTATTCAGTTAATTATATATAAAGAAGATTAATATGCAAAAAGAAAAAATAAAATATTTTGAAAAACTTGTAGAAGAGAGTAAAAACAGCCCTGATAAAAAGATGATGGCTTTAGGACTTATTAAAAAAGCCTTAGAAAAACAACCTTTCGATAAAGACCTACACAAATTATATCTCTCTTGTATAAGTGGAGATAAAGAATCCATATTAAAGTTTATAAATGATTTGCTCAGTGTTTTTTCTTTGACTCTTGATTATAAGTATTATGACCTTATTCTTATGATTTTAGCTAATGATATATATAACCAAGAGGATCAAGATGTATATCCGCTAATAAACCAGCTTCACGACATTATTAAGACTTTCCATAATCAAAAGAAAGAAGAGCTTAGCGAACAAATCAACGATTTGGAAAGTGAAACACTAGAACTCGATGAGGAACTAAAATCTAAGCTAAAAGAAAATGAAAACCTATCAAAAGAGTTAGATGGTTTAAAGACTTCTCAAAACACTTTACAAGAGAAGATTGATAGGCTGGATAACTTAAAAAGTAGCCTGGAAAAGGAATTAGAGAAGAGGAAAAACCTTGTTCAAGAGTTGGAAGAAGAAAAAGATTCATTGATTAGTAAGAATGAAGATATCATTGAACAACTTGATGATATCGAAGAAGAATTAAAAAAAACATCCCATGATAACCAGGAGTTGGCACAGGAAAGAGAAAAATTACTTAATACAAATAACTTATTAAAAGAAAGAATAGATTCTATCTCAGAAGTAGTAGCTAAGGTCGTTGTAAGGCAGGATTATCAGTTCGATAAAATAGAAGGAAAGATTAAAGACCTGGATAAGATTAAAGAAAAAATCTATTCTATTGAAAAAGAAGATGAAGCCACTACTCAGAAAACCACAGAAGAGGATATAATCGGTCATGTAGTCATAAAAGGAAAAAAAGATAAAGAAGTAGAAGAAATTGAAATAGAAGATGAATCAATCTCCAATAGAGTATATAAATACATTGTAGCCTTGGAAAAACTCATTCAGAAAACCACTGATGATTATGAAAGGATAAAAACCGATAACCAAGAATTACAGAATAAATTAACTCAAACCCAAGCTCAGTTAGAAGATGAATATAAATCTTTAGAAGAAGAAAAGATAGAGCAACTCAAAGAAGAGATTTATAATGAAATATATAAAGAAGCATATCATGATGCTTATGAGAAAGCATATGAAGAAGCCTCAGATAAAATGGAAGAGTCCATCAAAGAATTTACCGAAGATTTTCGTAAACTTAATAATATTAGTGAATCACTAGAAGAAAGTGTAGAGAAAGAAAAAGAAGAATATGAATGGGATATCGATGAGCTAAAAAAGGAATTAAGCTCACTTAACCAGGAAGTCGAATCCAAAGATGACCTTATAAAATCATATAAAGAAGCTATATATGAAATCTTTGATGAAAACCATGAACTGCTTCAAACATTGAATAATACTGAAAGTTTAATCAATACATATGAAAATGGATTAATGAACCTTTTGAAAAGAAAGGGATTTGTTAAACTTAATGGCAATCAAAAAAATTCAACCCATAATGAGAAAAAATCCTCATCAAAAAAGAAAACATCCCCATCCAAAAGTAAAAAAACAAGAACCTCATCAAAAAAGAAAGACGAAAAAGGTAAACCAAAAAAGAGTAAATCCTCCTCTTCTTCCTCAAAAAGAGGAAGAAAGAAGAATTCCTCTAATAATTCTAATACTTCTAATGAAGATTAAAAAATGGTCAAGAAAAAAGGATTGAATGTTTTAACGCAATTTTGATTTGGTATGATTTTAAATCAATTTTTTCCTTCTGTGAAATTTCTGGTTTTAAAAGAGACCCTCCTAAATCCTCCCTC
>CAYUUC010000541.1:0-2059 GCA_964447635.1 uncultured Spirochaetia bacterium
AGCTTCTTTTAATACCCTATCTGTGTCTAAATCGTACATCTTTAAAAAATATCGGTCTCTTTCGTCTATTACTTCTAATTTTAAAGCATCATAGCTTATTAAATAACCATTATTTAATAATTCTTTATGAAAATTCTTGATTTTTTTCTCAGTAATATTTTTTGTATTTTCAACAAACTCATAAACCAAATCACGATTTTCTTCGGTTCTTCTAATCTTTCTCAGATAGAAAAAGTCATCATCAGTTAATTCATATGGTTTGCTAATAATATCAGGTGTAATACCTACTTCATTGATATCAGTACCATTTGGTGTAAAGTATTTCTGAATGATTACCGAGACACCGATATCATCCTCAGCTGAATTAAGTTTCATAACACTAGCAACCATACCTTTACCGTAAGTTTGTGTTCCCATAATAGTTCCAATGTTATGGTCTTTTATAGCCCCGGAAAAGATTTCAGAAGCACTAGCTGTGTAATCATTCACTAGTACAATCAGAGGTTTGTCTTTAAATTTAGTATTAACTTCTTTTGCTTTGTATGTTTTTTTATCTAAGAGTCGTCTTCCTTTGGTTGAGCAAATAATGCCAGAGTCCACGAACATATCTGTAATATTAATACAGACATTTAATAAACCACCCGGATTACCTCTTAAATCTATAATCAGCTTTTTCATACCCTTTTTATTTAAAACATCAAGAGCTTGTGACATTTCCTGGTCTGACTCGCTTGAAAATCTTCTTAATTTAAGATATCCTACTTCTTTATCAATCATGTCCGATTCTACTGTATAAATCTTAACTTCTTCTCTTACAATCGTAATCTCAAATGTATTGTTAATACTTCTTTCTATGGTTAGTTTTACTTCAGTTCCTTCCTTCCCTGTTATTTTATCGATATTGTCTTCGAAATTGTTTCCCTTGGTTTCTTCTCCATCGATTTTGATTATCTTATCCAAAGAGATTAAGCCTTGTTTATACGCTGGTGAACCTTTTATAGGCTGTATGATAACAGGTACCCCATCTAGGAATCTATCTTCCTTAATATAAACTCCAATACCGACCAGCTTTGATGTTAACCTATCCCATAATTCACTCCATTCTTTTTCATTATAAAATAAAGTCCAATAATTATCAGTAGCATTATAAAGACCTTCTATTGCTCCATATATTAAGGATTTAAGTTCAACTTTGTTATTGATATTGATATAATTAGCCTGAACATATTTTATGGAATCTTCAAGCAGTTTATGCATTTTATCATATAGCTGACTATTTTGAGGTTTCAGATTGTCTTCTGTACTGCTGGCTTTGTTCTTGAATATTCCTATTGAAACAAAAATGGATAACATTAAAACAATAATAAAAATCCAAATTTTTCTTTCTATATGGGTGATTTTTTTTATCTTCATTTGATATTCTCTTTAAATTTTATGTATTTATTATCTATGTTTATCTACTCCAATCTTATCACAGTAAAACTCAATTTTACATTTAGAACAGAATGGAGACATTGGTTTACATAGATTCTGACCATAAACCACTAGAAGATCATTAATTTCTTTCCAATATTCTTTGGGGAGCTTTTCCCTTAATGCTTTTTCAGTCTTATCAGGATTTTTAGTATTAACATATCCCCATCTATTGGTTATTCTATGTACATGAGTATCGACACATATACCCGGTTTATCATAACCAAGAATCACAACCAGGTTTGCTGTTTTTCTTCCAATACCTTTAAATTTCATCAGTTCATTAATATTATCAGGCACAACTCCATTGTATTCCTCTATCAATTTCTTTGATATATCTTTTATTTTCTTAGCTTTAGTTTTATAGAAGCCTGCAGGATAAATTAGTTTCTTTATCTCTTCTTCGGTTAGTTTATTCATTATATATGGATTTGGGGCTTTATTAAATAATCTAACAGAAGCTTTATGGGTAACCTTATCTTTGGTTCTTAGACTAATTAAAGTTGATATGAGTATTTTATAAGGGTCATGGTCTAAATTAGCATATTGAGTTACAATGGCTTGTTCCCATCGATTACATTCTTTC
>CAYUUC010000542.1:0-2059 GCA_964447635.1 uncultured Spirochaetia bacterium
AAATCGTTGATATTCCATACCTAATATTAATATTATCACTATTTATATAAGTTTTCAAATAATCAATAATGGATTCCCCAAAGTATGAAAGGATATTAATAGATGATGATACAATATTGGAGTTATCCCTTTTTAGTGCCTGTATCAATCTATCAGTGGTTGATTCTTTACCTATTAGCTTTATAGCATCTTCAATACCCTTCCTAATTAGATAATTCTTATTAGCTAGATTATCTATCAACACTTCTATATGATATAATCCTAAAATACTTAAAATTTTAACTAAATTATCATATCTATTTTTATTGTAAGTATTTAAATTCTCTATTATAATCAGAATACTATTCTTTATTTTTTCAACATTATCATCAGATTGAAGATATTCAATTAATTTGTCATCCAATGTTAGATTTTTCGTGATAACATCAATTCCTTTTTCGATTATCTCTTTATTCAGATTATTTATTAATACTATGATTATATCGATTTTCAGGTTATCAGGAGCATCCTTTATTAATCTCATCAAAGCTTCATTTGATTGTATAGTATTGATTTTACCTAGAATCGAAATAACATTCCTTTTGACTGACACTATATTTGTTTGGTCAAACAGAATTAATAACTCATTAACCGAAGTATCACCATACTCCACCAAAATCTTTTCAGCATCTTCAATTATATCCGGATTTTCGGCTAATAATAAGCCTGATATCTGCGATGCTTTTTCTTTTTTTGTATAATCACTTAATGTATTCACAACAAGATTACTTACATCTTCATCTTCATCGCCTATCTTAGAAATGAAAACATTATAAACCTTAGGATTATTAATATATTTAGCTAGAATCTTCAATGCTTCATATCTTATATAAGCTATTTCACTTCCAGAGATTTCGATTAATGTATTAATGACATCTTCATGTTTTGATATAACTTTAACATTCAAAATCATTAAACGAATTAACTCTGGGTCTAAATCTTTATATAATAGATTAATATAAAGTGTTTTATCCACCACTATTGCTTCAGCCATGGCTCTTTCAAGATATTCGATTATCTCTGATAAATCATCCTTTGGAATGTAGAAATGGTAAGTTTCATCAGATTGATATGATTCATAATTCTTTTTAAAATAGTTTAGATGTTGTGTTAGTTGTATGATTTTTCTACTTAAGAATTGTCTAAAATCGACTAAATTTTCTTCTTTTACCGGTCTATACATGGTTCTAAATAAATAGACCAAACTTCTTGCTGTTACCATAACTATATCAGGATTATTATTTTTTATCTCCTGCATGATTTTATCTCTCGGGCTTTCGTTGCTGTAATCATCATTCTCTATCCTGGAAAAAACAGGAATATACATAAGTTTTAAATCATCTCTAAAGCCTGACTCAGATATAGTATAATTCAAAATAGGTCTAACAATCATTGTATATAAATCATTATAAAAATCACTATCATAAAATAATGTTACACGATATCCATTTAAAAAATCTACACCGTAATCCCATAATAGATTATTTATTGAAACTGGTATATCAATTATGACCAGACTGGAGTCAATGTTTTTAAGTTCATTATAAAAATCAACAAAATTTGGTATTATTTCACGGTTAACTCCTAAATTACGAGATGTAAACAGCGAATATAACGGAATAATCGAAGTATCCCTTAGATTTTCTATTCTTTTCTTAATATCATCATTGATTCTTCCCAGGCTTTCCCTATACATAACACTAATATAATTCATCTGACTTCCAGCACAGTTTATAAGAGAATTCAATGATTGTTTTCTTAATCTTGTATTATTATAAGTTAGATTATCTAAGAACAATTTGGTTAATCTATGATTAGGAACACTGTCAATTCTTCTAAATGTCCTAACCTTAAAATCAGAGTCTTCAACTAAGACATTATTGTAAATTATTTCAAAAGAATTGTCTGTATTTATCTTGCTAAGGATGTAAAAGGTATTAACTTTTAAGACGATAGATTCATATTTAAGATAGCTACTAAGAATATCAATAGCCACATCTTCTTCTAAACTTAAAATGAC
>CAYUUC010000543.1:0-2055 GCA_964447635.1 uncultured Spirochaetia bacterium
ATAGGGGTTCCATTAAAATCGGGACGAAAAGTGGCTATCTCATGAATATTTTTTTGATATATTTTGTTTTTCTATTCATTTACCTTTTCTTTCATAGAAAGATAAGGATAAAACAATGGTATCAATTATTGTTTTTGCTTTTCAATGGTCTTAAACCCTTTCTATTTAACTCTATCTCTACATTAAACTCTAATTTACCGTATGGATTGATATGTTGAAATCTGGCAGGAGATAATCGAGAAAGATCGTCATTGTTGATGGAATAACCTTCATCTATTAGTTGTCTTATGATTTCGTTCATGTATACAGTATTCCAAGTCATTACAATATTGGATAATAAGGTTATACAACTTGCTTGGATCATCTGTTCTTCTAATTGTTTTTTTCGTATTATACCTTCATTAGCAAATGTTAAAAAATCCCTTAAACCATTAACTGCTTCTCCTTTGTTTAATTGAGTATGTATTGCTCTCCTAAGTTCCTCATCAGCATAATATTTTAGTATAAAGTTAGTTTTTATTAATTTACCATATTCCTGTAAAACTTTTGTCATAACATTTTTTCTTGGATATGATTGTAATTTGCTTATATATAAAGATGCTGTTACCCATCCTATTTTTAAGGAACCAGCTATTCTTTTAAGTTCATCCCAATTATCTAAGATTAATTTGGTATTAATTTTACCTTTGATACGGCTTTCAAGATTTTTATATTTTTTATCATCTACTCTAAAAAGACTTTGATCTTTTAAATCTCTAATTCTTGGAGAGAATTTTAATCCAAGTAAGTCGAATAAAGCAAATACAATATAAGTATAACCTGCTGTATCTGTAGTATGTTCGGCAATAGATAATTCTGTTTCATTATTCAATATACCATCAAGAACATAAGTTGCATCTCTAACATTAGCAGAAATAACTTTCGAACCATATTGAGAATAGATATCACCTGTCCAAGAATAAAAGAATAGTCCTTTTTTCGGTCCAAACTTTCTTGATAAGTATTGAGCATTTCTTATTTTTCCGGAAACTTCAACTGCATAACCATCAGAAGATGATAAAGAACCATTACCCCAAAATCTGCTTAAAGGAATGTGGTAATGATAATTAACAACAGTATCAGATGAAGATTTTATGCTTTCTTCTCTTATATACCAATTAGAAATATAAGATAGTCTATTATAGTTAAGAGAAGATATTTGAGCCATTCTTGTTAACCCAAGATTACTAGCTATACCCATAATAGAAGCATACAAATATCTTAAATCCGGTTTACTGTCTGTTGGATCAGCATGTTGAAAATAATCAGAATACTTTACCCATCCATCAACTTCAATCAATAAATCACATAAATCTATCTCAGGTAACCTTTCATCTATAAGTTCTTCAAGCCCTTTAAGACTATCTAATTTAGGTTGTGCTTCAAGTGGAGTTACAATAAGTTCTCCCTTCTCTAATCTCACTTTATCAGGAGTATTTAATAGTTTATTAAGAATATTAAAGCATTCAGATGTGTCTTTAACTCTATTATTTAGCCTTACATTTCCATCAATAGAAAGATTAATTTGCTTACATATCTCTACTTCCAGCTTATTCCATTTATCATAATCTAATAGATAGGTTGAGGGGTCTGAAAAATACCTGCTCTGTTTTACATAAATATTACCTGATTTTAATCCATCTTTAAGAAGACTTAGTAAACTCAATTCGTAAAAGTTTTTGTTCACATTACCACTCTTATCGAGAACAAAAGGCATCCATTTTGCTGGGACAAAATCCAGAGTAGCATCATCGGGCAGTTTTCTTTTATTTGTTTCATTGAGGGTATTAATAATATCAATGGCATCTAATAATGAATTAAATGTGTTATTGGAATAAAAACTGAAACTTTTTAAGAACAATGGAGAAAATTTACGAATATAGCTGTATTTGTTTTTGAGAAAGTCGAAATAATTATCATCATCAAGACGAGCTCCAAAAGATAGAAAAATAGATGAATTGATTGATAAGCTTGAAGAAGGAGATACTTTATATGTTAGTGAATTATCTCGTATAG
>CAYUUC010000544.1:0-2055 GCA_964447635.1 uncultured Spirochaetia bacterium
GTATTTTATTAAATCGAGATATTTATCTATTGGACGAAGTAACATCTTCATTAGACAAAGACTTAAAAGACAAGGTTATTGATTTTTATACAAAAGATGTGGATAAACTGGTTATTATCATTTCTCATGATTCAAATTGGCTAAAAGCATCCAATATAAGAAAAGTAGATATAAAAGGGGAGAACATTGGGAGCTAAAGATATATCATACCTATCATTATTCTTTTGCTTTCTTCTATTAGTAATACCTATAGGGATATCATTATATTTTAAAGTAAAACTTATCAAATCTACATTAATAGCAGTTTTTCGGATGGCTATCCAATTAGCATTGATAGGTCTATTTCTGGAATACATATTCAAATTAAATAATCCAATGGTTAATATCTTATGGGTATTAATAATGATTGTAGTAGCTTCATTTACAGTAATAGGTCGTAGTGAGTTAAATCTAAAGATATTTTATCTTCCAATTTTTATTTCATTTATAATTTCTAATGCCTTAGTGGTTATATATTTTACTTCTATTGTAATAAAACTGGATAATATCTTAGAAGCTAAATATCTGATAGCTATTAGTGGAATGCTACTAGGAAATTGCCTAAGAAGTAATATAATTGGAATAACTCATTTTTATGAAAACATAAAAAGAGACGAAAATCGATACTTATATAATCTTTCTCTTGGTGCATCGAAATATGAAGTATTATTACCGTATTTTAGTAATAGCATATCTATTGCTATGAAACCTACAATAGCCAGCATGTCAGTGATTGGTTTGGTCTCTCTTCCTGGGATGATGACAGGTCAGATACTTGGTGGGTCTAATCCTTTGGTAGCTATCAAATATCAGATGGCTATTATGATAGCGATTTTAGTTTCTACAGGGCTTAGTGTCTTGTTAACAATCTTATTTACTGTTCGGAGTAGTTTTAATTCTTATGGTATCTTAAAAGATACTGTATTTAATAAAAATAAGGACAATTCCAAACCAAAACGATAATTCATACCTTAATCTGTTTTACAATTTCTACTTTAGAACCCAGTCTAGCCATAAACTTAGACTCAGCACTACCATTATTCAATGCTATTTCCAGAAAACCTGTACTTCCAATATACAATAATGGTTTCTTTTTCTGGACTTCTCCATAGGTTTTACAGAAAGGAATATCATAATGTCTATCATTCATCCTTATGGTTATGGTTTGACCTAAATGGAAATATTTTTTTATTTTAACATGTTTAGCTGATGTAATAATATTGCCAAATCCGTCTATATGAATAATAGAAGTTTCTATGACATCTTTCTTATCATCTGCAATAATATTAGGGAGTCTTTCTAATCGATGTTTATCGAAGTTTTTTCCTATGCTTTGAAAATTGTTAGGGTCAATACTAATATATGCAGAAGCTGGAGCAAATATATCCCTACCATGGAATGTATATGATATTTCCTTCTTTAAGAAATTCGTATTCTCTATCTTTTTTACCTCAAATCCTATCTTCTTCTGTTCGATATAATCGAGTAAGAAAGAACATAAACCATTATCAGGAGCGACTATATATTTATTTTTAATATTTATACAGATAGGTTTTCTTTTAGTTCCAACTCCTGGGTCTACTACAGCCAAAAAGATAGTATAATCTGGGAAATAATCAAAAGCAGTCATCAGGTTATATGAACCTTCAATGATATTAAATCTGTCAACATTATTATTAATGTTAATAAATTCTGCTTTTGGATTAATTGTTTTAATAACACCTTTCATGATTCCTACATAATTGTCATTACTTCCAAAATCTGTAATTAATCCTATAATCATAAGGGTATCCTATTAATGGTTTTTATTACAAAAGTAGTTCTTATTCTTACTTTTATTATACTGTAATCTTAGATAAAAAACAAAGTTTATGGTTTGGTAAAAGAAATTTTTTGATTATATTGATTTTGTGATTATATTCAAATACTTAAAAACCTTAAAAAAATATAAACATATAGAAACGGAATCTATTGGAGGAAAATCATAAGATGGCAAGTAATTTATCAGCTTTAAAA
>CAYUUC010000545.1:0-2051 GCA_964447635.1 uncultured Spirochaetia bacterium
GGGGGATTTAGGGGGTCGGGTTTAGAAATTCCACAACATTTAACTAAAGAGCGTATACTTTTTATACTAATCTATCTCAAATAGAGAGGAGGAAATCAAAATGTGCGGAATAATAGGTTTTGTTGGGGAAAAACCTGCTATACCAATACTAATAGAAGGATTAAAAAGACTTGAATATAGAGGATACGACTCAGCCGGTATATCATTTCCAGAAAATGGTACACAAAGAGTAATAAAGAAAAAAGGTACTGTTAGCAATCTTGAACATGTAGTATCAAGTTATAATGGATCAATAAAAACCAATATGGGCATAGCTCATACTAGATGGGCTACGCATGGTGGAGTGACTGATTATAATGCTCATCCTCATACCAGTTATAATGGTAAAATAGCTCTTGTTCATAATGGAATTATAGAAAACTTTGAAATACTTAAGAAAAAGCTAATACAAGAGGGAAAAGTATTTAAAACCGATACAGATTCAGAAGTATTATGCTATCTAATAAATAAGTACTATGATGGTAATATTGAAGAAGCTGTTAAAAAAGCATTATCCCTAATAGAAGGAACTTACGGAATTGCTGTAATCCATTCTGATGAACCGGATACCATAATAGGTGCCAGGAATGGTTCTCCATTAGTGGTTGGTATAGGCAATAATGAAATGTTCATTTCCAGTGATGTTAATGCTATCATATCTCATACAAAACAGGTTATCTATCTAGAAGATGGAGAGATGGTATGCATCAAAAAGGATTCTTATAAAACCACAAATCTAACTAATTCTAAAGTTGTAGAAAAAGATATTCATGAAATAGATTGGGATTTAGAAGAGTTGGATAAAGGTGAATTCAGGGATTATATGATAAAGGAAATCTTTGAACAACCAAAATCCGTAGAACGAGCTTTTGCTGGTAGAGTTCTTAAAGAATTTGGAAGTGTTAAACTTGGCGGATTAAATCTTGAGAAGAAAGATTTCTTTGATATTGATAGAATTACTATTCTAGCTTGTGGTACTTCTTATTACGCTGCTTGTTTTGGTTCTTATATTTTGGAAAACTTTGCTAGAATACCTTGTAGGGCAGAATTAGCTGGTGAATATCGATATAGGAATCCAATAATCGAGAAAGGAACTCTTTACTTTGTCATTAGCCAATCAGGAGAAACCGCTGATACATTATCAGCTATGAAAGAGATACAAGTGAGAGGTGGTAAGGTTCTCGGTATTTGTAATGTTGTTGGTAGTACCATAGCCAGGGAAACAGATGGCGGTGTCTATGTCCATTCAGGACCGGAGATATCTGTAGCCTCTACCAAATTTTATACCTCTTCACTAACTGTACTATCATTATTAGCTATATTGTTAGGAAGGAAAAAGGATATAAGTTCGTCAGTTGGTAAAAAATATGTTGAGGAATTGCTTAGGATACCATCCAAGATTGAAAAAACACTCGAAAAAACTAATAACATAGAAAAAATAGTGGATAAGTATATAGATTCTAAAAACTTTATATTTACCGCTCGGGGATATAATTTTCCTAATGCTTTAGAAGGTGCTTTAAAGTTGAAGGAGATATCATATGTTCATGCAGAAGGATATTCATCCGCTGAAATGAAACATGGACCTTTAGCATTAATCGATGAAAACATGCCAGTGGTAGCCATATGCGTTAACGATGAGTTAAGAAATAAAGTTATTAATAATATAGAAGAGATAAAATCCAGAAATGGACGAATTATTATTGTAGCAACAGATGGAGATAAGGAATTATATAAGTATTCTGATGATATAATATATGTTCCTGAAACATTGGATTTATTCTATCCTCTTCTAACCATAATCCCACTACAATTGTTAGCTTATTACTTTGCTGTTAAGAAAGGAAGAAATGTAGATAAACCTCGAAACTTAGCAAAAAGTGTTACAGTAGAATAAAAGATAATACTAACTACTAAACTGCATATCAAATTTGATTAAATTAGGCACTGTATCATTATTTCCACTTATATCTATGAAAACAAATAAATCTTCAACATAATCTTTAATACTA
>CAYUUC010000546.1:0-2026 GCA_964447635.1 uncultured Spirochaetia bacterium
CTCCTGAAAATAAATTCATATACCATATAAAGGATTATTTGGAACATAATATAGAAGAACCTGTTAAAATTGGAAATTATTACTTGATTTTAGAGAATTATAGAATAACAACACCACAAATTAAACCAGGTGATACTATCCAGACTTCAACACCAATTATTATAAGATTAAACGACCAAAATGGGAATGAATTTTGGCAACCATCAAAACACAAAGCAGAGTTATTCTTAAAACAATTAAAAGTCAATTTAATAAAAAAATACAATCTGTATTATGATAATAAATCAAGAATGAAAGATTTTGATATTCATGAAGTTTTTGATAAAATTGAATTTAAAAAGACAGTTATAAACCATATAAGAATGGATAGGAAAGAATTCACGGTTCTTGGTAATAACTGGAAATTTAAACTTTCAGATAATATTAGTGGTAATACATTAAATTTACTAAACTTTTCTTTTGAAATAGGTTTCGGAGAAATGAACTCGATGGGGTATGGTTTTATGAATCTAGTTTCTCAATAAACTTATATACTTGTAATATTTTTATGATACATTTACAAGATATTGATACTATATATATTAGCATCTATTTTTATATATAAACCAATCTATAGTAATTAAATATATAACTAAAACCGCTCAACCTATCATCTCTATTAATCTCAAAGCGTCTCTTGGAGCATATCCCCCTCTATCATTGTTGAAATATACGAACACTTCTTTACCATCATCAATCCACTCCATAATCCTGTCTTTCCATATCTTAAGTCTATCGTGTCCATATTCGCCAGTGTACATTTCATCTGGACCATGAAATCTCACATAAACAAAATCCGCTGTAATCTGTAATGGGGAGGTTTCACCTTTCATATCATAAATACATAATGATGCTTTATACTTGCTTAGAATCTCATATGTTTTATCATTAAACCAATTCGGGTCTCTGAATTCAAAGCTGTATAAGTAATTAGCGGGAAGTGTTTCCAGAAATGAAGTGAGCCTGTCTCCATTATACTTCCATCTGGGTGGTAGCTGGAATAAGATTATCGGTAAATTATCCCCCAGATTTTGCATCTTATGCATAAAGTTGCTTACGGGTTCTTTAGGGTCTTTAAGCTTCTTCATATGGGTAATATATCGACTTGCTTTTGCTGAGAATACGAAACCACTATGAACCCGGTCTTTCCAGTCTTTAAGTGTGTATTCAGATGGTACTTTATAGAAGGAGTTATTTATCTCTGTTGTATCGAATCTTTTACTATAGTAATCTAAGAACTGTCTTTCATCAAGGTCTCTGGGATAAAAATCTCCTTTCCAGCTTTTATAATGCCATCCAGAGGTGCCTATATGAATGGTCGGTTTTTCTTTCATGTTTATAAATTAATAAAATGAACACCTTTATAGAAGCTCTATTTATATTGAATATCTTGGTATTGGTCTTTAGTATGGGTAAAAGACTTTTTATAACGATGTAATAGAATAATGCCTAATAAGATTAGACCTAATCCCGCAATTAGGATTAAAAAGTATACCAAAAAATGAAGTTTGGTTAAACCATATTCGATATAAGATTGAATGCGATTTATATTAAATACAATAGCAATCGTTGTAACCACTAAGAAATTATTTAAGAAATGAACCCACATCGATACATAAATACTTTCACTCTTTATTAACACATAAGCCAATATAAGCCCCAATAGAAATGTGTATATAAATCTTGCCGGGTCTAAATGAATTATTCCAAAAAATAATGAAGTCAAGACAATAGTAGTACTTTTTGTATATGAATTTGAAAATGAGGTAAACATCAAACCTCTAAAGTATAATTCCTCGAAAATTGCTGGAAGGAAAGCAACAGTAAATAATAAGAATAAGTATTGTATAAAGTCTTTAGCTATTAGATTACTCTGATATAATGCATCATAATCGGAAAACTGCCCTAAAAGCATTGTTAAATCAAAACCATTAGATATTAAAAGTTTTACTAATATTACGATTATACTTATAAGAGTTATAAATAC
>CAYUUC010000547.1:0-2019 GCA_964447635.1 uncultured Spirochaetia bacterium
GAGGGATTCTTATACCCAAACTTTTGCTAATTCCTTCTCCTAATGAGGAGAAGGCTAGGATAAGGTCTCTTATATCATTGCTTAAGATCAACGACTTTTGGTATTATAGAGACTTGTAAGAAAAGGTCTTTAAACATAGTAGAAAAGATTTATAACACATTCCAAAAGTCCTCTTCAGATAGTATCCTATTAGATGGAGGATAACAATTAAGTATTTCTCTAAAATATTCTGTATCTTCCTACATTTGTATTTGTGAATAATTACGTTATTTTTACTAATATAAAAACTATATACGGCGATAAGCCTATTTAAGATGTTGTTAAAGAAGGTGACTAATATGATAGGTAATATGAAAAATTTCAAACTTCTTGTAATCTTATTCTTACTATTTATTATACCTTGTTCTATTACTTCAACTCAAGATTATCTGGATTATACCAGGACTTATCAATTTTCATGGAAAGCGGATGAAAACTCAGCTTTATATATAGTTGAGATTAGCACAGACCCGACTTTTAGGAATGAAGAGGATTTGGTTTATAGAATCGAGACCGAAGAAACACTTATCCAGGTTGAACTAAGAGTGGGAACATTTTATTTCCGAGTAGCAGGAGTAAATGAACGAGGAGAAATGGGACCATGGAGTGAAGTAGAACGAGTAATAATAGACATACCGGATTTTAACAATTATGAATATAACAATATTGACTTAGAATCTGGTCTATCGCCGGAAACAGAAGCCTCTTTTGATGGTTTTATAGAAGGGGAGGCTTATGATGATTTGGAACCTGTGGATTATAATAGATTGACTGAACCTATCTTAGAAAGATTCGGTTATATATCATCCGAATTGCTTATTAACTTATTCTATTATATCGCTTTTTCACATTATGAACATGGTGATGAATATAAAACTTTTGTTTATTATCTTGAAGCAGAAAAGATGAATAGGATTGTATTTAAGGGTAATTATGAGATACCTACCACTGATGAGATATATTCAGTCCCTCTTCGAATTACTGGTTCAAAGATTAAATATACTCCTACCAGATATTATATATTAGATAAATTCTTCATCAAACTTATAGATAAATATATCCAGAGTGCCGATTATTATTACTATAAAGGTCAGTTAGATATTGCTATGAAGCTGTATTCACATATATTATTGATAGACCCGTATAATGAACATGTACTGATGAGATTAGGTATGCGTTAATATATATTATTGTAATATCTAACCTAAATAATCATTTTAAGAAGGTTATTGGATTTGAGTAGTAAAAAATCATTATTAATATTTATCTTTTTCATAACTTTGATAATCTTTACTTTTTATGCAGATTCTTCATATATCTTTTCTCAGGTATTCTCCTTAGTAGAAGAAGGTGACACAAGACCCAGCAAGTTATATAAAATTAAGTGGCCTCCTGTGAAATTTGCGGTCTATTATATTGTACAAGTAAGCCAAGACCCCATGTTTACCTGGCAGGAAGATATATATCAGACGGAAACTGAGAATAATTATGTTGAATTATTACTACCCATCGGTACTTATTATATACGTATCGCAGGAGTTAATGTTAGTGGTAAAAGAGGGTATTTTAGCGATGTTATAAAACTTGTTGTAGAGTTTCGAGTAGATATTCACATAGATGACCTTGAAGATATGTATCAGGAACCTGAAACCGAGGAAAGCAAACTTGAAAAAGATACTAATATATACATAAACATAGTAAATGATCCTAATGAAGCAATACAAGAAGACCCACCAAATATTATACCAGAAGATGAAGTATCCCAAATGAAAATACAGAAACCTCTAATAATAGAATATCCTGATGATATTACCACTAATATATATTATTATGTAGCAATTAACCACCTTATGCACGATAAAGAAGACTTAGCGATATATTTTTTTGAAATTGTATACACTATTGACGAGGAGTTTCAGCCAGAGTTTTCTGTAGAACCAGAGATTAAAGAGCTTGAAAATGGGATGAATGTTAAGATAG
>CAYUUC010000548.1:0-2002 GCA_964447635.1 uncultured Spirochaetia bacterium
ATACATCCAATATAAATAAAAGCAGGTTGGTTCTTTCGATATGTTTTAGGAATTGAATACCTAGCCCAATCCCGTTTGAAGCTCCTTCTATCAAACCAGGAATATCAGCAATAATATATGAACGATGATAATCATAAGAAACCACTCCAAGATTAGGAATTAAAGTTGTAAACGGATAAGATGCTATCTTAGGTTTAGCATTGGATAATCTTGATATTAGTGTAGATTTACCAGCATTTGGGAATCCTACCAGACCAACATCTGCTATTAATTTTAATTCAAGCTTTATATCCAGTTTTTCTCCCGGTTTCCCTTCTGTACTTTTCCTTGGGGTTTGATTTACCGATGTTCTAAAATGTACATTACCCTTTCCTCCCTTACCACCATTGGCTATAATAGTCTCTTGATTCCTTTCAATCATATCAGCGATAATATCACCGGTTTGGATATTTGTTGCGATTGTTCCTATTGGTACGATTATGATTTTATCGTCACCTTTAGCTCCAGTCCTATTCTTACCCATACCAGGTTGTCCATTTTTCGCTTTGAACACACGCTTTCCTTTTAGATGGTATAAGGTTGATGTATTATCTTTAGCTAATAATATTATATTACCACCATTACCACCATCACCACCATCAGGACCACCATAGGGTATGAATTTCTCTCTACGGAAAGAGACGCAACCATCACCACCTTTACCAGCAATAACAGAAATTACAACTTCGTCACTAAACATTGTTCTAACCTATATTAATTTTGGAATTTTAGATGGTTAAAGAGGAAAGATAACTAAAGGTTATTTTTCATTCTCAGGTTGAATTGAAATTGTATTGAATTTACCTTTATAAGAACCAAATTTTACAGTACCAGGTATTTTTGCAAAAAGAGTATGGTCTTTTCCCATACCTACATTATCACCAGGATGAAACTTTGTTCCTCTTTGCCTAACGAGGATAGAACCGCCAGAGACTAATTGACCTTCATATTTTTTTAAACCTAGTCTTTTAGCAGCACTATCTCTACCATTTCTTGAACTACCGCCACCTTTTTTATGAGCCATTTTTTACCTCCAAAAATTTGATTTCTAAGTCATCAGGATATTTACTTTTTATTTCTTTTAACATTAAAATCAGGGTATCAATTAAAACTTTGATATTATCATATTTTTTATAATATAAGCTATCTCTGATTAGCTTTAGTTCTAATAAACCTTTATCAGTATTAACATCACCATTCAATCCTAAAACACTTAAGAGTCCAATGGTTGTTGATTGAGCTATAGCGGATACCGCTGCACATACAATGCTATTCTGATTATTGTCAGAATCCTTAATTAAAAGAAGTGAATGTCCTTCAAATTTGAAGCCTATGTATTCCTCTTTTTCAAAAAAAAATGTGATTTAATCATTTTATTGATGACCCCGGTCAATATTAAGCATTAATACTACTTATTGTTATTTTATGAAATTTTGGTCTGTGACCTATTCTTCTTTGATAATTCTTTCTTCTCTTATATTTAAATAGATTTACTTTTTTACCTTTGACTAATTTTTCAACCTTTCCAGATACCGAAACTCCGTCTATATAAGGGTTTCCAACTTTAGATTCTCCATCATTATTTAGGAACAAAACTCTATCAATGGTTATTTCATCTCCCTCATTTTTTTCTGTTAGGGGAGAGTATATTGTGGAGCCATTTTCTACTTTAAACTGTTCTCCTTTTAATTCAACAATAGCGTACATTTCTCTTCCTCTTCTTTATTAGAAATTTTATCTTGATTATGATAATAAACAGATAATAATAATTATATTTTTTTTTGGTTTTGTCAAATATTACCATCAATATTCATATATAATTAGTTTGATGAATATGTTATTCCTCAAAAATGTTTACAATATACAATAGTGAGATAAGGATAAGTCTATGTCTATTAATTATGAACCTTCTCATCAGCCTATTATGGTTTCTGAAATTATTGACCATCTAATAATTAAGGAT
>CAYUUC010000549.1:0-1989 GCA_964447635.1 uncultured Spirochaetia bacterium
ATTTGGATGAAGATTTCTTTATGACCTTCAATCAGATTAGACAGCTCGGAGCATCCTGAGTTTGACAGTATAATTTCTCTATCCCTTTTCCAAAAATGCTCTTATTTTTAAAAAATAATTTTGCATCACTACATTCCTTTAATATATAGATTATATAATAAGTATTGTTATATTGTTATATTGTTTCAGTTTTCAGTATGAATGAAGGTATCTTACAACCTAAACTCCTAATTATTTTGTTTTTCAAACCACTTATACAAGTCCTACAGTAATATATCTCATCATTAGTCAACAGCTTAACTACTTTAATATCAGATAATTCTGTGAAAATCTTATCAGGACTAATATTTAAATCAGAATTATCTGACAATTTCTTTTGAATAACTCTAAGAATGTAAAAACTAATAAAACACATGGCTATATGACCTTCTATCCTATCATCTGTCCAATGAAACATGGGTCGAATATCTAAGGTACTTTTCAGACAGCGAAAACTCTCTTCAATCTGCCATAGTAACTTGTAATTTTCAAATATCTCTAATGAAGAAAGTGTTTTATTATTAGTGTAGAAACCAAAATACCCGTCACGCTTTTCCATCTCTTTTACTTTATTATTATCTATACATACTTTATGTTTCTTAATAGAGAGAAATCGCTTGTACTGCGATGATATGGTTGCTTTCTTATCTGATGAGAGTCGATTTTCAAGTTTTTCTAATAAAAGGTCCCTTTGATGTTTATCTCTCTTAGCTAATTTATCACTATAAGCAAGAACAAGCCTTTTACCATCTTCCTTTTCTGTAAACCTATATTCTTTCATTAATATACTCTCTTCATTATCAACTCCTGAAATCATTTTATAAGTGCTCTTATTAAAGATATCTGTTTTAATTTTCTTAGGGAGAGAGCTTAATTTAGCTTTAACTATATACTCATTACCGCTTTGGGAAATCTTTTTAAGGTTGTCTTTACTAAGAATACCTCTATCACCAATGAAAACTATTTTATCAATATCAAACTTAGTTTTAAGGTCTTCAATAGTTTTTTCAACTGTGTGACCCTCATAAGTATTTCCGGGAAATATTTCATAGCCTATTGGTACCTTGTTTTCATTAAGTATTAGAGCCAATATTACTTGAACACAGTCGGTTTTATTATCTTTACTATACCCAAATCGTTTTAGATTACTATTTTCGTTTTTATCACTCTCAATATATATTGTGGTAAGGTCGTAGAAAACGAGTTCCACTTTTTCCTTAAACAGTTCTTGTTGTTTAGTATATAATTCCTTCTGTAGAAGATCTTTATTATCCTTTAATACATCCAGACTGCGGTATAAGTGATGAAGTTGGATATCTTTAAAATCCTCGAAGAATATATTATCCTTCCATTCTGATGTTCTAAGTTTACTGAAAGGTTCTATAAATCTATTAAGCACCATCAATTTGACTGTATTATTCAGGTCATAGCGAATATCAGTGGTATTCTTAATTTCATTCAGAATACCTTTCATATTTAGTTCTTTCCATATCTTCTCCAGAACAATCAAAGGTCCGTATATGAATGTTTTTTCAAATGATTCTTTATCTTTATCAATCAGGATAAACTTTTTAGAATATTTACTTAATTTTTCCATCAAATCATCAATAGTACCGTCATTAATTATTTCTTCTTCTCTTCCAAGATTAGCGATAACTTTATGTCTTGGTTTACCATTTTTATCTCTGTAGCTTTGAACAATCTGGAGGTAATATTTTGGATTTTCTTTAGACCCGCTTCTTGTTCTTTTTATAAACATATTCTCCTCCTGCTCAAAAAGTCTACTACTTATAGTATAACACATTATTTAAAGTAAGTCAATATTAATACACATATTTTCATATAGCCATTGCCACTACAATTATAATCAGAAAAAAAAGCACTTCTTTACTGTAAAGGATTTGAGCCTTTTTATATGATTAATTTTGGAGTATAGTGTCAAACTCAGGA
>CAYUUC010000550.1:0-1985 GCA_964447635.1 uncultured Spirochaetia bacterium
TCTATATAATAATACTCTGATTTATTATAATTCCCATTCAAATAATGCAAATAAGCTATCTTTAGATGAATCTCAGCAGTACCTTCTTCGTATATACCTAAAAAATAAACAGAATCCAGATATTTCTTTAATATTATAATTGCTTGTTCATAATCCGGATTATCAATATTAGATAAGCACTCCCCCTCAAGTATTAATATATCTTTAGGTAGAACACCTCCTACGAATTCATCTTTAAGAGTGTTGATTTTTCCTAATGCTTCATCATACAATTCCCTTTCTATCAATGCTTTTATAAGAGTTACCGTCTTTTTAATCGAATCTTCATCATTAATTATTGAATTATCCGTATTTATATCATTTTTTTCGGATTCATTTATATCATTATGATTGGTTGTCTCATCTGTTTTTTCCTTAACTAATATTTTATAAATAAGTTTGTTTTTGGTGGATTTATCCTGAATGTAATTTAATACTATATCACCATTTCCAATTTTTTTTGGGTAAAATATTAAAGTGGTTTTTAATGGACTGTTTTTCCTATCTTCAATCAATTCTAATATATCAGAATCATAGAGATATAATTCCCATCTTCCACCATCTTTATCATTTTCAACACTAATCGAAAATTCTTCACCAATAAGAGCATTTTTTTCTTTGTATTCTTGAGCATAAAGGTTAGTAGCGATAAATATGGATAATAAAACTAACACTATACAAATATAGTTATTCTTCATTATGAATTACCCCTCCCTAATTTTATGATTATTTAATAGAAATATAATCTATTCTCTATCATAACTTTTATATTCTTCAAAGTATAAATTCTTAATATTACCTGTATTCCTTTGTTGTTCTGCATATTTGAATTCATCTATATCGGGTTCTGAAAATATACCTATTAATAGCCCAATTATAAACATGATAACAATATATACAATAAGATATACTTTATACTTTTTTAAATCATCAAATAATTTCATAAATAAATTCTTCATATTTTTACCCATTATTTAAGATATTTTTATTAATAACAACACTAAAAAAATAATATTTTTCCTACTTAAAATCGAATTAACTTTGAATAAAAATTAATCATCATCTTTATCATCATCATTATCCTGAGATTTCTGATTCTTTAGATAATTTACAAAACTAGGTTTATCCTTACCAAAATTATCCAAATCATATGGATTTTTTGGAACATTATTATATCTTATTTCAAAATGTAGATGAGGACCAGTGGAACGTCCCGTATTACCTACCTCACCAATTTTTTGACCGGTTTGTATATATTCATTCTCTTTTACATCGATTGAACTTAGATGAGCGTAATAAGTCTTATAATCATCTTTATGACTGATCTTAATTAATTTACCATATCCACCACTCGATTCTGATATTTCTATAACCACTCCATATTGACTAGCATATACAGGTTCTCCTATTGGAGCTCTATAATCCACACCATAGTGCATTTCATCTTCACCTGTGAAAGGATCTTTTCTCATACCATATGGAGATGATATATCAGTTTCGGAAAGAGGAATCAGGAATACTCTTCCTAGAAAATCCTCTATCTCACTTTCGGATATACTACCATTTGGAATAAATATATCTTCATCTTTATACAAATTCTCTCTTTCCAGTTCATTTACATACATAATCAATATGGATGAAATATCATATAATTCAGATATTTCTTCTATGGTTGTATTTTTTTCTACTGTATGTAATATACCTTTCATATTAGGCAAAAGCATTGTAGAACCAATTTTAACTTCAGATATATGTTTATATCTATTTATGCTAATAATGGATTCAGGATTTAAGAAGAGCCTATTAGCAATTGTTACAATATTATCTTCTGCTTTTATTTTATATCTGGCTAATTTGAACTTAGGTAAATTACCAAAACTGTTTAAATCTTTTAGTGATATACCATCGCCAATCTTTTTAAACTTTTTAGATATAATTACATCTTT
>CAYUUC010000551.1:0-1961 GCA_964447635.1 uncultured Spirochaetia bacterium
TTCGCAATATTCTTCAAATGATTTATATTCCTTTTCTTCATATAATTTTTCGTTTTTTATTTTTGATAATCTCTGCCCAACTAACCAAATGTCTTTTTTTATAGTGTATTTTAGTGTTTTGATTTGATTCTCTAAACTACCCAAGTCATTTGGTACATTTTTTTCATTAATTATAGATGCTGGTGATTTTCTATCTTTTACTATCTTTTTCATACTATTATCCATTTTTGTGAGCTCCTTAGTATTTTAATAATAAAGTATTTTGTCGTGATGTCACGACAAATTTATTTAAGTTTATTCTTTTAATTATTTATTTTCTACAAAATCATTCAATGTGTCTATAACATCTTGATATTTGGCTATGTTAATTTTACCAAATTCTTTTATGACAAGTGATTTATTTATTGAATAGATTTTATCTATTCTGATAATACTATCTCTCAAAAGATTTCCTATTTCCATATCATTATTAGTTATATTCACCGAGTATGTTTTACTCTCAATGTTTGATGAAATAGCCATTACAGTTATATCATTTGTTATATTATTGTAATTGGAATTAGATATAATTAGTACAGGTCTTCTTTTAACGGCATTAAGTTCTGTGAATGGTATTGGAATTAGGCAAATTGTTCTTTGTTCAAGCTTCATTCCATACCTCATCATCTATGGTATTGTCCCAGAAATCAATGCTTGAGTTGGCATTTTGTATTAAATCATCAAAATCCTCATCGATAATATCAATTTCTTCAATCTGTTTGATTTTCTCTAACAAATCCTGAAACTCTTTTTGATTGATGATAATATTATTTTCTATTCTTTTTATATGTATTTCCATATTATAACCTCTCTAATATCTCTTTGAATAGGCTTTTATAATCATCTTGAGATTTAGTTTTTTTATCATTATAGAATAAGTTTTTTCTATCCAATGAAAGATATTCCATAACGCTGTCTGTCCTTATAAATGTTTTGAAAACCAAATCTTCATATGATTTATCAATAACCTCTGAGTAGTAGTCAGTTCTCTTGAATCTTCTGTCTACCATATTTTTAAATATTCCTAATATATTAAGTTCACCCGAGTCTATATAAGGTTGTATCCCATCCCATAGTTGTTCGATGCCTTTTATGTATAATGGATGTAGTTTTGTAGACATTAACACATAATCAGAAGCTATAAAAGCATTTTGATTATAAATGTCGAAATTAGGGCTTGTATCAATAAATATCAGATTATATTTGTCTTTTATTAATTCAAGCTTCTTTTTTAACAATACAATTGGTAAATCTTTGGTTGGAGCTTCTAAAACTAACTTCTCACTGGATAGTATAATATCAAGTCCCACAACATCGGTATTGATAGTACATTCCTCTATTTCTTTTCCATTAAATATTAAATCATATGTGCTATATATTGATTTATTCATGGCATCTTCTGAAAAGAAATATTGACAATTATTCTGATGGTCAAAATCAATAAGTAAAGTGTTTAATCCAGACAAAGCTGAAAATGATGCTAATGAAACAGCTGCTGTACTTTTACCAGCACCACCTTTAATATTACCTATCGATATAATTCTACATGCGGTATCTTCTAAGATGTAGTTCTTATTATTAATTTTAGATACTGATAATTCACCTTTTTCTTTTTTAGAATATATCGTAGGTTCGGATATATTCTTTTCTTTCATATATTCTTCAATAGTATATAATTTCACTATATTCCCTCAATATTAAAATTATTTTCTATAATTTAAGAAAAACAGTAATAAATACAAAATGAATTTCGAGTTTTCTTAAAATTTTATGAAGTTTTTTTCTTAAATTATGTATAGGATGGAATTTATATATATTATTTACTTATAATTAGAATGGAAGTAGTTTTTACTACCTATGTTGTTGCCATGATTTTTTTTGATATTGTCAATAAAGAATCTGTCTATTATCTTGGATAAATC
>CAYUUC010000552.1:0-1959 GCA_964447635.1 uncultured Spirochaetia bacterium
GATATAATTCAAGATTAATGATGTTAATGAATTCTGCATTATCTATAAAAAATAAAGTCTTATCAATATGTGATTTATTCTTATGGTCTATAACATTTAACTTAATCGTTATTTGCCTTTTGATGTAAGTGAATGTTCTGGTTTCTAAATTAAGATTTCTTCCTGGTGATATGATTTGACCCCTATAGTAGAACTTGGTATCTCTTTCTTCATCATAATCCCAATACTCAGTATCTTCAAGTTTCTTAGTGGTTTTTATCCTTCTTTCTTGCCATGAGACAGTTTTTAGTATGTCCCCTTGTAGTATCCATTCGGTATGATGCATTAGACTACTTGAGAATTTCCCTCCCCAAATTGGATATGATTTTAGATAATCTTCCCTGGTTTTTGAATTATTATCTACATTTAGATAAGCAAAATTTAGATTGGGTAGAAAAAGTAGTATAGCTAATACATATAGTATAATGGTAAAAATTCGATTAAATTTCATCAGTTATCCTCTTTATTAAGATAAGCATTTTTTTTTAGTTTATTAATAAAGTCTTCATAATCTTTGATAGGGGTTTTTCGGTATAATTTATTAAACAGGTTTAATGCTTTTTTTCCATAATCAGAATCTTCTGTGATTTTATAAAGTTCAAATAAGATATATGCTTTATTTACATCTTTATCATATTCTTTTAACATATCTTTCAATTTATTTTTAGCTTGGATTTTATCTCTTTTGGATAATAGCTTAACATTAAGCAGACGAGCATGGAAATAGACTTCTTTCCTTCCTTGATGTTCTGCCATTTTCATTGCTTCTATGTTGTAGTAACCCGCAGAGTGATAGATTCCCAAATCGAAGTAAATTTCAGCTTTACTTTCCAAAACACTTGATAGATAGTATTGGTTATTTATGCTTTCCAGATGACGGATCGCCCGGTTGTATCTATCTAATGCTTTCCTAAACATATTTTTTTTATAGTAAATAATACCAAGATTTCCCAATGATATTCCAATATTCAATTTGTGTCCCATTTCCCTGGCTAATTTTAAATTTTGTGTTATATGTTTATATGCTTTCTTATATTTACCCATTCTTATTAGTATCAATCCAATGTTAGATAGGGATAATGACATACCTTTCTTATTACCAATTTTTTTGGATATTTTTAAACTTTTATCAAAATATTTCATAGCCTTATCATAATCACTCATATTAACATAAACCACACCTATATTAATCTTAGCAGTTGATAAGCCCATCATATCTTTTATTTTTAAGCATAACCCGGTCATTCTTTCGAAGTATTCTTTAGCTTTACTAATCTCATCTTTAACTAGAAAAGTTATACCGATTGAATTAATCATTCTTATCTCTTCCAAAGGGTCATTTAATTCTTCGATTATGGTCATGGCATGATTTAGTATACTTATTGATTGTTCCAAATTATGGGTGTTATATTGAACCAAACCCATTATTCGTAATGTAATTCCCACTCCTTTTTTAAAGTCTATCCTTTGGAAGATATCATGGGCAGATTTTAAGTAAACCATGGCTTCTTTATAATATCCTTTATTCCTAAGTATTTCAGCAAAGTTCATTTTACTCTGTCCTAGCCATTTATCATTGTTTATTTCGTAGGATAATCTAATATTATCGTAAAATAGCTCTTCGGCTAAGTCCCATTCTCCGATTGTCAGGTATAAATTACCCAGTCCTTCTTGAATATTGATTTTCTCTAGTTTTTGTAATTCTAAATTATTTATTAAATCATACTCTCTATTAATCTTTTTTTTAAGAGGTTGTTTATCATATTGTATAAGAGTGTCCATAATATCTCCTACAAGAGATTATACTAATATTCATGGGTAATTTATTATTAAAGACATACATAATTTATCTCTTAACCAATATTTCTGAGTTTTTTCCTATCCATCTAAATAAGCCTATACTTAAGACTAAGAATATAC
>CAYUUC010000553.1:0-1958 GCA_964447635.1 uncultured Spirochaetia bacterium
TAAGATAATCCTCTCTAGCATTCTATCAAATGGTCATATACTATTAGAAGATTTACCAGGATTAGGGAAAACTCTTATAACCAAATCACTTGCTCAAAGTATGGATATAACTTATAATCGTATACAGTTTACACCTGATTTATTACCTTCTGATATTACTGGAACATATATATATAATCCAAAGGAACAAAACTTCTATTTTAACAAAGGACCGATTTTTCATAATATAATATTGGCTGATGAAATAAATCGAGCTAATCCTAAGAGCCAATCTGCTTTGCTCGAGAGTATGGAAGAAAAGCAGGTTACAGTGGAAGGAAATACCTTTTATCTGGATAATCCATTTATTGTTATAGCTACACAAAATCCTATAGAATATGAAGGAACATACCCTTTACCAGAAGCTCAATTAGATAGGTTCTTAATAAAAATGGATATAGGATATCCAAAGAATAAAGAAGAAATTGAGATTATTGATAAAAGAGAAAAAAGAAAGAAAGATAGTAATAAACTCGAACCAGTTATCAAAAAAGATGATTTAATTAATATGACACAATATGTAGAAGATATCTATGTAAGTTATGAGATAAAAGATTATATAGTCAAAATCATTGATAAAACACGGAATAATAAAAGTATACAGGTAGGAGCATCACCAAGAGGTTCTTTAGCATTATATAAAATATCAAAAGCCATCGCTGCTATAAATGGTAGGAATTATGTTACACCAGAAGATATTAAACAGATGGCATATAATGTATTAATTCATAGAATTATTCTAACCACTGATTTATGGATAAGGAATGTAAAAACCAGTGATGTTATTAGGAAAATATTAAATGAAATACCCGTTCCTGATGTTAAAGAGATAGAAGATGGAATACAGGTTTAATTGGTTAATTAATGAAAACTGAAAGAGCAATCACTAGAAAAGAAAAAATTGAAAGAGTTTTGAAAAAGAAACAACCTGATTTGACTGTTGTATTTGAAGGTGTGAACAATCCACACAATGTTTATGCTATAACCAGAACATGTGATAGTATCGGTATAATGGATGTTCACGCTGTATATGAAAATGGTACAATGCCTTCGCCACAAAAATCAGGTAAAAGAAGTTCATCTAGTGGTAATAAATGGATACAGATTAAACAACATAATAATATTGATACTTGTTTACATAATCTGAGAAATGAAGGTTTCGAAATTTGTTGTACAGATTTAAGGAAAGACTCTATTAGCATTTATGAATTTGATTTTACTAAGAAGATTGCTCTTATAGTAGGTAATGAAAGATATGGAGTTAGTGAGAAGGTATCAAATATTTCAGATTACAACCTTTATATTCCAATGGAAGGTATGATAAGAAGTTTAAACGTTAGTGTCGCTACTGCAGTTATTCTATATGAAGCTTATAGACAAAGAAGTATAAATGGTCATTATGATAAATGTAAATTAAGTGATAAGGATTTTAATAAAATATTTAATGAATGGATGTTAAAATAATATTTTTATATGGATAAAAGCAAAAATAGTAATAACAAAAAACCATCCATTGTATATGCTAAAGAAGGGCAGATTGTTTATTCAGAATTAGATTTTCCAAATAATAAATTTTATATAATTAAAAAGGGTACAATAAAATCTTATAATATTAGAGAAGTTGTTTTTTACAAAGAATATCTTACAGTAGGTGATATATTCGGAATAATTGAATGTATATCCAAAAAAGATAGATTAACAACCTGTATTGCTTTAACAGATTGTGAATTGATTGAGATTGATTTTAAATCTATTCAGTACTATATTACCAACCATCCTAACCTTGCTAAAAAATTAATTAAAGTTTTTTCTATTATTTATAGAAAGCTAAGATATGGTTTACAAGAGAATATTTTAACCATGGGTAATGGAGAAAGCCTTTATAATTTGGGATTTTATTATTTAGAAAAGAATGAACC
>CAYUUC010000554.1:0-1952 GCA_964447635.1 uncultured Spirochaetia bacterium
TTATTTTTATATTTTAGATAAATCTTTTTATTACACATATGAAAAAGACGATTTTGATTTATTAATAAACCATCTAAATATTTAACAAATCTAACCATAGGAAAATCATCCGAACAATATTCGATTAATCTTCTTGATTTCTTTAAGTTATACTTTATCTCTCTATCTATTATATACTTGTTTCTCTTATTTGAAAAAGATTTAAGATAAGAATGATAACATAATGCTATAGAAAGTACTATATTTGAATCAGTATTTAAAAGAGGGCTTAGCATTGATAATAACTTATCATAACCAATTTCAAATTTAATAAAATTATATATAAAGTAATATAATAGACACATATCATCTTCTTTTATTGGATCAGGTAAAGAACTCCAATCTAAATCCTTACCTACTAGTAGTTTATAATATATATACTTTCGATAATAGCTAAGCATTATATCTATATCTGACTTTTCAGCAAGAAACTCTGCGGATTTTAATAATAAATATGATTGATTAAAGATACTATCCTTTTCTCGGGATTCTAAAATAATCAAGTCTGTTGTAATATTTACCAACTCAATCATATTACTAGCTAGATATTTACTAATATTCTTATCATCTGTTACTGATTGCTTATAATCTATTATTATATTACGAACATCCTGCCCTCTTCCCCATATTTTATCTGGTCTTTTATTAATAAGCTGAAAAATGCTATCAAAAATTTTAGTCTTTGCCATTTTTAATTTTTTTAAATCATATATATATGTTTTGATATCTTTTATAGCAATTTTTTCCAAAGTTATCTCCATATTTATATATAATAATTGATATAATCTATTCTATTGTTATTACTTTAGATATTATTGTTAAATATCTCATATTTACTGTTTTTTTTGGTAAAAAAACACAATTTTTGGATAATTTGCGAATTTAAAATGAATTTTTAATATTAATTGGTCTTTTTTCATTATTTTTTATTAGTTTATCTACAAAAGTATAAAGATTATTGTAATTTATTATTAGAAAATAAGTTAGTTGTTTTTTTTGTAAATATAACCTACTATTATCTTTAGTAATGTGTTTTAAAATATACTTTAAAGTATATCTTTTAATAGTCGATAAAAAACCAATATTTTTATAGGGGATTTCTATATGGAAAAAACATTTAAAAGATTAATTATAGTTTTAATAAGTATTGTTTTAGTTTTGGCTTTTATACAGCCTATCTTCTCTCAGTCATCAACTGATGGAAAATCAAATTATGAGAAAGGTCTGGAAATTTATAGCGATACTTCCAGAGAAAAACTTACCAGATTTAGAGAAGCTGAAACCTATCTTGTAAAAGCAATAGAAGAAGAACCGGATAATGAAAATATATACTATCTTTTAGGTAATATTTATGATACATTAAGAAATTATGATAAAGCTGCTGAAATGTTCCTAAAAGGTCTAGACGTTACCAAAAGCAAAGGAACCGGTATGGAAGCGTATTTCTTGATAGGATTAGCAAAAACATATCGTCATGCTGGCATGCTAGAAGAAGCTAAAGAAGCTCTGGATAATGTTCAGGAAATAGCCCCCGACCAGTATCCAGAAATATATCTTCTATATGGTATGATAGCATATCAGAAAAAGAATAAAGAAGAAACAATATCCAACCTGGAAAAATATCTGGAAATCGAAGATTGGGAAACATTTCAGCAATTATATCCACAAAGCAAGCAAAAAGATAATATAGAAAAAATTATCGTTTATCTAAATAGAGCTGATTTTGAATGGGGAGACGATACACCAGAAAACCTAGAAAACATTGAGATTATGGAAGTAGAAGAAGATTCCAGCGATACTGGACAAGGCTCAAATGGTGGTGGTAATGGCACAACCCAAGATGGTGGTAATGGAACTAGTGAAGGTAATGGCACAACCCAAGATGGTGGTAATGGAGCTGGTGAAGGTAATGG
>CAYUUC010000555.1:0-1948 GCA_964447635.1 uncultured Spirochaetia bacterium
AAAAAGAACTACCATAAGCAAAAATTATACCGCTCACTAATGATTATATTTATCTTTAAAAATATAGTTATTTTTAGATATAATCATTCTTAATTATATTATCATTTTGCTTTGTGTTAATTATATTATATATAAACATGTATTATTCCTAAACTTTATATATGGAGCATATAAGATGTCTAAACAAAGGAACTATACAGAAGGTGCTGTTGTATATTTACCTAACGAAAAAAGTAGAGAAATATACCTAATTAAAAGTGGAAAAGCAAGAGTAAGTTACATAGATATAGAAACGGGAGATGAAGTCAATAAAATATTAAAAAGTAATGATTTTTTCGGATTAATTAGTGCATTGGGTAACTTCCAAAGAGATGAAACAGTAACTGCAATAACAAATCTCTCTGTTATTATATTTGTACCGGATGAATTCCAATCATTGGCTTCTAAAAATCTTAATCTAATTAGAAAATTTTTACAGCATTTTTCTCACCAACTTAGAGAAATTGGCACCAAAGTTAATCAAATATTAAGCCAAAGAATTGATGTTAATCCTGCTCATGAATTGTTTAAAATTGGAGAATATTATCAAAAAAATAAAAAATTTGAGCAAGCAATTTATGCTTATACTAGATATACAGAACATTATCCTAACGCAGATTTGACCGAAACAGCAAAAAAGAGAATACAAGAATGTAGAAAAGGGGTTCACCGTAATATCACTAAACCTGATATAGACTTAGAAGATAGCAAAAGTCAAGAAGAATCTATTAGTGAGTTTAAAAATGAAATTGAAATGGAAGAAAATGATAAAAAAGAAATCGCTAAAAAATATTATGAAGCTCATTCTTTATTCTCTAATAAAAACTACAAAGAAGCATTAAAGATATATGAGAGTATTGAAAAATCACCCGATTTTGAAAAATATGAAGATATAAAACAAAAAGTAATACCAGATATGGGTATTTGCTATCTGAAATTGGAAGATTATAGCAAGTCTATAAGAATATTAACTGATTTTATTAGGAATAATCCAGGAACCGATATGATGAAAACAATCCTTTTTAATATTGGTAAAGGATATGAAGGATTAGAAAAAAATGATAAAGCTAAGGGTTTTTATAAAAAAGTTATTTCGATGAAACCTGAAAACGAACCTATCAATTATAAAGCAAAAAAAAGACTAGAAGACCTTTCATAAGCGAGGTAAGGAATAATGAGTGATACTATGAATAATATGTTTGAACGATTCGGGGTTACTTATAAACCTGGTGAAATTATATTCTGCGAATATGAACCGGGGGAAAACTTTTACTTAATACAATCCGGTAAAGTAAGAGTAACAAAAGTAGCCGAGGGTAAAGAAAAGACTTTAGATATCTTTACTAGTGGAGATATGTTTGGAGAAATGGCTTTATTAGAAAATGCTCCTCGAACAGCTACTGCTATTGCTGAAGAAGAAACTAAAGCATTACAATTTAATAAAGAAAATTTTGATGTTTTACTTAATACTAATCAACAGATAGCTATAAGATTATTAAAGGTTTTAGCAAGAAGGATATATGAAGCTAAGAGAAGATTGATGATATTGATCTTAGATAATAAAGAAATTAAAATCATGGATACACTTCTTATGCTTGGGGAAACAGCACAAAACATACATCCAGACCAAAATGAGCCTGTAGAAATAAAAACCACAGTTCAAGATATTGCTAGATGGTGTGCTGAGAATGTGAAAGAGACAAAAAAAATTTTATCACATTATGAAAAATTAGGAAAAATTTCGATAAAAGGACAAAATTTTATTATTGAGAATCCTAGTGAATTATATAGAATTGTAGCAAGTAAAAGAAGACATAAAAATCAATAATTTACTTATGGGGCTATAGCTCAGGCGGATAGAGCAGTGGTTTCCTAAACCACGTGCCGGAGGTTCGAGTCCTCCTAGCCC
>CAYUUC010000556.1:0-1932 GCA_964447635.1 uncultured Spirochaetia bacterium
GAAATGTCCTCGTCAAATATCAACCGCAAGCATATAAAATTTTTGCTGAAAATCATAACATAGATATAGAGAAAGCCAGAGAAGCTCTAATCAATGAAGATGTCTTTCTTAAATCAGGAAAAGGAGACATCATGGAAGAAGAGTTTATCAAAATTATGGAAGATGCATTCGGAGTAAAATTAACTACAGAAGAGGTAATAGAAACATATTCCAATGAGATTAAAGAGGTGATAGACGGTATAGAAGATTTACTAAATATACTTAGAACAGATTATAGACTGTCTATTCTATCAAATACCTTCTTCGCACACTGGGAATACTTCAAAACCACTCCGTTGCATGATATGTTTGATTTGCCGATGGCTTCACATATCCTAAGAGAGATAAAACCCGATGAAGCTATATATAGAAAAGCCCTATCAAAGATGAAGGCAAAACCTCACGAAGTTGTTTTCATAGATGACTTAGAAGAAAACATTAAAGCAGCACAAGAAATAGGTATTTACGCATTTCAAAGCCTTTCAATTGAAGATACCAAAAAGGGACTTATTGATTTGGGCGTTCTGGATGAAGAACATATATCATTATAATAATGATTAAATCATTTCAATATTTTAAATCTATTCTAAAAAATTTGTCTTCCAAGCTGTTCCCTTTTCTGTTATTTCATTACGGTAGAAAATATAAGCATCCCCATTATCATTTACATCCATAGAAACCAGAGTAACATATTCATCAGATATAAAATCACCTGACAGCATAATCCAGTTTGAGCCATCCCACATATAAGCACAGGGTTTATAAATACTGCTATCCAGTTCTGATACCCCTACAAATATATTATTTTCATCGATTACTCTTATGTTAAGGTCTATCACTTCCCTACCGGAAAATCCTTGTGTCCCTACTATTTCATAATTACTTCCATTCCATTTAGCAACACTTGCTTTACCATTATATTCCTCATCTGAAAACGCAACATAAGGTTCTCCATTATAAGCATCTATATTATGTTTATAGGGGAGTACCCCATCATTTACAAATCCCGCATATACTGTATCACCATCACCAATATCTGTCCAGTTGGTCCCATCTGTACTTTCAGCCAGATATATTTTCCATGGATGAGTTGAGATAAGAGTTGAGAAATATTTTCCGCTATCATAAGCAAGTTTAACCCCATAATAGGCTTCTGGATGATGAATTACTTGTGTCCATGATGTTCCATTCCACCTGTAAACATCAGCATAAGCATCCGCAATGAATCCAGTATAAATATCATTATCCGAAACAACGAGCAAACTCATACCTGATATATCTGTTTCTACAATATGTCCACCAATAGCATCCCAACTATCAGTAGTAGAATTATATTTTTTTACAATACCCTGTTTTGGCGAAGTAACACTCTCATAACCTACATAAGGAACACCATTCAGGAACTGCATAGAAAAGTTCCCTGCTTTCTCAGTAATAGGTGATATAGGATTATTACCAAGAATTGACCATGATGAACCATCCCACACTTGAACCTCTGGATAGTTTGGTGAACCGGCATTTCTTATATATCCAGCATAGACTTTATCTCCATCTACAATAATGGAAGAATGAGTGCTGTTATTATATGTAGGAGAGCCTACGAGTTGTCTACGTTTTATCTCATTGGTAAAATTAGAAGTTCCTATCATTTCCCATTCTACCAGTACACCTGAATCTCCTGAATCCCCTGAATCAGTAGGTAAAGGACATGCCAGAAACAAAAGAAGTGATACAAATACTAAAATTAAGATTAATAATCGATTCATAATCATACTCCATAATATATAATTGATTCTTCCGCAAAAAAGGAACTTCTTCAAAGAAGAATCCCCCTAAATCCTAATGCTGTTAAGTTAAGCTAAAACCTTTTCCTATACTTTGAATACCTCAATC
>CAYUUC010000557.1:0-1925 GCA_964447635.1 uncultured Spirochaetia bacterium
CTCATTCAGATAAGAAATCACATAAGCAAAAAATGTACCGCTCAGTTATGATTAATGATATTAATCTAACCTTGGTTATATTTATGAAAAAGGCATTATGAAGCCTTATTTAATCATTCTAAGAAAAGGATTGTAATATGAAAATAAGAAACATTCTACCAATAATATTAATCTTCACCGCTTCGGTGGTGATGTTCTTTGTAACATGTACCGGAGGAGAACCAGCTTACGTTACCGGTGAATTCGTTCCATTCGAATATCCGGTACCTGATGGAATGATTACCGATGAAGCAGAAAAAGAAGCTATGATTAAAGCTAAAATTGAAAATCTGCATGAGACTAACCTTGTCTACTGGGGAAAGCTACCCGCCAGCAATGATACCATGACCAAAGGCTTCCAGGCTATATGGAGCTTTATCAGAACCGAATTCCCCGGCTTCATCGGACTGGTCAAAACGGAGGACAACCCGGATGGTGTGGACTTCGATGAATATGGCAGGATGGGATACCAAGCCATCGATGAAGCAGAAAGCTACGGTGAGTACGCAACCATATTAACCAAGATGGGATGGATACTACAAGAGGGTCATTCCAACATCGAAACCAGAAGGATAAGCGGTGGCAACGGATTAACACCATACCGACCAAACTCTCCCGTACTTAGAGCAGGTTTCACCATAAGCATGATTGGTGCATGCTATACAGTAACCGAGAGCGAAGAGATGGTCATCACCGAAATAAACCCTGACGAGGATAACCCATATAATTTCAAGAAAGGTGACGAGATTGTCGGCTTCAACGGTATTCCATGGGCAGAATGGCTACCACACCTAATGGAAGCAGACCTGCCGGTAGTCGGTTCTCCCGCATCCAACGAAGCGGCTATATGGTATAAGATGCTCAGACTGGGGATGACCAATGTAAACCTATTCGAGAAAATCAACATCAAAAGGGTAGACACTGGCGAGATTGAGACTATGGACATCGTGTTCATTCCGTTCAGCTTCACCGAATACTACCCATGTCCTGATTACATAGGAGATGTTAAAGGTGTAGCAAGACCAAAGGTAAGTGTATTCTACGGAATTGGGGATACAATCACCTATGGCGTAATGGAAGACGAAAACATCGGTTATATGTACATCACCGAATGCCCATCAGGTTTTAGAGAGAAGGAAGGGACATCCGTATGGGATCCTTACGAGACTGAATGGTCAAGAGAGTTTAACCGTATCGTGGTTGAACTTATGAAAGAGACAAAGGGCATCATCATAGACCTTAGATACAATGTCGGCGGTAGGAATGAGACCTTCTATCTCGGTCTATCCAAACTAATCGACAATCCGGAAGACAAGACCGTCTTCACCATGCTAAGCAGGGACTACGACAACCCGGACATAACCGCCCTCAATGAAATAGGCACCGCAGAAGCTAAACTCAAGGGTGACGATGTAGACTACGATAAACCTGTGGTCATCCTGACCGGACCGGACTGCATCTCAGCCTGCGACTTCCTAATCGCTTTCTTTGACCTGTTCCCGGAGGAGTTTACCATCATCGGCAAGGAGAACAACGGCTCATTTACCGGCGTTTCCGGCGACACCTATGACCTGGGAGAAGATACCGTCAGCCGATACATACCGCTTCAAGTCGGAGCTTACAAGTATGGTAAGGACAACTTCGATATACTACTCAGACGAGCTGACTTCCTTGATGAATTTGTATGGCACACCAAAGAAGCCATCATAAACGATGTTGATAATGTCAGACAGCGAGCGATAGAAATCATAAAAGAAGGGTATTAAAACACTAATAAATAACATATAAATTTATAATTTTTTCATAGTTATAATTTAGCACAAATTCTGAACTATAGCAATTTTCTACATAATTAATCAAACAATATAAAATTATTCGTAATTATT
>CAYUUC010000558.1:0-1923 GCA_964447635.1 uncultured Spirochaetia bacterium
CCATGGATAGAAAAACTGGTTAATGAGGAATCGGAGAGCCTTATTTATCAAAAAGGTAAAGCCTTTGTAAGACTCGAAAATCGTAAACCAGTAGAATTAGATTCAGATAAACTTGATAAGTATAATGTTAAATTTCCCAAAGGAAGTTTTATTTGTAAACAAGGAGATAAAGGAACTGAACTATATAAGTTGGTTAAAGGAAGATTGAAAGTAATTGTAAATGGAAATGAAGTAACCGATATTGAACAGGGTTGTGTCGTAGGAGAAATGGCTCTATTATTAGGTGAAACAAGAACAGCAACTCTCAAAGCTACTGAAGATTGTATAGTTACAGTCATATCCAAAGAGAACCTTCCTAATATTGTAGAGGAAGATAAGAACTTTTTTAAAAACATTATCATTTCATTATCCAGATGGGAATTAATCTCGGTAAACCTGGTAGAAGAATTATATGATATTATAAAAAATTCTTCTGAAGAAAGTAATGAACACAATGATATAAAGAAAATCCTAGAATATAAAGAGATTCTCAAAGATTTAAGAAAAAAAATAAATCATCTATATTCCAAATATGAGCAACAATTCTTATTTGAGATTTCTGCTGATTTAACTCATGACTTAAGGGAACTGGATAAAAAATATAAAGAAAAAGCATAATTATTCTTGTTTTCCCTTTTCTATCTTAATTATATACTCATAAAAATTTTTTTCATACAAAATAATATGTTTATTCATTTAGTTTATATAAATAAAGATTCATATTAATTTATAATCATATATAAAAAATTGGTAGGGGTGTAAGATATTGAGAAAAGATAATCTTGACAAATTAAAAGATGAAGAATTAGTGTCAATTTTACAGAAAAATTTCAATAATAGTTCATTAGAATTTGAGGTTTTGTTTAAAAGATGTACCAAAAGATTATATACATTTCTAACCAGAAAAGGATATTCAAAATATGATAGCGAAGATATCCTTCAGGATTATTTTGGTTCTTATGGAGGGGATGATATTTATTCTCATTTTGAAAAAGCTATAATGTCCTTTGACTCTTCTTATGGGGGAAGATTTATCAATTATATCAAAAGAATACTCCTTCTAAGGCTTATAAGTAAAAAGTATCATGATGATAAGGAGAAAAGCATTATTGGAGGTTCTATTAATCAGGTTGTTGGTGATGATAGTACTGAAATTATTGATTTTATAGGTAAAGAGTACAATGATATTAATGAGATTTTTTTAGAAGAGATTAGAAGGATTATAGTAAGTCATATATTTTCAATTGATAATGAAAACCATAAACTAGCTGTAATATGCAGGTTATGTTTACCTTTTAAGATAACCGTATCTGAAATATCTGAAATATTAGAAATCAATGAAAGAACATTATCTACTTATATTTATAGAGGGATTGATGAATTAGCAAATATTGTGGATGGGGATAATCGTTTAAAAAATTTGTCCTATGAAAATGATATATCAAAATTCATCGAAAGAAGGCTTCTACACATCAAAAAAGATACTATTGATGAAACATTTTCTGACCCCAATACTCGTAAAATATTCGATTTTTTATTCTATCAAGGCAAAAATATTGAAGAAATTTCCGAAGAATTATGTATTGATATTATAGAATTGAAAAAAAAGATTAAAAATGGTATCATGAAATTAATTAGTGATAGAAAGTACTTATTAAAGTAAAGGAGCGTTCGAGAGAATATCATGAAAGAATATAATTATGATATATTAAGTTTAATCGAAGAGTTAGAAAATATATCCAGCGATAATAAAGAAATTTTAAGGAAAGCCAAAGACCAATACGAAATGGGGAATAAAGCGAGTTTAATTAAACTATTAATTGATATATTTAAGAATAAAAACAGATCAGCTAAAGAAAAAATCAATATTATTCTTGAATATAA
>CAYUUC010000559.1:0-1922 GCA_964447635.1 uncultured Spirochaetia bacterium
CGGTAATGCTGAACAATCTTAAAAATAATCGACATAGGATAAAAATATGATAAAATTTATCCTAATTAATAAAATTTTTCTAATATATATTGAGATTTATTTTTTTGATAAACAATAATTGCCCAAATCTCATTCTTTACATTAACATATTTATATTATAAAGTCAATACCAAAATAGTTTTTATAATTAAAATTTGAGGAATGGTTTATGAATATCCATAATACTGCTATTATTGATAAAGATACCGATATCCATCCTTCCGTAAATATCGGAGCATTCTCCATAATTGAAAAGGGTGTATCTATCGGAGCTAATACTAAGATTTTCCCGCACGTCCATATTATGGGAAATACTAAAATAGGTGAGAATAATCAAATCTATAACGGAACTGTCATTGGGCATTACCCTCAAGATACAGGTTTTGACCCGGATAAGGATGTGGGTATCATCATAGGAAATAATAATATCATTAGGGAATACAATACTATACATCTATCTACTAAAGACGGTTTATATACAAGAATCGGTGATAGTAACTTTCTTATGGTGGGTGCTCATGTGGCTCATGATTGTATAATAGAGGACGAAACCATTATTGTAAATAATACATCATTGGGGGGGCATGTTTATATAGAAAAAAAGGCGTTTATCTCCGGTCATGTGGGTATACACCAGTATTGCCGGATTGGAGCTTATTCTATGATTGGTTCTTGTGAAAAGATATCCCAGGATGTGGTTCCATTTATGACTGTTAATGATTTCCCGGCTAGAACCACCGGGATAAATCTGGTTGGTTTAAAAAGAGCTGGATTTGACTCAGAAAGAAGAAAAAACATACAAAAAGCTTATAAGATAGTATTTAGGGGAAAAAGTATTATTCCAAAAGCTTTAGAAAAATTAGATAAGGAATTCGAACATCCAGATATCAAATATATAAAAAGATTTATCCAAAATTCCCAAAAGAATGGTCGTGGGATTTTAAAGTAGATTCAGATTTAGTGTATTAGGTTTTATGATTTTTCCGTATAATAAACCGACCATTATCTTAAACATGTTTAAAAATTTCCAGTCAGTGTTATATTAATAGATTAAAAACACTATAGGAAGAAATGTCGAATGAAAAGAATAATACCCATAATTTTTATAAGTCTTATATTGTTGTTTTTAGCTAATATATCTACAGCTCAGGATTTTGGGTTTAGTTTAACTTTAGAAGAATATGAACAAATCCATATTGACTTTGTTTTTGGAATAGAAAATAAAATAGATTGGACTAAATCACAGATGAATAATATAAACTATGGTAGTGGATTACAATATTTGAATGGTTTTACAGCTCAGCAAATATTCTTGGGGGCTTTTCTCAATCTCTTTCCAGGTATGGGATTGGGGAATTTTTATCTAGGCAATAAGACCTGGGGAATAATCCAGGTGGGACTACAATTAACTGGACTGGTCATTTATGGAGTGGCTTTTAACATTCAGGATATTGATATCCACCATTCGTTAACTAATACCGGTCACTATGTTTTTTTCGGAGCCTCTCTTATTGGGATAATCTCTGCTATTGTTTACGGTGTGTCTCATTCCGGTTATTAAATTAATTTTAGGATGTCTTCTTCTATTTCAGATATCTTTACTTTGTTAAAACAAGAATGAATATTAGCACTGGAGAAAAACCCGAAATATCCTTTACCAAAAGTAGAATCACATATGGTGGTCACTGTATTATCGTTTATATATGCCGTAATACAATTATTAATACATGCTACTGCTAGATGGTTCTTCTTATCTTTTATTAAGTCGCTTTCCTCCCAATTGGATATAAATACAAACTTCCCTTTTTTAAGCATACCCAGCGAGTAGTATTTATTCTTAGTAATTGTAAAGACATAAGTATTTTCAAGGTCTGATGCACGAA
>CAYUUC010000560.1:0-1920 GCA_964447635.1 uncultured Spirochaetia bacterium
TATATATTTTTTCTCCGCTTTCAATTGTAGAAGATATATTTAAAGTTTTAATGTCATATTCTGATGGTTCAGTCTTCTCAGTAGGAATAGTAAACCATTGTTGTTTGATATATTCGATTATACTATTGATTTGGTTTTCATTTAATGTACCAAGGTATTCATATCCCCAACCTTTCATCAAAGTACCTTTTCTACCCATTTTGATAGTATTTTTGTAGAAATGGGCTTCATTTCTTAGATATATATCAATCATTTCTGGATTATTTAACCGCAGTCCTTCCCCACCTTCTCCGTTTTCTCCATGGCATGTAGAACAGTAATTTTCATATAAAATCTTGCCATCATTAATATCAATCCGGTTTTTGCTTAACCTTATGGTTGATAATAAAGAAGGGTCTATATTAGTTGTTTTGTTTTTGAAGAGAGTTTCTGGGTTTTTAATCTTTTCTTTGCTTAGAAATTTAAGAAATTTGGTAATAGTTTTAGCCAGTCTTTTTGATATACGACTACTATCTTTTAAGGTCATTCTACTTACTATTTTATCCCATTGTTCTTCAAAATAAAACGAATTGTTTACTAATGATAGATTGTGACAATTATTACAATTATTACTAAAGATTTCATAAGAATATTTTTGTTCTGGGTATTTATCAATATTTAATTCCAGTCTTTCCTTTTCTAAAGGGTGTATATAAGCTGGACTAATCTTATACTCATATTGGATTTCTTCATTATTTTGAGATATAGCGAGTGAAATTGTGAGGATAAATAATCCTAGAAAAAAAAGTAACAATATGGTTTTATAATATTTCTTCAAAATAACTCCAATTGATAATATTAACTGATTTTATGTTTTATCCAAGTACCTTTTCCACTTATTAATTAAAGATGTATAATCTGTTAATCTAAGTGTAGACTTAGCTTTATAAATTGTTATGCCTAATTCTACTCTTTTCAGTTCTACTAAGCAAAAACAAAATAAGACTAAATACAAGTGATTTTCCCAAATCTTTATTGAACGACTTTGACAGCATTTTGCTTTGAATCTTGATTTGATGACTTTGAAAAATTCTTCAATTATACTTCGCTTTTTATACCAATTCAAAATCTCTCCTTTACTTAGAGAAAGACGATTCGTGATTAAGTAATGCTTGCGGTTTCTAACAAGCAAAACATTCATACCGTTCATCATCCCTCTAATCATTCCGAAAGGATTTTGAAAAAGGTGTTTAACAGATTTTCCACTTACACAACGGTTTCTTTTAATTCTACAAACGAAATACCAACCATAATCTTTTATCCGTTTCAATAAAGACTTTGAAGAATACCAACTATCAAACAATACAAACATACTTTTCATTTCAAGAGTATTTCTGGCATAGCTTAAGAGCTCTATTGCCAATTCTATCTTTGTTTTACTCTTATTATAAATCCTGAACCCAAGAGGAAATCTAAACTTTCCTACTACCAAAAGCAGAAATACAACTTGTATCCCTTTTACACATCTATTGTCTTTATGAGAAAAGACCCATCTTATGAAGGCACCGATTACTCTACTTGCCTTCGAATAAGGCTTTTCAAGTATTGTATCATCTATAACGAGATACGCACCCATTACATCAAAAAATGGGCTAAAAAAATTCCAAAGGTGTTTTTCCCAGTGGAATTCCTCACAAAATGATCTTGTCAAATCCCATTGACGAACAGATTCAGCTATATTTGAGAAGTTAAAGATTACTTGACTTTTCAGTATAGCTTTAATATAATGAAGTATATTTGTAATTAGTGTTGTAGCCATAGTTTATAAATAATAAGTTTATGAACTTGGCGTCAACACCTTTTTTTAATACTTCGCATAATATCAGTTGATAAATTTTAATTGTGTTATCGAACCTTTCCAGAGTTCTTTGTGTTCCCATA
>CAYUUC010000561.1:0-1905 GCA_964447635.1 uncultured Spirochaetia bacterium
CAACATCTATTCTCCTTCCATCTCCTCCATCCGCTTCTTATACTCATACTCAGGCGTCGTCTCATACAATGCCCGATACATCTCCATCGACTTATCCCGACGGTATGTTTTATTGAAATGATTATATATCTAAAGCACTTTTTAAACATTCATTCAATTTTAATTTTAAATTATGTGGCAATGTGCCAAGAGTTTTCAATATCATGGATTTACTTATTGTAAATAATGATTCGCATTTCACTACTGACGCAACCTTTATACCTGTTTTATTAATATCATCTCCGTCAATCAGTAATTGTGTATCTTCATGGTAACGGGATATATTTGATGTACATATTGCTATTATTACATCATCAAGTCTATCATTATTCAAATCTTTTGACACAACCACACCTGGTCGTAATTTCATTTTGGAGTAGATTTCTGAAGGCATAGGGACTTCGCATAACACTACATCTGCTTTCTTAAACTTCATCCTTGAATACCTCGTCGTAAATATCATTCTCATTAGATGTCCATTCTTTATATGAAGTTGAATTAATCTGCAAGCGAGTAAAGTCTTCTCTTTGGGCTTTCTCTTTGAGATATTCCGCAAAGTTTAATATTTCTGATAACATATATTCGGGTAATTGGTCAATAATCTCATTTATCCTTTTCTTATTGTTTATAATAGACATAACATCCTCCACTCACATTAAATATAACACCACATACCAAGCATCAATAATTACCTGCGGATAACTTCTCCATTAGTCTTATTCATAAACTCATAATTACATCGCAATATTTAGAAGTTTCTTAATATGTTTAATCTTTGTTAAAAGAGTATCGGGTGATTTATCCTCAATTATGTCATGTTCCAATTCATCTAATTCATATTCAATATCTAATCGTATCTTTTCTTCAATAAAGTGCTTCCTAAATTCAGGGTTACTAAGTTGTGTTTCAAAATACTTTTTAGCTTCATCCATTTAAACTATACCTCCATAATTTTCTTTATTGACTTTGCTTTCTCAATTTCTGACTTAGGAGTTTTTTGACTTTTCTTTGTAAAACCGTGAGTAAAAACTATATTTTCCCCTTTCATATAGAAATATAAACATCTTGATAACTTATTTTCAAGTTTTATTCTTAATTCAAAAATACCATCTTCTAAATGTTTGGATAAATTAGTATTTGGTAACATCTTTCTATTCTTCAACTCGATAAGTTTTTCTATATATACAAATATTTTAGCCCTATCTTTAACACTCAAACTTTCAAGATAATCAATCATAGGTATCCTACCGCTAATCTTAGCAAACTCATAAGTAAAATTCATACATAATCCTTATCTTTAAATATAACACCACATACCAAGCATCGCCTAATCACCCGCCGACATCTCCTCCATACGCTTCTTATAACTCCGCTTCATCTATATTAGCAATCTTCATAAAATAGCGTTGAAGTCCTATTTTTAACGATTGGTTCTTATGAACCGGAATTGAGATATGTTCTTTGCGTCCGTCTTTCGTATAGATGTGATGGCTTCCATTTATCCTTGTCAGTATCCATCCTTTCTTTTAAAGAAGTTTCGCAAATTTCTTCCCGCTAATTGATTTCATAAACTCAGTTCCATAATCTCATCATCTTTGTCAAGGCTTATGCTGTCCTTTTCCAGAGACAAACAACCTTCAATTGCTTCATATAGATTTTGCTTAAGTTCCTCAATCGTCTCTCCCTGTGTCGCACATCCGGGTATCGCAGGGACTTCAGCCCAATATCCGCCTTCCTCGGCTTTATGTATAACAGCGATTAATTTCATCTCATCACCTCCACTCACATTAAATATAACACCACAACCCAGCCATCGCCTAATCATCCCCCCGACAATTCCTCCATACGCTTCTTATACTCATACTC
>CAYUUC010000562.1:0-1896 GCA_964447635.1 uncultured Spirochaetia bacterium
GGAAATAGCAAATAATATAAATTCTACAGCTAAAGATTTAAATAAGATTATCTCTTTAGACCCAGTTTTAACCAGTAAAGTATTAAAACTCATTAACTCTGCTTATATCGGAAATCCAGAAAAGATAACCTCCATTGTAAAAGCGATAATTATGCTTGGTATAAATACAATAAAAAATCTTGCTTTAAGTACAGCGATTATTCCTATAGTATCCAAATATACCTCTGAAAAGAAGAACAACTTTTTTTACATGGAGGGTTTTTGGAAGCACTCAATAGGAGTAGGTATTGCTTCTAAACTCATAGCTAATAAAATTGGTATTCATCATAAGTTATTAGAAGAGTATTTCATTTGTGGTATTGTTCATGATATTGGCAAACTGGTTATGTCTTTCAATTACCCAGATGAATATTTAAAAGCGGTTAGAATGTCTGTAGAAGGTAATTTCCCTCTATTAAAATGTGAAGAAGAAGTCTTTGGTACTAATCATTGTAAAGTTGGTTTTGAGCTATCTAAGAAATGGACTTTAACCAATGAGTTAAAAGAAATCATACTTTATCATCATTTTCCTAAAGAAGCTGACGATAAATATAAAAAAATTGTATATATTACTTATGTTGCGAACACTTTCTGTAACCAGAATGATATTGGTTTTGCTGGAGACAAAAAACCTCCATTAATAGATAAGAGCGTATTAAATTACTTAAAGTTAAAAGAAGAAGAACTTTATGAAAATGAACAAGTAATCGAAGAGGAGATTGAAAAAGCTTCTGTATTTATGAAAATTAAGTAATTGTTTAGATTTAGGTTTTCTTTATATTATATTTAGCATATATCCAAATAGAAAAAGAAAAATAAGAGGTTTATATAAATGAAAGTCAGATTTTGGGGTGTTCGAGGATCAATACCGGTTCCCGGGCCAAAAACTGTAAAATATGGTGGTAATACTTCATGTATTGAAATTAGGGGGGATAAGAACGAATTACTCATCCTGGATGCAGGTACTGGTCTGCGAGAATTAGGAAACTATCTCATAGCAAATGACCTAAAAAAAGGACCCCTTAAAATCAATATATTGCTTTCCCATACCCATTGGGATCATATACAAGGTTTTCCATTATTCGGTCCTAGCTTTATACCCAGTACAGCCATAACATTCCATGGACCGGTTAATTTTAATGCCGCACTTGCTGAGATAGTTGCTGGACAAATGAATTATTCATACTTCCCTATTAAACTTGATGAATTAAAAGCTGAGATTAATTTTGTAGAATTACATGAAGATACTTTTAAGATAGGTCCATTCAAGATTACAACCAAAATTCTTAACCATCCTATATTAACATTAGGATATAGAGTACAATATGAAAACAAAGTTATGGTTTCATTATATGATACTGAGCCATATCGTAACTTATTTATTAATGAAGAAACCATTGATGAAGATGAATTGGATGAAGTGGATAGAGATGCTATGGAAGAAGCAGAGAACTATGTTAAAGAGATGAATGAAAAATTGATAAGATTCATTTCTGGTGCTGATTTATGTATATACGATGCCCAATATAAGGCGGAAGAATATGAAGCTAAGAAAGGATGGGGTCACAGCACTATAGACCATGCAATAAATAATTCCCTTAAATCTAAAGTTAAAAGACTGGCTCTTTTTCATCATGATCCGCTTAGAGAAGATGAACAAGTCACTAAGATACAAAAGTATGGACAATCGCTAGCTAAAGAAAAAGGTAGCGATATGATTGTTTTCTGTGCCAGAGAAAGACTCGAGGTAGATTTCTAACCACCCATATTAATTAGCAATCATCACAATACATATTTATTAACAGGAGAGAGATTATGAAAGGTTTTAGTAATAATAATCTAATTAAAATATTAAAT
>CAYUUC010000563.1:0-1894 GCA_964447635.1 uncultured Spirochaetia bacterium
TTTCTTGGAAATAGATATCGCTGAATCTATTAGCTTTAAATCTAAAATTCTCTGTGGTTTCTAATTGAATTGTGATGTTTAATTCATTCAGATTATCTATGGTTCTTATCTGGTCATCTTCATTATTATATGAGATTTTTGTAAAATCCTCTTTTAATAAGAATTCATGTAATGGTATTATGATTGGTCTAAAATCTTCTTCATCGGTATCATTATCTTCTTCAATTTTTCTAATAGTGACAGTAGAGTTTAAGAAATTACTTAATTCTGTAGCAGTCATTTTTAAGACATCATCATTTCTTCTGGGAATCTCTACCAATGTATTTTCCAAATCATATATCTGAATTGGACCTTTTTCCATATCAGTAAAAGTTATACCTCTTCCAGCAAAGATTCTATTAGTACTTTGTTTGATTAAATTTATCAAAGAGGTTGATCCATCTTCTACTAATACTTTATTAGCATGGTTCTGATTATTATTATTATTCTGATTTGCATTTTCCCAATGACTAAATTTGACATTAACATTTTGTAGATTTTTATCACCGAATAAGGATATGATTCTATCTTCTAATTGAGAACCATTAAACTTAATTATTCCATATTCTGATACTATATATTTATCTTTTAGATTATCAATTGTAATATTCTCATTACCATCACTGAAACTAATTTTTGTTATCTCATCTTTTGAGTTCTCTATATTTTTAAGAATATCCGATAAAGTAGTTTCACCATCTTCAACTAATTTTTGTTCTTCATAATGTATAATAGAAACTGTAGTAAATTCAGGGAATTCGGTCTGGTTCTCAAAATATCTTCTAATATCATCATTATTGAAATAATATTCCCTTTGAGTTTTAGTAAATAAAACTTCATCAAAATATTCATGAGTAATTTTAATTTTATTAGGGATTGTTGCATTTTTTAATACACATTTATCACCAAGAGTTATTACCACATCTTCTTTTTTAACTTTATAATAATCCATAGCTAAAACAAGGTTAATAGCTGCATAGTATTCAGGTTTTTCCATAATAGGTTTATCTTTTTGAGTAGGGTCTTTCCTCTCATCATAATATCTGATGATTAATGGCATTTTTCTTAATGTTCCATCATAATCAGGTTCAACCATAGCAGCTCCAATTCCAGCAGAATTATTTATTACCGGAACTAGTGGAGGTTTTATATCCCTATAGAAGAATATGTTTCTAGAGCCTACTTCTGGATTAGTTATATTTTCAGTTACTTTATATGGTTCCATTGCTTTCAATCTTGCTACTATATCAGTAACTCCTAATCTACCTTCTTCAATATATTGACCAAAATAATCCCAAAATACAAAATTATCTCCTTCTTCTTTCTGTTCTTTTAACTCATCAAACAATCGTTGGTCTGATATACCTCTAACATCTTCAACAGTTTGTGTAAAATCATTATAAGAATAGTTTATGAAACCTTCTTCTTGGTTTATATCATTTTTTAAGATATCATAAAACGATTTTTTAGAAGAAAGTTCATAGATATTTGTTTCTCCAGGCTGGTCAATGAATATATCAAAGAAGAATGCATCTGGTGCTATTTGCCCATTGTTATATCCTAAAACTGATTCTACACCAGTCAAATTCCAATTTAAAATATCATCTCGTATAAACCTTTTTTGATAATATATAGATAGAATTTCAGCATTTTTTTCTAAATTCTCTAATATTTCAATTATAGAATTATCAATATTGCTTTCATTTATATATTTTCTCAATAGTTTACTCAGATTTATAAGAGCATCATAGTATTTATATCTATCTTGATTTCTATTTAAAGGTTTCATCTCTTTTAGAATATATGTGGTAACTCTTTCTGTGTTACTTAGAATTTCTATATTATCTTCATTTCT
>CAYUUC010000564.1:0-1886 GCA_964447635.1 uncultured Spirochaetia bacterium
GTTAATGTAAAATCATCTGGAGAAATAACAAGAATTAAAACCAAATATATAAAAGAAAAAGAAGAAGAGGAAGAATCAAACGAAGAATAGCTATAGTAAGATTCATATTCTACCTTCTTCTCACAACTCAAAAATAATAATACGATTATAATAAAAAGATATGATAAGATAAGATAATATTCAGATAGATTTTATGTTGATAGGTATAATTACTTTTTTCAGACCATATCCACTATACTGATGATTTTATTTGGAAAATCATTCAAAGGTACAACCTCATCTATACCACCTTCTTCTATGGCAACCTTAGGCATACCGAAGACCACACAAGATTTTTCATCTTGAGCCATTGTAATAGACCCTTTTATCCATGCTTTTTTTATACCCCTTGAGCCATCTTTTCCCATACCGGTCATTATTAGGCATATAGAGCGATTTAGAAACACATCTGAAATATTTTCGAAAAGTACTTCAGCACTAGGTCTATGACCATGAATAGGAGGGTCGCTATTTAGTGTAATAGTATATGGAGTGGTATTACGATTAACCAGCATATGATAATCACCAGGAGCGATGTATATAACACCCTTTGATATAACATCACCCTCCTCTGCTTCTTTAACATGCATCTGGCATACTTCATTTAATCCCTTAGCAAACTCTCTGGTGAATCCTGGAGGCATATGCTGTACAATCATTATTGGTAGTGGGAAATCCTCAGGAAATGAAGGTAATATTTGTCTTAAAGCATTAGGACCACCAGTAGATATTCCAATAGCAATTATTTCAAGTCTGCTAATCTTATTTATCTTTTTTTCTATAACATCAGAGATTTTTACCTTTTGTGCTTTTTCGGTGGTTTTTTTGTATGTAGTGGTTTCTTTAACCACCTTTTCTTTTTCTACAGATTGAGCACCACCAGTGGTTTTAGCGAAGTGCTTGATATTAGCTATTACTTCTTCTTTCACCTTCTCGATATCCAGAGATATAGTACCAGAAGGTTTCATAATGAAGTTACTAGCGCCTAAATCCATACACTGTAAGGTAAGTTCTGGTCTGTTTCTACCCAGAGAGGAAAGCACAACGACTGGTATTTTAATATTCTTTTCTTTTCTTTTGATTAGGAACTCAACCCCATTCATACGTGGCATTTCAATATCGAGTAGTATTAAATCGAAATTATCCGATTCTAGTTTTTGTAGTGCGATAAGCCCATTTGATGCTGTATCTTTAACTTCGATATTGGGGTCATGAGTAATCATGTTTGAAATTAGCTTTCTCATTAGAGAAGAATCATCAACCACTAAAACTTTTATTTTTTCCAATTTTATCACTCCAATCTAAATCTTTCTGTAAATACATGCATTACCAATTTTATGAAATTTAAAATCGGTATCCATTCCGAAAAGACTTTCAGAATGACCGATGAATAGATATCCATCATCATTTAAAGACAGAGAAAATTTTTGAATAACTTCTTCCTGAGCTTTTCTATCAAAATATATAATAACATTACGACAGAAAATAATATCAATATTTCTTTCTCCATTATCAAATTTTAGATTATGATAGTCGAATCTTACCAAATCTTTAACAAAATCCTTAACTTGATAACCATTATTAATATTCTCAAAATATTTATCCAGGATACTTTTATCAACAGATTCTACTCTTTCTTTATTATAAAACCCTTTTTTAGCTACCATAAGAGATTTAAGACTAATATCAGAGGCTAAGATATCTATATTCCATGAATAACTATCTTTAAGGACCTCTAGAAGCATAATAGCAATAGAGAAAGGTTCTTCGCCTGTGGAACAACCTGCACTCCATATTTTAATCTTTTTATCATCTTTTTTCCTTTCTATTATTTCAGGAAAGACAAT
>CAYUUC010000565.1:0-1876 GCA_964447635.1 uncultured Spirochaetia bacterium
ACCATAGATAAGAATACCACTACCAATTAAGATAGCTAAGATAATCATTATTGATCAGTAGTGAGCGGTATGAAAATTGCTAATGTGTTCTTCTTTTCTGGAAAAGAAGCAAAAGCATTACTTTTTTTAGAAAAAAGTAACAAAAAACAATCAAAATAACCGTTTCTCCGAAACGCTTATTTTACTTAACTTTACAAAGTTAAATTATTCTATATATCTTTATGTGAAATAAAAAGATATTTTTACTCATTCAGATAAGAAATCACATAAGCAAAAAATGTACCGCTCAGTTATGATTATTTACTATAAATTTAAAAACGATATATATATTATTATTAGTAGTGTTAAAAAAATTTCTAACTTCATTATTTAATTCTCTGACAGGAGAAAGCTATGAAAATAGATAAGAAACTTTATATTTTATTTTTAATAATCATAATTTTATTATTGTCTGTTAATATATGCTTATCGTCCAGCAAAACTTTTAGTGATATTATGATAAATGATAAAGTCAAGGAATTACATTTAGATTTTTATATTTATGAAGGAGAATATACCGAAATATTAAATATATCTCTGGAAGAATTAGCCATCCTTGATTTCGTAGAATATGATGGTAAAAGCTTACCTCAACAAAAAGGAGTAAGCAGGCGTTCTTATATTATGAAAGCTGATTTTATGACCAGTGAAAATAATAAAGAAGACCTCTTATCTCTATATATAGGGATGATAGATTATCCTGCTATTATTATCCTAAATGGGATTAGGATACATCAAATAGGCAGATATAAAGATGGATATAATTCTACTATATACTATCCTAACCATGTGTATCTCTCACCGGATTTATTAAGGTATGGTGATGAGAATAATGAACTTTACATAAAATTATTACCGGAATATGAGGTAAAACCTTTTCCTGAGGGTATAATATCTTCCTTCTCCAATGTATCCTATTGGGTATTTTGGCGGAGATTCTTAGGTGTAAGCTTGATACAGAGTGTCTTTGTAATAGCAATTATAATATTTTTATATTTTATGTTTGATTTCTTTATAAAGAGATTTAAGGAAATAAAATCTTTATATTTTTCATTATTATGTTTTACATTCGCCTTTACAGTCTTCAATATGACCTTTTTTCATTATTCAGCTAATGAAGTCATTAGTGAAATTATTTCCCGGTCTTCTTTCCCTCTTGCTTTATTCTTTTTGACTTTATTCATATCAGAGATTACGGGAATACTGAGTAGAAGCAAATGGTTTAAGATTATGCTTTTAGTTCCTACTCTTGTATGCTCCATATTCGTATTGGTTCAGAGTACGAAGTATGGTGTACATAGTGTATTTAATTATGTTATGAACTTCTTTATTGGTCCTATGCTGGCTTTAAATTTGATATTGTTGCTAATCTCTGTAATAAAATATAAGAATAAGTTAATAATACCAATATTAGTTGGAATGCTTATCACTATTGGATTGAGTATTCATGATATAATATATATATCGCTGGATGAGATACCTTATATATGGATTAATTCTTATGGGTTAGTTTCTTTAATCATTTCAACCTTTTTTTTTCTATCTTATGAGCAATCGCAGATACAAAAATTATCGATTAGTAAATCAAACGAACTTAAAGTTAGTAATAATTCGTTAAGAAATTTGGTTCAAAATATTAAAATATTCTCCAAGAATCTTATTAATTCGAGTGATAGACTGGAAGATGATATATCATCGACCGTAGCTGTGGTGAAAGAATATGGTAATAGTAATAAACGGATTATGGACAAGATATTAAATCAATTTGCTGATATAGAGAAGATTATAAAACAACTTACCCATAGAATAGAAGTAACAGGTAAGAAGACACCAGAAG
>CAYUUC010000566.1:0-1875 GCA_964447635.1 uncultured Spirochaetia bacterium
CTACCACTGTTTGTCATAGTAGAACACGGAATTTAAAGCGGGAATGCTTAAACTCGGATATACTCATTGTAGCCGCTGGGAAACATCATATCGTAACAGAAGATATGGTTAAAGAAGGTGCGGTGGTTGTCGATGTAGGTATACATAAGATAGATGACTCCACCAAGAAGAAAGGATACCGTTTGGAAGGTGATGTGGACTTCGATGCGGTCTCTAAAAAAGCAAGCTATATCTCTCCGGTTCCAGGAGGAGTCGGTCCTATGACCATTGCTATGCTGATGAAGAATTGCCTCCAGCTGGCGAAAGCTAGGAGAGGAAACAAATAGGTTTTGGTTCGTTCTCAATTGTTGGAGGTTTACAATAGTTTGATAAAAACCAATTTTAGATGAAAGATATAAAGATATATGGAGGATAAGATGTTTAAAGAATATTCTGATGAGGAAAAATTAGCAGTTATTGCTGTGGTTAAAGGTGTTATCCTGGCACATGGAGGATTTTCCGACCAGGAGATAGAGTATATAAGAGATAAAATAAAAAGTGAGAATTTCCCCGATTATAGTGAAAAATTCCTGGAGTTCGAGAAGAAATATCCTTCGGAAGCTACTATGTATGAAATATTCGCTGAAGTTGATAGGGAGAAAGTTCGGGAAGAACTCATAGACCTTGCCTTGAATATTGCCGCATCATCGGGTATTATGGAACCTTCCGAAGTGGATGTCATAAACCATATGTGTGAAATATGGGGATATGAGCATAAAGTCGAGAATTTTGATCCTTCTGAATATATTGATGAAGAAGAATAAGCCAATTCAACTAGTCTTATAAATCAATACCATAGAATAAAATATGTTAATTTTTAGTTAATATTTTAACTAATCGTCAACATAACTTCTAACTTAGGATTTTATTTAGTTGCACTATTCTGTCTGTTATTCGTAAGTATAGTATATATGCAATTGTGGAGTGTATGGGGATGTATATATTTAAACAAGAATTAGAGGCTACTCTGGAGGTATTCCGCTCTTTACTATGTAATCAGGATTTTTCAGTTCCAGCAAAGATTATCTATAAGTATAGTAAAAATCTTATTAAGTCTGAGAATGCTGTATGTATAATCTATGATAAAGGTAAAATGGATTATAAAGTTATCTTTACGGATTATGGTAGAGAAGGTGGATTATCCCCGGAAGGTGACTTCATCATTAGCATAAATAAGGAAGAAGAAGACCTACTTCTGGAATTATTTAACAGTTCGGTTTATATGGATAATAATCCTGAAAACGCCGGTATCTTAAATAGGATAATCCCCAATCTCCCTGAAATTAATAATCTATTATACATTCCAATAAATAAAGAAAGCGATACCGAAGGATTCATCCTATTAATAAATAAGCAAGGGGGATTCGTTCAGGAAGATATCGATATTGGTAAAAAATTTAATATGATTACTTCTATATCTTACAGCACTAATAAGACAATAAACTGTCTAACGAAGAAGATAAACAATTATGAACAAATTATAGAACAGCAATTCGAATTAATCTATAGGATTAAGCCGGACGGAATCATAACTTATGTTAATGAAGGGATGTGCAATTTCTATAATGTAAACAAGTCGGATATAATAGGGAAAAATATCTATCTTATCTTACCAATGAGGCAAATCCATCATATAAAAGAGAAACTTAACCAAATCAACCCGAATAATCCGATAATCTCAAGAACCTTCAATCTGGTTTCCCCTGATGGAGAAAAGCATTGGTTCGAATTTAGGTATGCCGCAATTACGGATTCCGATAAGAATATAATCGAGTATCAGGCAATTGGAGTAAAGATTACAAACAAGAACCGCATAGAAAGTCTATTGAAAAAGCG
>CAYUUC010000567.1:0-1871 GCA_964447635.1 uncultured Spirochaetia bacterium
CTCCCTCTTTCTTACTTTCTGCTTCAATCTTCCAACTTCCACCTTCAAGCTTCCATCTTCCATCTTCAAGCTTCAAGCTTCAAACTTCTTCCTATCTTTTCAAAAAACACTATCATCTTTATCTTCCTGCCCAGCCTTGTATGACACCGATTACAAATCGGCGCGAGCCAAGGGGCACTATCATCTTTATCTTAATGCCCAGCCCCTGTTTTGTGTTTTGTTCACCAGTTGTACGGCACCGATTACAAATCGGCGCCAGCCAAGGTTGTATCAATCACTCTAAAGCCAGTATTACCATCCCAAAGAGTATCTTTAGTACGGATATTAACATTGAAATTATAATATCCTACTGTATCAGGTAAATAGGTAAAAGTGAAATCATTTTTCAATGCTCTATACTCTTTATTAAAATGCATTTTGGTTGTAAAAAGATAAAAAACAATAGTTATGGAGTCAATAAAAGCAGGGCCACCAACTAAGATATTAGTAGAATATATATCACCCAGATAAATTGTATCAGGCTCTGGGGTGAATAAAATCCTCCTTTCCTCCTCAATTATATTTCCAAGTGAATCATAATCAATATAATATTCAGTTTGATCATTCTTAATCATAGCCTCTAATGATAGTTCACCATTTTGATAATAACTTCTATAATATCCATCGTTTTGACCATTTGCAAATTTTTCTTCAGTTTTTATCTTCCCATCCTTATAGAAAAATTTAGTAATCCCGTGTTGTAAATTATCTTTGATTTCTGACACTCTATATAGATTTCCTAATGAATCATATTCATAAAATTTACCTTGTGCTGTATCATTGATGTAGAAATATTTTGTTCGTAGTTTTCCGTTTTTATAAAAGAATTTTCTTTCCCCTTCATATTTACCTCGAATAAAGGTAGCAATTTCTTTTATTCTACCATTAGGATAAAATTCTTTGTATAAGCCATGCATCTCATTATTTCTAAGATGATATAAAGTTTTTACGTTCCCATTATTAAAATATTCCTTTACAGTTTCTTTGTTAGTGCATTGGAAAGTAAAAATTATTAACATTATCAATATTAAATACTTATTCTTCATTTTTTTTTATTATTGCGCATTTATTATTTTATTAATATCTCGCTCATAATACATTGTACCTGTCTTTTGTAATGCTTCAAGTTTTCTAACTGCTGAATTTGGATATTGAATTCTCAGTCTATCTTTTAGACCACTAAAAGTATCACTTTCATCATAGTAAATATAAAAAATGGCTTCTGGTATTGATTGACAGTCTTTGTGCAATTTTTTAATATTTTCAATTGGCTTTTCACTACTTTGTTGCAAAAGAGGTTTATCTACTTGTCTTGCCGATTGGGCTGCTTCACTGGCAGAATTAACACCATCTTTAATTTGTTCACTTCTAACACCTTGTTTTGATAATGAGTTGTAAAAAGGTTTTATGGATTTGACCTTCGCACTTGTTGCAACCCAAATAAAACTGGCTTCTGTCATAATACTATATCTGTATGTTTTTGTCTTTGGCGAACAAGGACCTCCAAGCCCATCCATTAAAATAATACCCGAGAATCCTCTAAAACCAAATTTAGGCATTTCAAGATAAATCATATCATCTTCCCAAAGACCATATGTAACTTGTCCATCAATAACCATAAAATCACTATAAGCATTTAGCACTGCATGACCATTGTCAACTTTAACAACTTCTCCACCATTCCATAATGCATGCCATTGTGCTCTTATCCATGTGCCGATAGATTCACCATTAGGATCAATAAAAATAACCGGATTATTCCCCATCCCCAAATACGGACTATAAAACTGCCCCGCCGGATCCGGAGCCATCCACCTCCCTATCCTGCTGTC
>CAYUUC010000568.1:0-1868 GCA_964447635.1 uncultured Spirochaetia bacterium
AAAAACAGAAGAGATTAATACCAGACTGGAAGAGGGATATTATTTTGATATTATATATCTAGAAATTGCTGGATTTAATAGACCTCAAATATCAGGTCTAAGATATGAATTTGCTCCTAATAGGATATCAAAAAATGATATGGAGGATATTACTGAAAAATTGAATGATAATGATTTGGTTATGTTAAAAAATTATTATGAAGAAAAATTATTTGATTATCAAATCAAAAGTAATATCTCGGATGAAAACAATAAGAATATTGTTGAACTGCTTAAAAATGCTGAATATACTAAATTTTTGGGCTTATATGATTATATAGATAAGCAAAAATGGATTAAAAATCTTGAATACATACCAGCTGATTATGGTGATATTAATTGGGATGAAATATATCCAAAAACTGTATTTGCACCTTATGCCATAAAGAATAATTTTTTCGAAAATGAACTACTAACGAAACTTAATAATAGAAATCAAGAATATATCCTTAAAAGATACACAAAATATAAATATCATTATATAAAAAATGATGATATAACTAAAGATGAAGATAATAGGATAATTGATATATTAGTAAATGCAGGATATCAGAGTATGAAAGAAATAGAAAGTAATGATTTTGATGAATTTGTAGAATTTGATAAAGATGTTAAGGTTTTAGCACAGGATAAAGCAGGTGATTGGGGTTTTGAACCCAAGTACTAATCAAATCTTTTGTTGAATTAATACTATAGTAAATTCTTCAATTATTTTTAAAAACTATTGACATTTTTTATTTATTTATTACTTTTATTGATATTGAGATTAAATCTCAGTACCAATTTTCTGGAGGATATTCAAAATTATGAGAAAGATTTTCTATTTTACACTTATCATTCTTTTATTATCATTTATAATTTTATTTACTGCTTGTGAGGATAAAGACACAGGTGAAAGCGGTAAATTGATTGTAGTAGCAACCACAGGGCAGATATGGGATACTGTACTCAATATATCTGTTGATAGTATAAGAGTACATAATATTTTGGGTCCAGGAATTAACCCGCATTCATATATTCCTACTGAAAGTGATATGGAACTTTTTTCAAAGGCTGATCTTATTCTTTGGAATGGTCTCTTCTTAGAAGCTAATTTAACTAAAGTACTTAGTCAAATGAATAGAGCATATAAGGTAAGTGATAGTATTCCAAAACACATGCTATTAGGTTGGGAAGGAGAAGAAAAAGAATCTGACCCTCATATATGGAATAATCCAGAGATATGGATTTATGCTGTTAGATATATTACAGATAAACTAATTGAGATTGATCCGGATAATAAAGAACTTTATAACTCCAATTCAGAAAAATATATTAAAGATATTGAAGATATAGATATTTATATTCAAGAACAGATAAATAAGATTCCAGATAATATTAGAACAGTTATTACTTCTCATGATGCATTTAATTATTACGGTGATAGATATGGTATTGATATGAGGGCTATTCAAGGAATAAGTACAGAAACCGAAGCCGGAACCAGAGATATTGCTGATTTAGCCGAATTAATCGTTGAAAATGAAGTCCCTGCTGTATTTGTTGAAACTTCTGTTAGTCCTAAACTTATTCAAGCATTAGTAGATGCGGTTAAATCCAGAGGGTTCTCAGGATTTAAAGGAATAGGCGGAAAATTATATTCTGATGCCTTAGGAGAAGACGGGACTAATGCTTCTACATATATTGGAATGTTGAAACATAATACAGATACTATTGTTAAAGCATATACAGAATAATGTAAAAAATTTAGTGTTGTCATCAATATTCTTATCTATTATCCTTTAATATTCGTTTATAAAAACCACTACAACTTAAAAAATTAATTCAAG
>CAYUUC010000569.1:0-1863 GCA_964447635.1 uncultured Spirochaetia bacterium
AATATTAATTTTTATAATAATTTATATTTTACTAACTGGTGCATGTTCTGCAACATATGACAATGTTAATAATGAAAAATCATATATTGAAGAATCAGATGGAGAGCTACCGGAAGATACTGTTCAAGGTAATTCTTATACTATAGCTACTAATGAGCGAATTGAAGAGTCTAATGGTGATATTGATGAAAACCCTATCGTTGGTACAGATATTAATATTATCAAAAATGATAGCGTAAAGGAAGATGAACAAAAGGAAGAAAACACACCAATTAAAGAAAATACACCCGAAAAAACCACAGATATAAAGAATGAAAGTATACAAGAAGAAACACCCGAAGAAACAGAAAGTGAACCAATATTAGTTGAAGATGAGAAACCAGATGAATTAGCAGATAAAGACCTTAGTGAAGATTCATTCATAGATGATATAAAACACGAAGACCATAAAAGCACTAATGAAGAAGAAAACAAGATAGATTCGGAATTACATAATAAAAACCCAGATAAAACAGAACCAATCCCTATAAAAAGCTCATTAGGACAAATATTTACATTATCATCCAAAGATAATAAAATTACATATCTCTTCCTACAATTGATACCTAGAACAGGTATGTCAACTGTAGAAATAGGTAAAGATGCATTAGGGATGCTTTTAAATAGCATTAACCTTATAGAAAATGCTCCCAAGCGTATAGGTAAAGTAGATTATGTAGTAGTGGGAGTAGAAATGAATCCTAATGATGTATGGTATTTCATTGCTTCTGTAGGGGATTTAAAAGGATATCTGAATGGTATGCTGGATAGAGACCAATTATTAGATAGAATAGAAATAAAAAAAGGCATGCCTAATGTTTTCGATAGCTAAGGTTCTTACTTTATTTATCGTTTGATTCAGGAATTTCATTTTCATTACAAACAGCATATATCTTGAAATTATGCTTATAATCTGTTAAATTATATTTTTCTGCAATCTCTTTTGTTATCTGGTCTATCCTATCATCTATAAATTCGATAACTTTACCGGTATTCTTACAGATGATATGAGAATGATGAGCATAACCCCATATTTGTTCATATTGGTTGATGTTATTAGAGAACTTAATTCTAGATAATATTTCACAATCAACCAGCAAATCAAGTGTACGATAGACGGTAGCCCTTGATATATCAATATTCTCATTCTTAAATTTTAAATATAGACTCTCAGCGTCGAAATGATCATGAAATTTTAATATTTCTTCTAGTATCTTTTTTCTTTCATGAGTAACTTTTAGCTTATTATTTTTTAAATAACTTATAAACTTTTTTATAGCTTCTTCTTTATTTTTCATTGATATTCAATCTCAAGATTATTTTTATAAAGATAATACGAAGAATGTTAAATAGGAAATTATATTAACCCAAGTTGTGAGTTACTATAAAAAATACTAAAAATTTTGTTTTTCATAAATAACTGAAGAGGTTCCAAATTATATTGTGATAAAGCATATAATGACTATTTCATGGAAGACCTCTTTTTAGAAGCAGGTATACATTTGAAACCGATTAGAAAATCTAATTCAAAAAGGAAATATGAGCCTTGGGTAGCTTATTTGGTAAATCATAACAGAAAAATGATAGAAACAACAAACAGTCAAATAGAAAAACAATTTCCCAAATCAATTCACGCCGTTAATGCGAAGGGATTTGAGATAAAAGTTTTTCTATTTATACTGTCATATAATTTCAACTGTTTATTAAAATAATAAGGATTGTTATTTTAAGAATAATATTTACTTGATTTTTTTTATACACAACTTGGGTTAATAAATAATTGACCAAGTAATAAATTTATATTGTGGAATAGTTTTATTATAT
>CAYUUC010000570.1:0-1861 GCA_964447635.1 uncultured Spirochaetia bacterium
GGTTGTTCCTCATTGTTATGAAAGATTTAAACGAAGAATCCCCCTAGCCCCCCTTATTGAAGGTGGGAATAAGGATGAAATTAAAGTCCCCCTTTACAAGAGGGATTTAGACGGATTCCTCTTCAGTTTCATTAATTTTTTTGGAAGAATCTGATTTAAATATGGAGGAAAAGGATGAATATAAATACCGAGGAAGTGAGAAAAGCATTATCCAATGTCATAGACCCAGAGTTGAAAAAAGACTTAGTCAGCCTAAATATGATAAAAGACATCGAGACTGATAATAGTAAGGTAATCGTTACCGTCGAATTAACCACACCAGCATGTCCCCTAAAGGATGTTATTCGTAAAGACTGTGTAAATGAAGTCTCCAAAGTTAACGGTGTGGATGAAGTAGAGGTTAAATTCACTTCAGCCCCAAGGAGTCAAGATAAAGAGATAAAACTGGAAAATGTAAAAAACATAATTGCAGTAGGAAGCGGAAAAGGAGGTGTAGGCAAATCAACCGTATGCACCTTGCTCGCTTTATCCTTTGCTAAAAAGGGCTACAAGGTGGGACTGATCGATGCTGATGCTTATGGACCAAATATTCCTAATCTGCTGAAAACCTTCGAAAGACCATACGCAAACGAGGAAAAGATGATTATACCCATAGAGACCCATGGTATTAAGTTCATCTCGATGGGCTTGCTTATTAATCCTGAACAGCCGGTTATCTGGCGTGGTCCTATGCTTCATGGAATGATTAACCAATTCCTTAAAGATGTATTATGGGGTGAGTTAGACTTTCTCTTTATCGATATGCCTCCTGGAACAGGGGATATACAGCTTTCATTAGGTCAGCTTATAGATATAAACGGCTCGATTATGGTTACCACCCCGCAGGAGCTATCTGTATCAGATACCAGGAAAGCTATCGGTATGTTTAGACAGCTCAGGATTGATGTATTTGGGATTATTGAAAACATGAGCTATTTCGAGGCACCGGATACCGGCAAGAGATATGAAGTATTCAGCTCTCAAGGCGGCCAAAAGCTAGCAGATTCGCTGAATCTTCCACTACTGGGTCAATTACCTTTAAATATGGACATATCAGATCCTAGTAAAGATGTGGCTGTTAAGTACTTCGATGATATTGTTACTAATATAGAGAAGACAGATAAACTAACCAGATAAAGTCTGCATATTATGCATTGGTGAATTCTTTATTGATTACTCTATTGACAAGTTTTATTAGGCTTTGTTCTTTGTATGGTTTTTTGATGAAACATGTCGGTTTTGTATCCAGAGCTCTTCTAAAGATTTCTTTCTCGGAATACCCGCTTATATATATAATAGGGACTTTCATGGTTTTGGATATTTCAATATATGTTTCTATTCCATCCATACTATTATTCAATTCGATATCCATTAGTATGAGAGATGGTTTACATTTTAGTGAGCATTCAATGGCTTTAGACCCCGTCTTACACCTTATTATGTTAGTGTATCCATATTTTTTAAGTGTAACCTCTAAATCCATGCTGATTAAGTTTTCATCTTCGACTATTAAGATACATGGTTCTTTCATGCTATCTCCTACATATAATTTTAAATTAAACTTATCCAATGTATTTAATTATATAGCTAATCTTATTAATTACAAGTTAAAACTACTTTCTTACAAAATAATAAAAGGTAATTGATTTTTGATAAAAATAATAAAAATCATTATAATTATCGTATTTTTCTTGAATATTGATGAACTATAAACCCATTATGTAAAATTTCAGCCGATTTTAACACTTTTTTAATAATTTATTCTAATATACATTGCTGAATTGATGGAATTTTTATATATTGAGAATATATATAATTTATA
>CAYUUC010000571.1:0-1861 GCA_964447635.1 uncultured Spirochaetia bacterium
GTCCAATGTTTTAATTGAGTTTTTTGATATTTAAAATTATCAGAGAAACTAGCTGTTATATCATCTGCAGATATTTTATATTCATAATTTTCTTTACTCCCTGTATATCCATTCCATTCTAGTATAGTCCTGAATACATCACGGGCGTTATAAGCACCATTTAATCCACCCCATAAACCATCGGGTAGTTTACCACTATTAACCCCTACATTTACCAGATAAAGCAGATTATTATTAAGTATGTTATCAGGTTGGTTTTCTATATATTGTTCTTTATCTCTTGCTGTCATTGCTAAGAAACTAACATCAGTATCTGCTGTTCCGGTTTTTCCTATACCACCTTTAATGAATCTTCGAGCTGTTCCAATGAAGGTGTTAATATATCCAACAGAGAGAGCTTGTTCTGCAGCTTCCCTACTGACTACTTGAATAGGTTCTTCGTTAATATCTATTTCGCTGTTATCGAATTCTACAATTTTTTCAATAGTTGATACAGGTTTAAGCTTACCTTTATTAGCTATAACAGATGCTGCTTGTGCAAAAGCAATACTGGATGATTCTCCTGTTCCCAGTACAGTAGATAGATATGGTTGATAAATTCTTCTTAACTCATCTTTTTCAGGGTCAATTCCTGATATTTTATTTAAGAATTCTGCGATTTTTTCAATACCTGTAATCCAGCTTAGGTGAACGAATGTAACATTTTTACTTTGTATAAAGTTAGTAATATTATGTTCTTTACGATAAGTATAATATCCGAATATATCTTCCCGTGGATTCTTCTTCCAATTATCCGGTCTATATATCATCCTATTTCTTTCTTCTTCTAATATTGCATCTTGAAGCAGATTTAATGCACTTTCTATATTATATAGATTCTGTTCATCTCTCCTGTCTTTCTCTTCTTCATCCTCTATCTCTTCATCCTCTATCTCTTTATCCTTCAAATCTTTTTCTTCATTTAGATCCTCTATGTCTTCTCCTTCTTTTTCTAATTGTTTAGATATAGCTTCTGAATCCATAAGGTCTTCTTTTGCTTCTTCATCTTCATCATAAATGATAAATTCTCTTGGGATATCATAGTATTCATCAAATAATGTCCCTCTATCTTTCTGATCTAAATAAAGCATAAGAACCAACCATTTATATATTGAACCAAAATGTCTATATCCATCAACAGCCCAATTAAAATATGAATCCTCAGGATGTTTTGAAGCTATTGCTAATATTTTATTTTCTACTTTTTCTGGTTCATTTATGTTATGTGTCTTTAGCATTACAGATCCACCACCAAGGTTAGGAGCTTCATCATTTGCCCAATACTTAAAATATGGTGCAACGATGGTAGAGTATTCGAGCTCTCTATCAATCAAATTTTGTAAAGCTTCGTCCAGTGCTACTGTAACGGAAAAACCTGCATTCCATCCCCATTTTCCAAATATTCTATTAATATCCTTTCTGGTTTGGTCTGTATATACTTGATATAAATTTGTGAAATCAGGTTTAACGAATTTGATATCTTCACTTAAGGCTTGTTGATATTCTGCTTCTGTTATTATTGGATTTAAAAAGTTATTACCATTTTTAAAATCTTGAAGGGCTAAATCAATTCTTTTAGTTGTAATATCATAACTTCTTCTATATCGTTCTATAAGTTCTTTCATATCGGATGCTTCTCTTACTTTATCACCAGGAAATCTTATAGCTTCTATGTTTGACCTTAATAAAAGGAATCTGTTAATATCATCTTCATTAAATATATCATATCCTCTATTCTCAAATTCTTCTTTCATTAAAATAAATCGTGCATATTCAATCCCATGAACAGAAGGTAATAATGCAATACGTGTCATCCATGCCA
>CAYUUC010000572.1:0-1860 GCA_964447635.1 uncultured Spirochaetia bacterium
CATATAAATTGCTGTCATGGTTTTTATAAAAGCTTGCTTAATCCATATTATTTATTTAAAATATAAGAACATTATAATTAATAAGAAACTGATGAGGATTATGCATGATACTAAAAGATGATATATTTTTATTTGGTGATATGCCCATACTTGATTTGGCTAAAAAGTATGGAACTCCCATCTATTTATATGATGAAAATAAAATACGAGAAAAAGTTAGATCTCTTTATGATTCGGTAAATTATAATAAGTTTCGGGTATATTATTCATGTAAAGCCAATTCCAATCTGGAAATAATGAAAATAATAAAAGATGAAGGTGCATATTTAGATTGTGTCAGCACAGAGGAGATAAGACTGGGTTTACTTGCGGGATATGATAACAAAGATATACTCTTTACTGGTAATAACTCTACCCAAAAGGAATTAGAATTTTGTATTGAAAATAAGATAACGGTAAATGCAGACTCTCTATCCCAACTTGAACGATACGGTAAATTGAACTCAGGAGGAGAAGTTTTTGTTAGAATTAATCCTGATGTAGGACTGGGACACCATCATCATGTCATTACAGGAGGAGACCACAGCAAATTCGGTATATACTATGATAAAGTGGATCATATTAAGAAACTTGCACAGAATTATAATCTCAAGATAAAAGGAATTCATACTCATGTAGGTTCGGGAATACTTGAATCAGATATGTTCCCGATTATCATGGATATAGTTTTTTCTTATGCAAAAAAGTTTGATGATTTAGATGTGATAGATTTCGGAGGTGGTTTGGGCATACCATACGAACCTAAAGAAAAAGCTATTGATATTAAAGACTTCGGCAGGAGAATAAGCGACAAATTCAGGAAATTCACCAATGAATATGGTAAAGAAATAAATATGTATATAGAACCGGGTAGATTTATAGTAGCGGAGTCTGGAATTTTATTAATACAGGTAAACACCATAAAGGCCACACCCGCATTTAAATTTATTGGTACTAATTCCGGATTTAATCACTTAATAAGACCTATGGCTTATGGAAGTTATCACAGTATTATTAATTGTAGTAATCCTCTGGGTGATATTGAAAGAGTAGTAGTTGCGGGGAATCTTTGTGAAAGCGGGGATGTGTTCACTTTAAAAGGTGAAGAGATTGAAGAACGGGAATTACCAAAGATAAACGAAGATGATATACTAGCCATTTTGGACACAGGAGCTTATGGTTATTCTATGTCATCAAACTATAATATGAGATTACGCCCTTGTGAAGTTATGATAAACAATGGAGACAGCCGTTTAATCCGGCGGAAAGAAACATTCCAAGACTTAATATCAACACAATATGAGCTTGACTGATTTATTTATTATTAATGAAATAATCATGTAGTATTTGTATTGCCTTTTTGGAAAAACTTTCTCTCACAACAACCGATATCTTAATCTCTGATGTTGATATCATAAAAATCTCTATTCCATTCTCAAGGAGTATTTTAAAGACCATGGATGCTATACCTGTATGACTCCTCATTCCAATACCAACAACCGATACAATGGATATTTCTTTATCTATTATGTAACGTGAATAATTAAGTAATTGTTTCTTTTCATCAAGCAGGTTTTTAATCCTTTCAATGTCTTTCTGAAGAATGGTTATTGAAATATCCGTTTTACCCTCCTGTGATGATGATTGAACAATCATATTGACATATATATTAGCATCAGCTATTATCTGAAACACAGATGATAAACTCTTTTTGTCCGTTGGTATCTGATATATGGTTATACTGGCTTCATCCGTTTTTTGGGTTATAGCAGATACAACAATTTCCTCCATCATAGCAGTCTCCTCCGTTACTAATGTTCC
>CAYUUC010000573.1:0-1860 GCA_964447635.1 uncultured Spirochaetia bacterium
GTCTTTTCATTATTATTGTATAATGTATGAATACGATAATTATTATTACTACTGTAGGATTCATTCCTAATCCATTTCTCTACTCCAATTAGGTTGTCCTTATAGTCAAAGTAGCTATGTTTTCCCATCTTAATTCTATCTAATCCAGCCTCCTCTGTAATGGATTCATTTATTATGATTATTTCTGGCAATTGGTTTACATTTTCTGTCCTTTCAATTATTTCATAAGTTATAATCTCGTTAGTGCTGGTTGGTGATTCGAGGATCTTAGTTATTGAAATCAATACATCTTCAAAGTCATTATAAAATGTTTCCATGGTTAATTTATCTTTAAGATTATAAAGAATTCGCCTTTTAGTACAGGAAAAAGTTCCCAATCCTATCTCTATCTCTTCTTCTCCATCAAAATATAATTCGCAGTTCGACCTTTTATATTTGATATCTTGATTTTGTGTGATTATAAAGAAACCATCATATCTTTTTATACCGGTTTGTGGAAATTTGGGTGTTAGAAGATTTCGAAAACTCATAGTATCAATGAAACAAATATAATCATCTGACATATCGATTTCATTCTCTTCTATTAATTTCTTTTCACTGTCAGATTGGTCATTCTTTTTAGTGGGCTTATTTTCATTTTTATCTAATAATTGATATTTTCTGTAGTAAATTTTATCATTATCGAATTTAAATTCAGCATATTTATTTGGTTTATTATTTTCCAAAATCTCTATATTTAATGCTTTGATTTCCATTTTCTTATTAATTGCTATAAGGAATTTCTTAATAGGATTGTAGAGGTCATTATTTTCGAATAATTCTATATAGAAATATCTCAATTCCCCTTTATATTCAGTAGATATAACTCTTTCATATTTTGTATCAATTCTATTCTTAGGAAAAGATTTATATGTAGCTTCGAATACTGCGATAGATGATAATTCATGTTTGTCAATCATTCTAATATAACCTTATTATTAACTTAAATTACCTATTTAACCTTTTTTAAGAAAATCGTTATCATTCACTAATAATATAAGTATATTCAGATATTTTTTAATAAAATATTGGTTTTAAATAGGTTATATACTATTTTGGTTTTAAATCTGTAGAAAATCTATATGAAAACCAAGATAATATATAGCTAATTATATTTAATAATTATTCAATTATAAAGTGGATTAATATAATTAATTATATCATGCTTTAAATTAAATGCCAACTAATATTAATTTAATATAAGGCTAACATAAGTATATAAGAAAAATCATTTTATAATATTGCTTTTTACCGAAAATGAAGAGACATCATATGTGGTTTCAGGAGTTGGTTTTTTCATGACAAAATCAAATATTATTAATAATAATAAAAAAGATAGAATACTAAAGAAACAATTTATTAAAAACAAAGGTCATAAACAAGAAACAGAAGGTGGTAAAATTCTATCCTATGTCTTTGATGATAGAAGTTTTCGTAATATACTAACTTCAAAGGATATCAATCAAGATAAAATTAAAAGCATCATAGAATCATTAAATAACTATGTATTGAAGACAAACTTCTCTAAAGTTATTCTAATTGACTATGATATAGATATTATAGATGATGAATATTATTTATGGGTCAAATGTTTCTATGATAGAAAGGATAAGCACCTTAATAAAGAAGAAAATAGAATATGGAAAATAGGTAAAAGAGAGAATATCATAAATGAAAAAACTAAATATGAATTAATTAAAGATAAGAATAAAGGTGTATTACCTGAGATTACAGATTCACTAAAAAATAAAGAAAAAACAGCTTATTATTATAAAACCAATTATCAATATGGTTATCAAATAACTAATGAATATGACTACT
>CAYUUC010000574.1:0-1858 GCA_964447635.1 uncultured Spirochaetia bacterium
ATTAACATTTTTGTTGGCACACAAATTTGCTTTCGAAAACTGTCTGCCAACCTTTTAAAAAGAAAAAGCAATTGATTTGGGCGTTTACTTTATATGGCGATTTTTATATCTAATATATCCAAATAATATAATAAAACTGATATGCTATTAAATACTCGACAAATAGAGGAAAGAGAAATAAAATGAGTCTATGTCGGTAAACAACTTATACATTGATAAAATAATGGAAAGACTTCTAGAAATAAATATATATAAGGTAATACTATTCGGATCCTATGCGAAAGAAAAAGAAGACACCGATAGTGATATTGATTTATTGATTGTGTTAGATGAGGAGATATTGCCTGAGAATTATGATCAATGGTTAGAAATGAAAATGAAAGTAAGGAGAGTTCTAAGAGATATAAACAGAGAAGTTGCCATTGATCTATTAGTTTACACAAAGCCACAATATGAAAAGATAAAAAGAGAAATGGGTTCGTTTCAAAAAGAAATACACGAAACTGGAAAAGTGTTGTATGAAAAAGCAAGCTAAAGAATGGATGAAATTTGCTAAGACGGATTTACAATCTACAAAAAATTTAATTGTAGACGAAAATCTATCTACTAGCGCAGCTTTTCACGTTCAGCAATGTGTAGAAAAGTCGCTTAAAGCATTGCTGGAATTATATAATAAAAAAGTACCAAGAGTACACGACCTGATAAAGATTAAAAATAAATTGGAAGAAGAAGTAGACACAATAAATATTAAAATAGAAGAAGAAATTATTGATCAAATAAATCAAGTCTATATTGATACAAGATATCCAGCCGATTTTGGATTATTACCTGAAGGAAATCCATCAAAAGAAAAAATTGAAAAATTTATTGAAGAAGCAGAATCAATATATAATCAATCTGAAAAAATAATTGAAGAATATAAAGATGATTAATCACCATATAAACTACTTGGAGTTGACCTGGCGGTGAATGCGGCAAAGTGTTTGTTGTACTAGAGAACTGGAGTTAGAATGGTTATTATATCGGGATTCATGCAATCATTCAGTGATGGTTATACTGCATATTCAAAGGTTGATATCAAATAATGTCTTCTTCTTACTGGACAGTGCCTGTTCCTTTATTAATTTTTCTTTGTGTAGTTTTGACCATTCAATGACCAAACTATAAGCTTTTGGAGGAAGATCTCCGTATAATAGGCTGAAGTTATTTATTCCAATCAGCGCCTGTGAAATGCGGAAAATTAAAATCGGTGTTGACATTTGATAAGTATGGTTCGAATCATTTGACGTCGTATAGAATGAGATCACAATTTAAATCCGAAACTTATCTGGATATTATCTCTGTCTACAGTAGGATGTTGAGGCAGTGGATAGAGCAGGGCATTTTCTTTGGTTTCATTTGATACTTTTGAGCTAACGTACTGTTGGATTTCTTCAGTTGTTACATACCCATCATTATTAATATCTCCTTCTCCATTAAGTGCTCTAATTATATACTCCGTGAAGATGCCATTCTCATACTTTGCATTTTCATAAGATACCTCGTTTCCTTGACAGCTTGAAAAAACAATAGCTCCAGTACGACGAACCAGATCATTATAAATATAACGGTTTTTATTGTTTAGGTAAGCTCTGATTCCAGTTCTTGAATTCTTATGATCGTTATTTTCTTGCTTATAATCCTTTTGGTTTTCTTTAAGGAAAGAACTGTTTATGTGAGGTAAACGTGAGCGCACACCTTTACTTGAGGAAAAGCATCAAGGGCTGGTCGGTGCTTTCAGCACCTGCTCGGGTATGCGTCCTAATTAATATTGATAAAGAAGTACAGGAAAAAAAATGCTGTTTCTTACAACTAAAAA
>CAYUUC010000575.1:0-1858 GCA_964447635.1 uncultured Spirochaetia bacterium
ACTCCAATTAATAATATCTTTATAAGTTAATAAAAGCATATCATCCTCAAATTTAATAACAGGATTAAGCAATTCTCCTTTTATCATCTCTACTATTTCAATCTCTGGGTCAACTTCTTCATAAACACCTACTCTATTTTGCCATGATGTTGGGATATCCTCTTTTAAGTATTTTTTTCCCATAGACCATTTCATACCATCAGCATCTATAATAAATATCCTTTCCCCATCAATATCTTGGATTGATATTCTAATTCTTTTATCACCTTTTATCGAGAACCATCCATCTTCATTGGGAATGAGGATAATATCTTTACCCATCATATTAACTTTTAAAGTAGTATTCATGCTGGATATAGTAATCAGTCCTAATGATGTAGCATAAAAACCTTCATACTCTTCCAATTCTTCTTTAGTTAGGGTGATTTCTTTTGGAGGTTCTGTAGGTTCAGGGGGTAGTATGCCTTCTTTCATTTCCACTGCTAATTTTAGTGTTTTCTTTGCTACATCGGGAGAGAAAAGATAGCCGTTATCCGTATTACACAATACTATCACACCCATATTATGTTCAGGAATAATGCTTAACTGTGCATGATAGAATATCGTATCACCACCATGGGAACATACCTTACCAGCATAATCCAATCCATTAGTACTTAAGAACCAGTTTAATCCAATCTTAAAATCAAAATCCAATGCTACATCTTCATTTTGTACTGTCCACATTTCTTCCAATGTTTCGCTTTTTAGAACCTGCTTATCTTCTAATGAACCACCATTTATAGCCATCATAATGAATCTTGACATATCCAACACATTGGATTTAAGACTCCCTGCTGGTATACTACGAATTTTAATAAAGCCATCGAATTCTTCTCCAGATTCACTGAAATAACCTTTAGAATGCTTTTCTATAATATCATCATCAAATAGGAAAGAAGTATCATTCATTCCAAGGGGTTTAAGTATATTCTCATCAACATAATCCGGAAAACTGATACCACTTATTCTCTCCACTATTATTCCCATCATATCTACTCCTATATTGGAATATGACCATAAATAATTGGGGGGATATGCGGTATGAACAGAATTTAGATAGTCTATTTCATCATGATATGTCTCCTTTAGCTCTTTACCGAACATATACTTAGATTTATCCCCCGGTAATCCTGAATGATGGGTCATAAGCATTCGCACTGTTATCGGTGGGGCATCTTTAAAGCGGGTATTAATGTTGAGTTCCGGTATGTATTCGGTTATAGGTTTATCTATGTCCAATTTCCTTTTTTCAGCAAGCTGCATAATGGCTGTTGCGGTAAATAATTTAGAAACTGAACCCACTCCGTAGACAGTTTGAGGAGTTGCCTTGATATCATTTCCTCTATCAGCATAACCAAAACCTTCGCTCCATATAATCTCACCTTCATCGATAAAAGCTATGCTTGCTCCTGTTATGTTTAATGCTTTCATCTTCTTCATGATAACATAAGAGATATAATCCTTAAGATAAGTATAATCTCCTTTAATAAAGGTTTCCGGTCTTGGAGGTTCCTTTAGTCCTGTACAGTTTACGGATATGATAACCATGATTAATAGTAATATGCTTATAATTATTCTATTAGTTGTTTTTGGTAATAATTTTCTCATTAGATATATATCTCCTTCGTATTTGATTTGTATATTTAGATAAGATATATAATATTTCTATAATAAGTAAAGTATACAAATTCTGGACAAAAACAGATTTTTATGATTGTTAAAAAGAATTATCTGGGTAAATTTCTATTCACTAGTAAAATATGAAAATTTTACTTAACTCTTTTGGGAAACAAACCATATAATCCTTTCATAGCCT
>CAYUUC010000576.1:0-1850 GCA_964447635.1 uncultured Spirochaetia bacterium
GGAGGGTCTCTTTTAAAACCAGAAATTTCACAGAAGGAAATTTATTCCTCTAAAATCAATTCCATCAATACATGTTCCTCTCAGGATAGCTCATTTTATATTAGCTTTATCCAGATTAGCTAAACTTAAAAAAGCGATAATAGAGTTTTTATTATAAATGTGTCCTAATCTGATTAGCTAAATCGTCTGAACAAGTCCATATAAGTCCGCTATTACTCCTTAAACCCCCTAAAATCAAGAAAATATCTGTTTTGTAAAGTTCAGTCTTGATATTTTTTCTGCCAGGATAGTACCATATGTTTTTATAAAAACCGAAACCTGTTTTTTTGATGTATGAGTATTTTTTCTGGAGTTCTATACCTTCATTTATGGTTTTTTGGTCTTCCAGGTTTCCGTAAAGTGCTTTTAACAATAGTTCCGGGGTAACTATACATATGTATTTCATATTTGAGTTGGTTTTAATTAAGAATGTTTTTTCGTTATTATCCATGGAGATATTATCCATATCTTTTTCAATTAATTCTTGTATCTTGTCTATATGGATTTTATCGAATTTAGAGAGATATTCTTCTAAATCCTCCAAACCTTTAACCAATTTCAGAACCTGTGTAAGAGGTATCATAAAAAACCCCGTTGAGAATACCGGTTTTTTTATATTATCCCCCCACCATCTGTTGCTTATCTTTTCAATATTGAGTTTTACCTTTTCATTATCGATTTTTATCAAAAGTTCTGTTTTTCCGTTTAACTCTTTTTCTTCAATTAGATTAAAATCTCTAGCTAATACTTCTGTTAAATACATATTTCCATTCCTATTTAATTGATTTTTACCGGTTTATATTTTATTGGAGTTAGTTCTCTTTTTTTCTCTATGGTAAAATAAAATATAGAACCTATATTCAACTTGCTTTCAAAATAGATTCTCCCATTATGCCTTTCTATTATCTTTTTGCAGAAGGCTAGACCTATACCATTACCTGTAATCTTACTCTTTTCTCCTCTCTGAAATAGTCTAAAAATTTTATCCTGGTATTCCTCTTTTATTCCTTTACCATTATCTTTAACCGAGAATAACCATTCATTCTCCCTCTCTTCAACGGTAATATGAACGACAGGTTGTCTATCTTCGCAATATTTAATAGCATTCCCGATAAGATTCTGAAAAACACTAACCAATTGGGTTTCATCTCCTATAATCTTTGGTAAAGGGTCATAAGTGATTATAGCGTAATTTTTTACAATGGATGTCTGTAGATTTTCCAGAGCATCTTTTAGAATTATATTCATATCGCATACTTTAAATGATTCACCTTCTGTGGTTATTCTGGAGAATGAGAGTATGTTATCTATCATCTCTCTCATCCTTTCCACCCTGTGTATCACATGGTTAGCTAGTTGAAGGTCTTCTTCATTCATCTTGTCGGCATAGTTATGGTTAATAATATTGATATAGCTTGTGACCACATTTAGCGGTGACTTCAAATCGTGAGAAGCGATAAATGCAAATTGCTCCAACTCTTTATTGGATTGCTCCAGTTTGATAAGAGTTTTATTTAGATTATCCTCAGCTTTCTTTTGTTCGGTTATATCCTGACCTACTCCTTGATATTCCACTAAGTTATCTTTATTATTGAAGATTGCTCGATTTATCCATTTAGTCCAATGAGTGTTATCATTTTTATATACCCTTAATATATTTACGCAAATAGGGTTGGATAGGTTGAGTCTTTTCATATTTTCTTTCATATTTTCTAAATCTTCCCTATTTTCTTTCATATTGAATTTATCATGGTTTATAATTTCATCTTTGCTCATATTGAAATATCTTTGGAAAGCCAGGTTAACGAAAG
>CAYUUC010000577.1:0-1847 GCA_964447635.1 uncultured Spirochaetia bacterium
TATTTCTTTTTGTTTTTCATCTCTCATTATATCTATTTGCTTGTGATTTTGTATAAGCTCGTTTAGTTGCTCATCCACTTCCTCATATTTGAAATCTAACAGAGTTTGACCGCTTTCATAGTCTTTTCTTTCGCTTCTGTTTAGTGCTTTTATTTGCTTGGCTACTTCCTTATCATCACCTGTAACAGGTTTAAAAGCATCATCTGGTATTCCATCCGTAAGCCTTTCGAATCTGTCCAATCCAATTAAACTGTTCCCACATTTAATTCTATGGTCAAGGAAAGTCAGTGGTTCACCAAAATTATGCCCTTCGATCCATAGAGCGACTTTGCATAGATCCACGGCAAGCGGATTGAGGTCAACCCCATAGATGCAGTGCTTAATCACCTCTCTAATTGCTTTTCTAAATTCTGACGGTGTTGGTGATTCTTCTTGAGTGATTACTATCGCAAGTTCTTTAGCCAGTCTTCTTGCGGTTGCTAATAGAAAGTGTCCTGAGCCTGCTGCCGGGTCACACACTTTAATGTTTAATATAGCATTGATTTTTTCTTTTTGAGTTTGAGCATCTTTTAATCTATCTTCAATGACAGGTTCTAATGCACTCTTAATTAATTCACCAACCAATTCTGGTCTTGTATAATATGAGCCTGTAGATTTTCTTTCTGTCCCTACAACGAACTTAAACTCAAGAATTTGGTATCTGTTTTTTTCTACAACAGGGTGGAAATCAAGTAAACTTTCATATACCGAGCCTAATTCTTCCACATCAAGATGAGCGTAATTGATTCTTCTTAGCATTTTTGTTTTTTCGTCTCTAAACAATGATAATTGTTTGAAAGCCTTTATAAAATCAGAATTATATAGTTTTGACTGTTCAAGGTCTTCCATAGCAGACATACCGAACAGGTCCCCATTAAGGTATTTTATACCTAATTTTTCGCCTATAGATTTGGTTGAGTACAATTCAAATGTGATTTTAACCTGTTCCCATATATCATAATGGTTTTCTCTTTCATTTATAGGTTTTTCTATATATGACCTTAGTCTTGATATGCTATAACCTTTATCATAGATTAGTCTTTGTAATTTTCCTTTTTCAGTATGGATATCGGGGCCGACAAGGTTTCTTTCTTCTGATACCATAAGAAATAGGAATCTATAGATTAGTTTAAGTAATTGTCTATAATATTCAATTTCTGATAAGTTTTTAGATTCAAGATTTTCTCTTAATTCAATATTATCGGGATGTTTTATGAAACCGTTTGCGAATGTTCTTATAGCTCTGTCAACATTATCTCTTAAATTATCTCTAACTCTTCCGCCTTCATCTATGCTTTGCTGATAATATTGCTCTAATAGACATTCGTTAGCATCGACAATATTTGTATACCATCTTGAATAATGTACCAATCTGTAAAATAATTGATACATAGAGAAATCTTCACTTTCAATTATATTCTTTATATCAAATTCAATATATGAAGGTTTGGATAATCTAGCTGAGTTTCTTAATATTCTAAATATATATCCATTAGTTACAATACCCCATAGATGATCTGTTCTATTTAAATATTCTTGTACTAATGAATGAGGTGATAATCTCAAATTGGATGTAGGATTTCTTTTATCAATATTATTTATATCATCATCATTTTTTGGTGCTGAATGAATATGTATTGGAAGAGTTTCAAAAGTATCACCAGCTCTATGTGATATCGGGAATGCTTTATCATCTATTGTCTCTGCTTTTCCTTCTTCTATTTGGGTATAGTATTTGATATGTTTGAACCCTAATGTTTCTAATAGAGGGATAACAAATCTTTCTCTTGTAATTTTTGTTGATGTTT
>CAYUUC010000578.1:0-1840 GCA_964447635.1 uncultured Spirochaetia bacterium
GTATAAGCATCATCTTATAGAATAGCAAATAAAAATGAATTTTTAATTAATTACCTATATTTTAATAATTTGGTTATTTTCATTTATTTTATTTTTATAGAAAAATCAATTCATAATAGAAAGGTTTATACAAGACTATGGGAAAATATATATTAGCTTTTTTGATGTTGTTATTAATTATTATAAGTGTCATAATCAGATTACCTAACCTGAACCAGCCTATGGGCAAGAGACACGAGACAGTAACAGCTCATGCGTTAACTCCTATGGTCATATGGAGCCATGATAGTGCTATGAAATACGACTTCAATCCAGTGGTCACATTCTGGCATGAAGGGAACAAATACATACCAGAAAAGTCAAAAAGTGTAGAAGATAATGGAAACTATTATTATACTTCATATCCACCGTTTGCTTATATGTTTCCTTATGCGATTTTTAGATTATTGCATATAACCCCGGATGTTTTATCCATACAGATATTCGGCATGTTTTTTCAAATTATATCTGCATGTTTTATCTATCTAATTGTAAATCTATTATGTAAAAAGCATTACATAGCGAATAGTAAAATTAATTTGACTGCTATGATTGCATTCTGTCTATACCTTTTCTCGCAGATGACATTATGGTTTCAAACCAATGTATATATGGGGGATGTCTTTATTACTGCTTTTTATATAATCGGAATATACTTATTCTTAAGGATAATCCTTGCTGAGGATACAAAAAACCTTATCTGGCTATTAGTTATATTTAGTTTGGTCAATTTCATTATGGTTTATACTGAATGGTTAGGCTTGTTCTTTTCCTTTGCTGTGGGCTCATATTCTCTAATTAACATCCGGAAAAGGAATATGCGGTTTTTACTCCTAATAACAATCCTTACAGCATTCGGAGCGTTACTCTTGACCGTCTGGCAATATTCTTTGATTAACGGGATTGATAAATTCATCGAATCATTTATATGGAAATACAGTAAAAGGTCAGGCTTTGGCGATAGTTTTATAGGGTATACCTATACCAGTTTTGACGCTTGGAGGAGCATTCAATCACATTATGTGGATGATTTTATTGTGTATATATTTCTTATTATGGTATTAACGGGTATTATCATTTATACAAAACTATCTAATAAGCATAATATCGTTTTTCCACAAAACAAATTGAATAAGAAAGCCCTTTTTATAAGCATTCTTCCTGTGGGTATTCATCATATTGTCTTTTTTAACTTCACCGCTATTCACAACTTCAGTATATTAAAGACTCTTCCCTTTATTTTGATATCTATTGCAATATTGTACGAAAAAGTGATGCTAGTATATAAAGGGAGAAATGGATTGGCTAGGTTTATAGTTAATTCATTGGTTATTATTTTGCTTTTCGTATCAATCGGGCAGTACTATTATCTATACTCATACGGCTTTGATAAAGACTATGCTATGAGAATCAAAGAGCTTTCACAAGAAATCTCACATAAGACCGATGATGATGAAGCGATTTTTATAAAATCCAATAAAAGAAAGTTCATTGATATGATACCCAAGTACTACGCAAGTAGGAATATGACTTATTATATCAGCATGGATGAATGTTACAGCATATTGAAAAAACTCCCTGTTAATAAAGCTAAAATCTATACCATAGATGAGAATATTCTAGAAATAAAAGAAATTCGAAATATTAAGTTGAAATGATAAAGTGAATTTATTATAATAATATTGAAAATCACATTAAAAATAGGACTTATAGGATGAAAAAGAAACAAACCATCATATTCATATACCATGTAGTATTTATGATTCTTACATGGATTTATGTTTATAGCACCATCGCTTCA
>CAYUUC010000579.1:0-1207 GCA_964447635.1 uncultured Spirochaetia bacterium
TATGCATTAGCTAAAACTTATCTTGGAGAAGGTGGTCTTGGTCATTCTGTGGTTTCTTTGGTAAGATATGCAGAGAAAATTTCAACCAAATAAGTTAAAAGAAAGTATAAATAAAGAAGATATTTGATTAAAGTAAAGGAAGGTTTTATATGGACATGAAAGCAAAAGAGATAATTAATATGTCATATCCTGATATTTTAACTGAAAGTATTGATTTTAAAGAATACAAAGGAAATATGGCAATCCCTGTATTTAAATCTGATTTTGATGATGATGGCAACTTAATATCTGATGAACTAAAAGAATTAGATAAACAGACAGATTCAATGATGAGTCATTTAATAAAGCAAAATAAGTTCATCGGAGACGAAGAATCTATCCTAACTGTTAATTTGAAAGACAGAGATATCATATTAATTGGATGCGGAAAGAATACAACTTATGATAGAAAGGAATACCTAGAAGAAAAAAATCCGGGTAGCGAAAAGCTCCGTATGTTAGGCATTCTATCTGTAAAAACAGCATCGAGCCTTTCTAAGGAAGAAATTGCCATTGCTTTTAGAGGGTTTGATAATATAAAATTTAAACTACCATTATTCATTATAATGGGTGATGGGTTTATGAGAGCTTGTTATAAATTTGATTATAAACAAAAAGATGAAAATAATGATGATAATAATGATAAAAAAATTACTACAATTAAAGTTTTAGTACCTTCTGATATAGAAAAAGATGCTAAAATGGGATTAGAAGGCGGTAAAATATTAGGCAGGAATGTCAATTTCGCCAGAGCAATGGTAGATGAGCCATCAAATCAGCTATATCCCGCTACATATGTAGAATTAGTAAAGGACTTCTTCAAAGATAGCCCCTGTGATATTGAAGTTTGGAATTACAATAAGATAAAAAACGAAGGCATGGGATGCCTAGCTGCGGTTGGTATAGGTAATGAAGGAGATAAGACAGAATCTAAATTTATTATCATACGCTCTAAGAAACAATCAAAGAATGGTAAAATCGGACTGGTAGGAAAAGGTGTTACTTATGATACTGGTGGTTACAATCTGAAACCTTCAGGAGCAGCTATAGCCAAAATGAAAAAGGATATGGGGGGTTCCGCAGCTATCATAGGTGCGACTAAAGCAATTCTCGACCTTGATGTTGATATAGAAATGGTTACAGCTATTCCAATGACAGAAAATTCAAT
>CAYUUC010000579.1:1217-1831 GCA_964447635.1 uncultured Spirochaetia bacterium
CGTTCTGCTATTAAGCCTGGTGATGTAGTTAAAGCGTATAACGGGAAATCAGTAGAAATACTCAATACCGATGCAGAAGGTAGACTCGCTATGGCTGATGCTCTTGGTTATTTGGCTAAAAATGAAAAACCTGACTATATGCTGGATGCCGCTACTCTAACAGGTTCTTGCTATATTGCTTTGGGATTGAAGATAGGCGGGTTTATGAGTAATAATCCTGAATATTCAGCTTTATTTTCTCAATCAGCTTTGGATGCAGGTGAATCATTCTGGGAATTACCATTACCAAAGAAATACAGAGATAACCTTGATGGTACTATTAGTGACCTTACCAATATTAATAAGGATTTTACCGGATGGGGCGGAACACTTACTGCAGGTTTATTCCTTAAAGAGTTCATCGGGGATTGTAAAAACTGGATACATATAGATATGTCAGCACCCACTTATGCATTAGCAAAGACTTATCTAGGTGAAGGAGCTCTTGGTTTTTCAGTAGTTACAATAGTCAGATATGTGGAAAAGCTCGCGGATAAAGGTTTATCATAGATAATATATTATCTAAGACTATTCTTCATTTTTATTCAACATTCATTCCTTTATTTAATATTTTA
>CAYUUC010000580.1:0-1825 GCA_964447635.1 uncultured Spirochaetia bacterium
CTTACCCAAACTTTTACTTCCCTCCCCTACTAGGTTCTTCAGACACACTAAAATGTACAGTGTCTTTCCCCCGCCTACTAGGGGGGGACAAAGGGCAATGCTGTTAAGTTAAGCTAAAACCTTTTCTCATACTTATTATACTTATATTTTCTAGCACTTGTTAGTTTTTTTCTATCGTTATGCCGATTAGGTATTACTGCCACTTTACCAGTACGAAAAAAACACAGAAGTTCTTCTGAAACTTCTTCTTCCGATTTAGATTCATTTAAAATGATATCAAAACTATGGTCAATTATCGTTGAATAAGAAATTGACTTATTAACTTTATAAAGATGTTTTAAACCTTTTGAAATACTTTCTTCTCGCAATTCCTCATCAAGATCACGAGTAAGCATGCTTTCATAAGTGCTTAATAATACCATACCATAAAACTCTTGAAGAATATTATTAAGAACTTTCGAACTGAATTTCTCTACTTCAAGAATATTCTTTAATCTATCAAAATATGTTTCTACACCCCATCTTTTATTGTATAAATATTTGAAATCATCTATTGTAAAATCACTATCTAAAATCGAAGTTATCAAAATTTCTTTTTCTCCGTTATCAAGATAGATTTTTATTAACCTTACTTTAATACTTTTTGGTAAATTATTTTCTTCTACAAACTCTTTTTGTTCTTTAGTACAAGGTATCTCTACTATTACATCTTCTAAATCACTATCATTAAAATCTTTTACTACATTGAATGAAAGTGGCGCACGTATGATAAAGTCTATTCCATTTTTTATATGATAGGACATTACAGAATAATCACAATAGTTTCTATCATAAATTACTATTGAATCTTTTCGATAAAAATCATTGTGATCATTGAATATATAATGTTTTTCTGATTTACTTTTTCCTAAAACACTATTGATAGCAATCTCATTTAATACATCATACAATACACTTGTAAGAGATTGAACAGCTGTTATTCCATGCTGATTAGTCTGAACAAAGAATTCTTCTTTTGTTTCCTCTGTAACAGGCAGATTAATATATGTACAATCAACAGCATGTATTAATCTACCTTTAAATCTTTTTACATATTCCAGTGTATCAGGATCTTCATAAAAACACTTTGTCCATTCAAAATTCATATCTTTGAAAAATTCTGGTTTTAGTTTTTTTCTAGCTTGTGAAAAAGCACTCTTACTGCACACCTTTTTAAAATCTCCTCTTTTGCTAAATAAAGAATTAATAACTTTTTGTGTAGATGTTTTCAGATTATTTAAAATAATAGAAACAACAATTACAATGTTAAGTATCCTATTCCTTGTAAAATCTTTTTCAGATATTCTATAAGCCTTTATGAACTCAATATTTCTTATTATTTTTCTTGACCAAGAAATAAATTTTTCACAAAGTTTTTTTTATACATAATTTTTCTCCTATATACAAAAGATATTAAATAGAATCCCTTTGTCAATAATAAAATACTCTTAACTTAACAGCATTGCCCCCCCCGCCCCCCTAGTAGGGGGGTGTAAGGATGGAAGAATAATTCCAAGATTTCAGCTCCCTTTACTAGGTAGGACGGAGGTTTCTTTTTTCTTACCCAAACTTTTACTCTCCCCCCCTACTAGGGGGGACAAAGGGGGGTCTCTTCTCCCCCTGAAACTGTATTTTTAGCAAATTTAACCTAAAAAACATCCTAAAATGCTTTGTGATTAATATTTTTCAAAGAGTTCTCAATAAAACTTTCTGTAGAAAATAGCAATAATATTTTTTCCAGATTAGTGTAAATTATAAAACTACCAAGTCGTATATCTTTAAGGGA
>CAYUUC010000581.1:0-1824 GCA_964447635.1 uncultured Spirochaetia bacterium
TCTATTATTGATAGTCAAAGCGTTAAATCAACTGAAATGAGTGGGGATATTGCCGGTTTTGATGGTGGAAAAAAAAATTAAAGGTGCTAAGATTCATATTCTAACTGATACACAAGGTTTTCTTATAAAGTCTGTATGTCATAAAGCAAATATTCATGATAGAACTGGTGCGGAACAAGTATTGTCTAATTTAAAAACTAATTATCCTTCTATCAAAGCGATATTTGCTGATGGAGGATATCAAGGTTTATCAGATTTTATCTCAAAAGAAACCGATAACGATGTTAAAGTCATTATTACAAAGAGTTTAACTCCATTGAAAATTGGTTCTAAAGACTTTTTACAATATGATTTTCTTGATGATAAACCCTGTTTTGATAAGCCTGTTAAGATGAACAATAATGATGGTTCTTTTCCAATAGTCCAATGGCGTTGGATTGTAGAACGAACACTTTCTTGGCTATCGAGGAATCGTCGTTTGAGTAAGATTTATGAACGTCTGACCAGTAGTGTTGAAACATACTGTAATATTGCGATGTCTTATTTAATGGTCAAAAGGATTCGTAATACAAGAAAAAAGAAAAAAGATACTAAATTAGCACCGAGTTACTAAACAGGCTCTAAGAGTTTTAACGGACAACTTAGAACAATACACTGTTAAAAGTGAATATAAAGTAAATAGTTTTTATGATTATGATGATTTATATAATCCTAAGAATAGGAAAACACCTACATTAAGACCAGATTATATGATATTTTCTGATAAGAATATAATTTCCATTCTTGATGCTAAGTATATAAACTTATGGGAAAAAACATTGGACAGTAAAGTTTTGTATCAATTAACTGTATATTCTTTACTATATAAGAATATAAATAGTGCAATTATATTATATCCTTCTATAGGTAAAAAGAAAGAACAAAGAATAAATTTAAATGATTTTACGATGAATGGCAAAAAATCTCAAATACTTATTAGGTATGTCGATATGGAATACCTTACAAAATTAATTTCTAATAGATCTTATCAAAATAAGAAGATGCTAATTGAGTATGTTAATGAGTTAGTTTTTTATTAGATAGACAGGATCATAAAAATAAGACAAAACCTTTTCTAAATTTTCAGAGCAATTTAATATTCAAAAGGTATATTCCATAAGACTTTGTGTTATATTTAGTCGAATACGACTTAAATTATTATCTTTTGTTTTATGTTGCTACATTAATAAATTGAGAGGTTGTATGAACTTAGTTAAAATTAAAGAATTAGTATTTTAATGATGAATACTGTATAAAATTTCTACTAGCAAAACGTGTTAATTATTTAAAAATAGAATACTTTTAGATAACTAATTCTGAATACATCTGATATCATTATAATCCATATTAATACTGTAATTCAAAAGATATTTATTATATTTATATTGAGTAGTTATTAAAATTTAATTGGAGAGAAAAGCAATGAGTCTCGCTTTAGATAAATTATTTGAAGAGGTAAAACATCTTAAACTAAACGAGCAATTAGAGTTATTAGAAAAAATTATACATAATATCAAAGAAATGAATTCAGATAAAGATACATATTTAGATTGGAATAAACTTTATGGATTAGGCAAAGATATTTGGTCTGATGTAGATGCACAAGATTATGTAAATGACTTGAGAGAAGACAGGTAGATGGATTTCAAAGCTGAGATTTCTAAACTAAAAACAATATTTATAGACATAGCTCCTATTATCTATTACATAGAGGGACACAATCAATTCGGTAAATTCAGTAAAGAAGTTGTTGACGCTTTCCTTACTAATGATATTAGATTAAAG
>CAYUUC010000582.1:0-1822 GCA_964447635.1 uncultured Spirochaetia bacterium
TACAGTAAGTCCTATCCCGGATAGGCAAGTATCGTTGATACCACAATCCAACTAAGGAGCGTCTCCGAAGGAGACGAAGGTTCTTAAAAAGAACCCAACGACTTTAGTCGTTGGAGTATGTCAGATGGTATATAGTTTAATATACATTATAAAGTCAATAATGATATTAGCATAAATATTTTTAGATATTGAGTGGTTTTATTTATATATTTTTATTAGATGTCTTTTTTATATATACTATACTTTTGCAAATTTTACTCTTTCAGAGAACCGCACCCTTAAGGGTGCGGTTCTGAGACAGGGTTACAATTTCTGATTAAATAAAGAACTGAACTTTTTTAATCCTTTTACTGATAATAAATCCGAAAAAAGTGCAAAAGTATAGATAGAGAAGTTAATTATAAAATATTAAAAAAGAAATTAAAATTGCACATTATTATGAGAATTGTCTATAATCTATTAATACTTTATTGATAAACTTTTATGTAAAATTTATCAATGGAAAGCATTCTAAATAAAAATTAATCATATAAATGCATAAAAACTTTGTCAAATTGTTGATTTATGATGAAATTTCTATATCTTAACATAACATAAAAAGGAAAAACAGGGCGGAGGATTAAACATGAAGATAACCGTAATAGGTGCGGGGTATGTCGGTTTGGTTACATCAGTTTGCTTTGCTGACATTGGTAACGAAGTAATATGTGTAGAAAAGATAAAAGATAAAGTTACACAACTAAAAAAAGGTAAGTCTACTATTTATGAACCGGGATTGGACCTTGTATTACAGAAAAATATCGATAACGGGAGAATAAAATTTACCGATGACATACAGGAAGCTATAAATTTCAGCGAAATCATATTTATGTGTGTGGGGACACCACAGGGAACAACAGGAAAGGCGGACTTATCACAGATTGAACAGACCGCCCGTCAGATTGCTCAAAATATGACTTCATACAAGCTCATTATAGAAAAGTCTACCGTGCCGGTTAATACCCATCAATGGATATACCGGACTATAAAACGGTATGCAAAGAAGGAAGTAACCTTTGATGTGGCTTCCAATCCAGAATTCCTGCGGGAAGGATGTGCTCTGGAAGATTTCATGAAACCCGATAGAATCGTAGTAGGGACAGATAGCGACCGTGCAAAGAGACTTTTTGAAGAAATGTATAAACCATTTACCGATAAAGGTTATCCCTTACTAATAACTACCACACCAACAGCTGAATTCATCAAGCACACCGCTAACTCCATGCTGGCAATGAAAATATCTTACATGAATATGGTTGCACAACTTTGTGAAAGGGTCGGTGCAGATGTAGAAATGGTAGCAAAAGGGATCGGCTTGGATAAGCGAATCGGCCATCACTTCTTAAATGCAGGTATTGGTTACGGGGGGTCATGTTTTCCAAAAGATGTAAAAGCTTTTGTTAAGATAGCCAACGATTTTGGTGTGGACTTCGGAATTCTAAAAGAAGTGGAGAAGGTAAACATTAGAGCAAGAGAGCGATTTGTTGATAAAATCGAGGATATACTCTGGATTAATAAAGATAAGAAGATAGCGGTATGGGGACTCGCATTCAAACCCAATACCGATGACGTTAGAGAAGCTCCATCCATAAACATAATAAGGCGTCTGATTCATGATTGTGCTAATCTTTATCTATACGACCCGAAAGCTGTGGAAAACTTTAAATCGGTTATCGGGGATGTTGAAAACATTACTTATGTTAAAGACAAATATGAAGCGGTAAAAGATGCTGATGTCCTGTTAATCCTTACAGAATGGGACGAGTTCAGAGAAGCTGATCTG
>CAYUUC010000583.1:0-1817 GCA_964447635.1 uncultured Spirochaetia bacterium
TGATTAATAATCATTATTTCTTTATATCTCTTCTTTACCGTGTTTAATAACTTTACCCTTTTTCATGAAGATTACATCTTCAGCAATATTAGTAGTAAGGTCAGCTATTCTTTCCAAGTTCTTCGCTATCCTAAGAATATGTAAAGACCTTTCAATGGTATTTTTATCGGCTATCATATAATCAATTAAATCTCTTAAGATTGTATTAGCTAGGGAGTCTACATCATCATCCCTTTCACAGACATTTTTAGCAAGATTTACATCCTCATTAATATAAGAATTAATGGAATCCTTTAACATTTCTATGGTCTTATCACCCATTTTAGGTAAATCTTCAAGTTTTTTAACATCTGGTCTTTCTATTAAGAAATACGCACTTTGAGCGATATTTACTGCTAGGTCTCCCATCCTTTCCAAGTCATTATTCATCTTTAATATCATTAAAACGGTTCTAAGATCTATCGCCTCTGGTTGATATAAAGCGAATAAATCTAGGCATTTTTCATCTATCTCCAATTCCATTTCATTAACATTAGGTTCATTAATATTCATTACTTCTTCAAGTAAATTATTATCTTTCTTAATTAATCCTTGCATCGCTTTCGTAAGCATGTTTTCAACTAGTGATGCTTCAGCTATAAACCTTTCTTTTAGTTTCAATAATTTTTCTGGTAACATTATTAACTCCTTAAATACTCATTTATAATATAATAAATCATATATATAAGAAAAATTAAATAATAATGGTGGTTTAATAAACTATATATATAATATATTTTCACTCTATACTAAAATGTTATTATATAATCACAATTATGTGAAAGGACTATTGTTTATGTTTTATTCTATATATAAACATTAATATAAATAATAAAATATCATATATTTTTTTTATAGCTTTTCTTATCTAACTAGATGTTTCTTACTAAAACTTATTATTAACCAAATTTTCCTGTGAGGAATCTTTCAGTCTTTTCGTTTTCTGGGGTTGAGAATACCTTATTAGTAGGACCATATTCTATCAATTCTCCAAGATATAGAAATGCTGTAAAATCAGATACTCTACCAGCTTGAGCTATATTATGAGTAACAATGATTATGGATACAGTTTCTTTCAGTTCCACTATAAGTTTTTCGATAACAGAAGTAGCTATTGGGTCTAAAGCGGAGGTTGGCTCATCCAATAAGAGAACCTCAGGTCTCATAGCTAAAGCCCTAGCTATGCATAATCTCTGTTGTTGTCCACCTGATAGGAAGGTTCCCTTTTTATAGAGGTCCGTATTCACTTCTTCCCATAATCCGGCTTTGATTAAAGATTCTTCAACAATATCATCCATTATGGATTTCCTCATCTTGATGCCATTTAACTTATATCCTGCAACCACATTATTATATATATTCATAGTAGGGAAAGGATTTGGTCTTTGGAAAACCATTCCTACTTTCCTTCTTACCAGAATAGGGTCAATTCTTAAAATATTCTCTCCATTTAACAATACCCTCCCTTTAGTTGATGCGGTTGGTGTTAATTCATGTATTCTATTAAAACATCTTAACAGAGTTGTCTTCCCACAACCAGAAGGTCCCATAATAGCAGTGACCTTATTCTTCTTAAAACTCATATTTACTGAGTCTACTGCTTTTTTATCAGCATAATAAACGGATAAATCTTCTGTAATCAAAATCTTATCATTCATCTAACAATTCCTATTATACTAAAGTTAAAGATTGATTAAATATAGGCTAAATATCAATTTAACTTATACTACACTGTTTTAAAATAGATACTTCTCGAAAAGTATAGGCTGAATGTGTTA
>CAYUUC010000584.1:0-1817 GCA_964447635.1 uncultured Spirochaetia bacterium
TTCCCTAATTAAGTTTTAATCTGCGGTGTTAAAAACTCATACAGTATTAAGTATAACACAATTTCACTTCATACGAAAACAAAGTAAAGCTAAATTTACATATAAATTTTTGGATGTGCCTTGCTATGTAGGGAATAAAATTATCTTAATAAGTTTGTTTTCTATGAGCTATTTTGTATATAGTTATTATTTTGGATTGTTTGTCTATTGTGTATAGTATTCTATAATTTCATTTGGCAATTTATCAATTGATTTAGTTACTCTATGACCCAATTTGATTTTATACGATTCAATATCACTCACTTATTTTGCCTTCTTCTTTTAATTTCTTTTCCCAGTCTTCAAAGTCAACAAAATCTTGTTCAGTTCTGATTGCCTCTTCAAGTTCGAGAGAATCTTCTAATAGTTCTAACTCTTCCAATCTTTCCATCAATTTTTTATAATCCTCAAAGCTTAATAACATCCCCTCATTGGTTCTTTTTGCTTTAATGTTCATAATATTTATTATTCCTTTTTAAACTCATACCATATAAGATAACACAATTTACCCCACGTGAAAAAAAGTAATGCGAAATTCACATCAAGATGGCTATGGTAAGACTTTCCTAAAAGGTGAATGAGGAGAAGCCCTGAATTTTTTTCATTTTTTTATCGAATATACTTGACACTGTAAAAAAAACAGTATTATTGAGATTGTTTAAATAGTTCTTAAAAATAAAAGATTATGAAAAATAAAAATTAAGGAGATTCAAAATATGAAAAGTTTTACTTTTGTTAAAACAATGATTATAATGTTTGTTGTATTATCTACAATTGGTATGGTGTCCTGTATATCACCACAAAAAGAAGCAGAAATGTTTTCAAATACTACTGTTTATAATAATATTGATGATTACATAAATGATTTTTATGAAAGATTCCCTGAAATTACCGTTGAAAAAGGTGCTATAAAGAAAAAAATATCAGATTTTAGAAATATGGATACAAGGGGCAACACCAATCCAAAATTTTTAGCTGATTGTAAAGAACATTTAATGGATATATTTTATTATGATGGTATTGAATCAAAAATTATTATGGCTGAACCTAAATATGACCTTGTGGAAAATTACATTGATATTTATGTGAAATCAGGTATTATTCTTACCTCTAAGGAAAATAGTGATGATGTTGTCCTCAAATATTACCAAGAAAATATAAGCACAGGACAAACTATTTATAAAAGAGTCGCAGAAATAGCTTTTGAGAATGAAAGTGTCATTGTAACAGAAATAGAACAAGATGTTGATATTACTGATGATATTCTATTCCACGTTGATATTAGATTGTTCTATATTATATTTGGTAGTGATGAGGAAAATGATGATGATGGAGATGGTGTACCTAACTGGTTGGAATGGTTAGCCGGAACAGACCCCAACGACCCAAATGATTATCCCGATTGGGACGGTGATTCAGGTAATGACGGGGGGGGTAATGGCGATGATAGTGACGGGGACGGAGAACCGGATGTGAGCTTTGATGATAGTGATGATATATCAGATGATCCAAATGATGATGAGTTTTATGAAAATGGAGGGTTTTGGGAATATTTTGGTAATGGTATATGGGTATATATAAATGGCAATGGTGAGACCGTAGGTTGGTATAATGAATATACAGGTGATTATGATGGTAACATTGATGATGATCTTTTTAATGGAGGATTCTGAGATTAGATTATTAACTTATTGTTAATGTTTTATATGAAAAGGTTATTTATTTAAATCGAATAACCTTTTATGTTTTTTTATTAACAACAAATTATCTGGTAGTGC
>CAYUUC010000585.1:0-1811 GCA_964447635.1 uncultured Spirochaetia bacterium
TTTGAGAAAATTCAAAGAAAAACAAGCGGTAGTCACCATCATAAATATTTTAATGATACTATTAATGAAATACTTAATATCCAACCGGTTAAGGGAAAAGCAAAAGATTATCAAATTAAACAGTTTGTTGAAATAGTAGAAAAGTTCAATTTATGATTATTTTTAATAGTGAGGAGATATTTATGAAATACAAAGTAGAGATATTTTGGCATGAACCTGATGAAGAATTTGTAGCAAGGGTAGTTGATGTTCCTAAGCTAAAATACTTATCAGGTATGGCTAAAACAAGGCAAGAAGCTTTAAGAGTTTTGGAAGAAGTTGTAAATGAAGCTATAGAAATCTTTGAAGAAAAAGGAATCTCTATAATAGAAACATCACATGAACCGATACAATAACAATACCATAAGCACTTAAGACCTAATACACACCGAAACTTAATATCACCAAATCCCATTACCCACAATCCCGCAAATGTGTTATATTTAATGTAAAGTCGAAAATCAAAATCATGATTAACCGGAGATAATATTATATGCCCAATGTAAAAGACAGAGCCAGAATGATGTTGGATAAACTTTCCGATGATGCTACATGGGAAGACATTATGTATGAGTTTTATGTTATGATGAAAATAGAAAAAGGTTTAGACGATGTTGAGACGGGGAAAACCTTATCACATGAAAATATAGAAAGAAAGCTATATTCAAATGACGATTCAGTGGACTGATAACGCTCTTAACGATTTAGAGAGCATAAAGGCATACATCGGAAAAGATTCTAAGTATTACTCAATACAAGTCGTCAGAAGTATTATAAGCAAAGTAAAGACATTAGAAGATTTCCCGAAAATGGGCAGAATAGTCCCTGAAATGAATGATAGAAGTATAAGAGAAGTATTTTCACATAACTACCGCATAATTTATAAGTTTGAAAATGATACTATCAAAATTCTTACCGTAATTCATGGAGCAAGTAAATTATAGGAAGTCGTCAATTACCCAAAAATCATTGCCCAAACTTCCTCTGTTGTGTTATATTTAATGTAAAGATAAAAATATGTGTTGAGTTGATATGAGCAAAATCAAAGTATATCTTGATAATTGTTGCTTTAACAGACCGTATGACAACCAGAATGATGTTAAGATAAAATTAGAAACAGAGGCAAAACTCGTTATCCAAGAGATGATACTAAGCGGAAAATTAGTTTTATGTTGGTCTTACATTTTGGATTTTGAAAACATTAATAATCCTTTTAAAGAAAGGCAAATCGAAATTGATAAATGGTCTTATAAAGCAGAATGTTATACCGAAGAAAAACAAGAAATACTAAATCTAATGAAAGAAATCGTTTCTAAAGGAATAAAACCCTTAGATGCTTTACATATAAGCTGTTCAATTGATATGAACTGTGATTATTTCATCACAGTTGATAGAGGAATATTGAAGAAATATAACAAAATAAAACATATATCAATAAAGAGTCCTATTGACTTTATCTATATATTGGAGGATTATAATAATGAATGACAGTGAACTGAAGCTAAAAGCAATTGAGATATTATCCAAAAATTTAGGGTTAATTGAAACAGAACGCTTTATAGCATTAATCCAGAAAGATAAATTTGATTATACAAAATGGAGAGAAAATTTATTTAAGGGTTTATCAGGAGAAGAAATAAGTAAATTAGCTATGGAACAAAAAAATAAAATTGATAATCATTGATAATCATTGAGTAACCTATCACCCCAAAAATCATTGCCCAAAGTCCTTTCGTTGTGTTATATTTAATGTAAAGATTAACCGGAGGAAA
>CAYUUC010000586.1:0-1811 GCA_964447635.1 uncultured Spirochaetia bacterium
TGGATCTAATATTGAGACATCTTAAGGAGGGTAGTATAATTGTATTATAATGAATTGCCTAAGGATTTAGATTTAACTGATTATTGTCGATTCGCTTTTATCAAGATTACGTACAGTGGATATATTGATGGAGACTATATCGAAAAGAATATTATAGTTGTAATGAATTAAAAAGGAAAAGTTAATATTAATTAAATATAATTATTTTTAATATACTCTATGGCTTCATCTTTTGTTTTGATTTTTTTCTCTAATTGTTTATTCTCTATATCGAATAGTATGTCAGAAAAAATCTTCCCACTTTTAAATCCCATTTCAATCAAATCCTTACCATTGAGTAATGGTTCTATATATAATTCGTTTTTATGTTTTTCAAAATATTCTTCACAATATTCAATGCTGATGGATTCTAATTTCATAATATCACTTAAAATATGATCTATGATAAAAGCATTCCTGATTTGGTCTGACCTTAATAACCTTATTATTCTCCACTCTTCATATTCCTGTGATATCCATAATAAGAAGGAAACACGATACATTTCGGTTATATTTAGGGTTTCTTTATTACTCATCTTCATGTTTTTACAGATATTGCTTATCTTTTCCAGCTCATCTTTTTTAGGATTTCTACTATATATATCTTTAAAGTCGCTTATTATAAATATTATTGCCATGGGAATTTCATAATTTACTTTTTCTGGAAGCATATCTAATGTGTTTATGAGATGTGATATCATAATGTCATCATATTTGTGATTAATTTCAGGTAAAATATGTTTAAATAAACTCGATTTGAATAGATATTTCACTCCTAAGCTACGGTTTGTATGGGATAATAATTTTTCGAACTCGTCCTTTATTCTCTCTTTGCTTATTTTTTTGATATTGGGGGCTAGTTCAATTATTGCATTATATGTATTCTCTTCTATATTAAAATTATATCTAGCAGAGAATCTTATGGCTCGGATTAATCTCAAATAATCTTCGGAAAATCTTTTTATCGGGTCTCCTATTGTTCTAATTATCTGGTTTTTAATGTCATCGATACCATTAACATAGTCTATGTATTTATCATTAACAGGGTCATAAAGCAAACCATTGATGGTTACATCCCGCCTTAGAACATCTTCTTTCTCGTTACTGAATTCCACACCCTCAGGGTGTCTTCCATCCTTATAATCCAGGTCTCTCCTAAAAGTAGCAACATCAAATTCAAATCCATTCATCAAAACGATAACAACTCCAAATTGCATGCCAACCTTAACTGTTCGATTGAAAAGTTTAACAATCTGGATTGGTTTAGCACTGGTTACGATATCATAGTCTTTTGGTTTATAACCAAGTATCATATCTCTTACGCATCCTCCTACCAGGTATGCTTTATGGCCAGCATCTTTGAGAGTTCTTATGACTTTTAAAGCATATTTATACATACCATCCTCAACCATTTACAATCTCCCAATAGTCATAAACAGAAAACCTGCAACAATTGGTATAGATAGGTTATCATCGACTTTTAGTGACACTATTTCTACTAATGTTAGAATAATTGAAATTATTAAAGCTTTCCATATTGATAAACCAAAAAGACATATAAGAAAAGTAATTATAAAGAAAACCAATCCTCCTTCCAATGTTTTTTCACCAATTTTTATTTTTCCAAATTTGTATCCAATAATTGAAGCAAAGGAGTCTGCATAGGTTAAAATAGCTATTGCTAATATTGCTATTATTTTATCGAAAAAAAGTATACTAAAAGATGATGAGAAGAAGAAGAATGTTGCTGAATTAATACCTTTTTCTTCGCT
>CAYUUC010000587.1:0-1809 GCA_964447635.1 uncultured Spirochaetia bacterium
TGGAGAAGAGCTCCGGGGTAGACCCGTTCCTTTTCCATCACCTTCTTCGCCCACATTCCTCTTCCTTGCTCCACTACGATAAGTCCACCATGTGTACCATCCACCTTCATCTTTATGGAAACTCCGGAATGTATCTATATATCCTGCTTCCACTAACTTATCCATCCAAGCCCTTTCTTCTGGTAGGAAACCGGTATTTTCCATATTATCCTTGGGTCTTGCCAGGTCTATCTCGGTATGTGCTGTATTATAATCACCACAAATAACCAAAGACTCACCATTCTTTTTCAACTCCTCTATATAATCAAAGAAATAATCATAAAATCTAAGCTTATAATCGAGTCTGGAAAGTCTTTTCTTGGCATCCTCTGAATTACTTTGCTTATCGCCTTTACCTACCTGTCCATTCGGGAAATAGACATTAAGCAGAGTAAAATTATCAAACCGGGTAAGGACGATTCTGCCTTCATTGTCGAATTCTTCATTATCTACACTAAGGACAACTTCTTTAGGTTCTATTCTTGTATAGGTCACAGTCCCACTATATCCTTTTCTGATTACCGAAGAATTCCAATATGATTTATAACCCTCCACTTCGACTAAATCATTAAACTTTTTTTTAAGCTGACTTAGTGATGCCTTCGTTTCCTGTAGACATAATATATCTGGATTCTCTTTATTGAACCATTCTAGGAATCCTTTTTTATATATTGCTCTTATTCCGTTTACATTCCAGCTAATAATCTTCATGTTTTTCTCTCAATTTATGTTAAGGATATGATAAAAATCTATTTCCAAGTAAAATTAATTTACAAAAATATCACAGTCAAATTATTGCGATTAGATAGAGTTATGATTTTATGTTATTCCTACCACTATTCTTAGCTTCATATAACCGGGCATCAGAATTAGCAAACATTTGCTCGGGGCTATCCGCTTGTGAATCATCGCTTATTCCAAGACTTACAGTTACTTTTAATCCAGTTGCAATGGATTCCCAATCATAATTCTCTACAGAAAATCTCACTCTCTCACATACTATATTACTTTGTGTTAAATTGGTCTTAGGGAATATCAGGATAAATTCATCACCCCCATATCTACCGATAATGTCAATCGACCTACAATTATCCTTGAAGATATGTGAAATCTCTTCCAATACCTTATCACCTACAGCATGGGAGAAATCGTCATTAATTTCCTTAAAATGGTCAATATCACATAAAGCCATAGATAGGGAATCCTTGTGTCTTTTAGACCTCTCATATTCTTCTCTCAGCCTTTCTTCGATATAACCACGATTGTATAAACCGGTTAGAAAATCATGGTTAACTTGCTTCTCTAGTATACGGGTTTGCTTCCTTAATTTCTTTACCAACATGGACTTTAATTGGTTTCTTTCTTTAAGGCTCTTGTTTGCTTTACTTAGTTTTATGTTATGTTGTTTATAATTTTCAGCTATTCTTTGTATTTTTTCTACCTCAAATTGTATAAGTATATTCTTTGTTCTTACATTCAAGTCTTCGTTTAGTACTTCCTTCTCATATTTATGAAAGATTTTATATTCTTCCAAAGCTTTTTGATAATCTCCAGTAACTTCATATGCTTCTGAGTAATGTTTATGTATTTCATAGATTAAATTTTCAGAAGATATTTCTTTAGATAGTTTATAGGCTTTTTTAAGGTTCTCGAAAGCCTTTTCAATATCTTTCTTTTTTATATATAGTCTCCCTGTAATTTTTAACAGACTCGCTTCTAGATGTTTATTACCTAATTCTTTTACTTTATCTAAAGCTTTTTTATAATAAT
>CAYUUC010000588.1:0-1789 GCA_964447635.1 uncultured Spirochaetia bacterium
TAAATCTTACTCTCTTAAAGATTTATATGAAATGCAATTTAATTTCTTCAGGAATACATTGGGTTTCCTAGTATATGAAATGGATAATGAACATTCACATGTTTACTACAGAAAGTCAAATAACATATTAATCTCACCTGGTAAAAACTTATTCGATATTAGAGATATTTATTATACTGAGATAGAAGGATATCAAAAGATTTATGAATATGTAGGTTCGGTTATAGAAATGAGTTTGGGTATTGAATTTGTTCTAGATAACTTTCCTTTCAATAAATATAAATACCTAGTTCATTATGATAACAGGGATTATCTGCTTGAACTTACCGCTGAAATAATATAAAACTTAGTTATCAATTATATGAATATGATTATCATAGAAGTATACATTTCCACCAATCTTTGAATAGAAAGCGATTTTTCCTTCATCCTCTTTACTTTTATACACATTTCTTCCTGCTTTTAGATTAATTGGTACATTTCTCTCTGGAAGTAGCTTCTCCCCGGTTATGGTAAATCCTTCCTGTCCTCTAACCGTTCCTTTTACCAAATAGCATATCAATTCATTAGAATGGTCAATTACAGCTACATCACCTTTCTTCCTTATTTCTTTTCCGTTTTCATCTTTGATTGTGAATTCAATATCCTGTCCTATTAGTTCCACTCTATAGTCAATAAAGTCCTTTTCTTCGTTAAGAGGTTCTTCTCCTTCGGCTATTTTTCTATTAGAGATAGATTCTCGCTTTTCATTGACTTGCTGTGTAATCTCTTTAAACACTTCAGAGGTATAACCTTTTATCACACCAGCTTTCTGTAGCTCCTTTAAAATCTCTTTCTCAGTTAGAATATGATTGGGTATGGTAGGTCTTATAATATCTATATAGGCTTTCATTTTGTCATCAGATATAGTAATTTTAATATCATAATTCTCCGGTTTTCCCTTACCTATTTGATAATCAATCATCTTATCTGTCTTTCCAGCATTAATAGCAAATTCTATAGCTTTGGGGTCGATTATCTCTGTTATCTTCAATTCCCTTATCTGGGCATATACATTACTGGTTTCTACCGGTGTTTTCCTACCAATTGGTGGATATACAGATAGAGAGACCACACCAGATTGGTTATCGATAAAGATTTTGAATTTTCCATCCTCTTCTGGATATATATTTATCTCATGTTTATCCTTGTCTATAAAAAGAACTCCGATAATCTCTGATTTGACATATGTCTTTTCTTCTTCTTTGAATAATGCTGTATTTTCCCCAGGTTCCAGCAAGCCAGTCCTATCTAATCTTGGAGTGATTCTCTTCCCATGAACATCTATACCAAACTTACCATTAACCTCTGGTATTATTTCTCCTATTATCTCTCCTTCCATAATGAGTTCCTTTTCTTGGGAAAGAAGTTTAACCGATGTGGGTTTAGTATCCTTCGGTTTTTTCCCTCTAGCTATGATATACTTTTTAGCTTTGATTGGTTCTTGACTCAAGAAGTTTTTTACTAACTGAGTAGATAGGTCTTTTTTAATGCCATATGTTATTTGATTTTTTCTTATTATTTCATCTATATATTCAGGCTTCAAATCTATATTACCAGATGTTGGAGTAATAGTTAAATATGCTTCTGTTGAATCTTCATTAAATGTTAGTGAAATGTTAGGTTTTTGTGGTATATCTTTTTTTAACTCATTCTTAAGTTTAGAAAAAGGATCTTGTTTGTCTTTATCCATAATATTACACCCTAATATTGATTATTCTATTCGTTATGTATAAATATAATATTGCCA
>CAYUUC010000589.1:0-1781 GCA_964447635.1 uncultured Spirochaetia bacterium
ATTTCAAAACATTTTATAGCTTTATCATATTCACCCACTATCTCATAAATCGCAGATAAATAAAAATGAGCTTCGAAGTGCTTATGGTCAATTTCAATGATTCTGGAAAATAATCTAAATGCGTCTGGATACTGCTTTCTATCGTAATATTTGATTCCCACTTTGGCTAATAAATCGATATCCTCTATATTAATTATATTCCCGCTCATTTCAATCTCTCCAAATTAATTTAAGCAAAAAGGGCGGGGGTAGGAATTCTTTTCCCATTTTTTAATAGCGTCCCTTATTTGCATACTACTCGTATCTTTTTAACTACTTAACTAGTATCGGATTTATACTCTAATACTCTTTATTCAAAAATACAATAAACAGGATTTATATTTAAATAAAATATGTAATAGGAATGCTGAATAGTTTATAGAGTGTTACATTTTCTTGGAATCCAGATAATTTTGAAGAATGATCTGAGCTGCTACAGAATCTATCTTATTACGTTGTTTTTTTGCTTTAATATTAGATTCCCTCAAGGTTCTTTCCGCAGAAACAGTGGATAGTCTTTCATCCCACATATCCACCGGTATTGATATGCTCTTTTTCAGTTTTTTAGAAAAGTCTTTCACTTCTCTGGTTTTTTGTGTATATTTACCCTTAAGGTTTAAAGGTAACCCAATCACTATTCTCTCAATGTCATTATCCTTCAATATTGAAATGATTTCTTCTATACAGTCTGCCTTTCTCTGGTCTATATACCCTTTAGCATTAGCGATAGTCTTGGTTGTATCACTAATCGCAACTCCGATACGAACTTCGCCATAATCTAAGCCTAATATCCTACCCATAAGTTTATCTCACTTTAGATACAGTGGCTAATAAGGTAGCTTCACATACTACTTCATCTTTCACATATGCTTTACATTCAGTTTTGATTAACTTTTTCTTTACTGAAATAGGTTTCACTCTATATTCCAGGATATCTCCAGGTAGAACAGGTTTTCTAAACTTGGCATTCTCAATAGCAGCGAAAAAAGTTGTCTCATCTTCACCTAGTGGATTTTTGGTTAAGGCATATAAAGCAGTGGTTTGAGCAAGACCTTCTACTATCAACACACCAGGCATCACCGGATAGTCAGGGAAATGTCCTTGGAAGAATGGCTCATTAACAGATACACTTTTTGTACATATTATATGTTCATCATCCACTTCTATTATCCTATCTACTAGTAGGAAAGGATATCTATGTGGGATTAACTTTTTAATATGGTTAACATCATACATAAAAATCACCTCTAATAATCTTTCTAATTGTTCCGCAAAAAAGGTAATTCTTCAAAGAAGAATCCCCCTTGCCCCCTCGTCTTCTGCGAAGATGCAAATAAGGGGATTTGAATTTCTATCTTATTCCCCCCTTTGATAAGGGTTGCTAGGGGGGATTCTCCGTTTAAATCCTTCATAACTATGAGGAACAATCATCTTTCTATTTATCATAGATTATATAATAATGATAAAAAAGTCATATATAAATAAAAATCAATATATATCAGAATTAATAGAAATATTTGATTGGTGTTGATTTTTATTTAATTTGGTGTTAATATATATTGACGTATTAAACAAATCGTATAAAAAAAATGCTTTTATCAAAAAAGTTAATACAAAATAATGAAAAAGATGAATGATTATGTCCAATAAATGGACAGGTTAAAGTTCAGTTTAGTTTAAAGTAAAAACCTATTGACATTTTTTTATTATTTATTACATTTATAAATGTGAAATAGAAAAAG
>CAYUUC010000590.1:0-1779 GCA_964447635.1 uncultured Spirochaetia bacterium
ATTAACATATCAATATTTGACTGAATACTTATTATTAGTAAGAGTTAATTATATCATATTCTAAAATAATAACATATATAAGTTATAAAAGCAAAAAGACTCATGTGTAATTAAATAAATTAGATGATATGTTTATATAATACGTTAATATATAACACAATTATAACACAAAGCTTTCGATTTAATAACTTATATTAGTTAAAACCTTGATGTAATACTGATGAAGCTGTTTTTAAATAATTAACGATTAATTAGCTACTACTCATGGAATTAAGGAATTGTGCATTATTCTTGGTCTTATGTAGTTTTTCAAGAAGGAGTTCCATAACTTCAACATTACTCATAGGATTGAATACTTTTCTCAATACCCATATCTTCTGAAGTTCTTCTTCATTTAGTAAAAGCTCTTCTTTTCTTGTAGCAGACTTTTTAATGTCAATAGAAGGGAAAATCCTTCTTTCTACCATCTTTCTATCAAGATGAGCTTCCATATTACCTGTTCCCTTGAACTCCTCAAAGATAACCTCATCCATTCTACTACCGGTATCGATTAAAGCAGTTGCTATGATTGTAAGGCTTCCGCCTTCTTCCACATTCCTAGCAGCGCCGAAGAATCGTTTAGGTTTATGCAGAGCATTAGAATCAACACCACCAGATAGTATCTTACCACTAGTAGGGACAACCTGGTTATAAGCTCTGGCTAATCTGGTAATAGAGTCCAGCAGGATAACCACATCCTTTTTGTGTTCAACAAGTCTCTTTGCTTTCTCCAGAACCATTTCAGCAACCTGAACATGCCGTTGAGCAGGTTCGTCGAAGGTTGATGATATAACCTCACCCTTGACAGACCTTTGCATATCGGTAACCTCTTCAGGTCTTTCGTCGATAAGCAGAACTATCAGCATAACCTCAGGATGGTTGGAGGTAATAGCATTAGCCATTTCCTGTAGCAACATGGTCTTTCCAGTTCTTGGGGCGGCAACGATTAGCCCTCTTTGACCTTTACCTATAGGTGTAAACATATCCATAACCCTGGTGCTAAACTTATTTGATGCGAATTCTAGATTTAATCTTTGATTAGGATATAATGGGGTAAGATTATCAAAGAGAATCCTCTTGTTAGTCGCTTCTGGTTTACCATAGTTAACCGCTTCCACCCTTAATAAAGCAAAGAATCTCTCATTGTCCTTAGGTGGTCTAACCTGACCGGTAATAGTGTCACCAGTCCTTAATCCAAATAACCTTATCTGAGCAGGTGATATGTATATATCATCCGGTCCCGGTAAATAATTATAGTTTCCTGACCTGAGGAATCCATAACCATCGGGTAATACTTCCAATACACCACTTGCGAAGAGTAATCCATTCTCTTTTGCTTGTGCTTCGAGTATTGCGAATATCAAATCAGGTTTTCTCATGGATTGAAAGTTCTGTATTCCTAAACTGCTAGCAGTCTCTGTAAGTTCAGCTGCTGATTTGCTTGCTAAACTTGAAATATCTAAACTTTCTACGGTATTGCTGGTGTTCTGACTACCGCCTGAGCTAGTATTAGAATCATTCTTCTTCACTCTAACTTTCGCTTTATTCTCCTTGTTCTCGGTTTCTTCCATTTCTTTGTCTTTATCGTTAGACATAAAAAATAACCTCGCTTATTTTTTTATTTGATTTTTTGTTTTTTTTGATATGATTTACTCACAGGTCAATAATTAGATAGGCAAGAAAAAAATTGCCATAATCAAACCATTTATTGGATTATAATCTTCCAATAGAAGCTTCTAT
>CAYUUC010000591.1:0-1777 GCA_964447635.1 uncultured Spirochaetia bacterium
GGATACACCTTCTAATCCTCTACTTTTTTGATAACCATTCTTCTTAAAATCCCAGATTAAGTTTTCATTATGATCAGTAAGTTTCATCTCTAAGGTGTAAGAGGTATCATAGACTTCAATGTCATTTATAAATCCCGTACTGCTATATTCGCTTTTTTTGCTCTTGATTTCATTATAAGATTCATTAATTTCAAAAAGAAGGAAACTATCCGTAAGAAGTTTTTTATCCTTTGGATCTTTTGGATATTCTTTTATAATAGTAAACCCTTTTGATTTTAAATAGTTTAATATATTTGTTTTATCTAAAAAATATCTAATTTTATCCAAATTTGTGTAATACAAAGTATAATACTTAACATTAAATTCATCTTTAAGTATTTTTATTATTTCCTTTTGGAAGGTATCATAAATAGGGCGATTCTTGATGATCTCTTTTAGGTTATCTCTATATTTATCTATTTCGATAAATTTAGAAAGATTAGAAAGCAAGTCATAAAATTGTGATTCTTTATTTTCTATGATATAAGATACTAATTCTTTGTTTAATTCATTTTCTTGTTTATCTATTAATTCGTGTAAGCATGTTCTTCTAATATTTATATCTTCATCCTCTTTATAGAATATATCTTTCAATATTTTTACAGCTTTATCATCATTATCAGATTGTATTAATACATCGAGGCATAACATTTTCAAATCAGTATCTTGGTCTTTATCCTTCAATATTTTATTTATATCTTCATATATGGTTTCATTTTTTTTATTAACATTTGATTTAATTATATATTTTCTTAATTCTATATTTTCTTTCTTATTTAATAAGATACTCGATATTTCTTCTTTTATTCGGTTACTATCTATCTCCAATGAAAAATCAACACAATCCATCCTAAAATTAAGGTCATCATCCGGATCGTTTAATATTTTAATAATCTCATTTTCGAGGTTATCATATCCTTGTTCATTCATTATATTAAGAGATCTTTTCCTAATTTCATAAGGTTCGCTTTTGGAGATTGCATTAATGATATATTCTTTAACTGTTTCATATTTCATATTACCCATGTAATCTAATGAAGCTAATCTTACATTATCGCTTTCTGTTTTATCTTCATATATCTTGATTATATCGTTAGTTAATTGCTTATTATTGGTATTTTGTGATGATATGATTATTGTTTTCCTTAAATCCTCAGGTTCTTCCTTATCTAATAGGATATTAGAAATGTTTTCATAATTAGATTCCATATTAAATTTCATAGATAAATTAATGCAAGTCTTTCTTAATTCTATATTCTCATTCTTGTTTTCTATTATTTGTGATATATAGTTTCTTATATTCTCAATTTCTTCTTTTGGTAAATTATCAATAATTTTTTCCAATATTATTAGGGATATATTTCTAGATTGAATTGGATTAGATTCATCGAAGATAGTATCTATTAATGCTTTTTGAAGAACTTTTTTATCACTTTCGTTATCAAACTCTAATGTTAGATTAGAGAAATTAAAGTTATTTGGTATAATTTCTCTTCTCTCAATAGTCCTGGTCAATTTATTAGTAATGTTTTCTAATGCTTTAGTTTTTGCATCTGAATTTATCTTTTTCTGAACATCTGAACTACTTGGACCCATATCTACGCCATAATAAGAATATTCTATAGATTCACTCTGAATATAACCTGCATCCTGGTAATAAGATTCTCTAAGGTTTAAATAAGTCTTATAATCAGACTTTATAGTTAAATCTATATCATAAGAAACATCATAAACTTTT
>CAYUUC010000592.1:0-1772 GCA_964447635.1 uncultured Spirochaetia bacterium
TTCTTTTCCAGAAAAGAAGAACACATTAGCAATTTTCATACCGCTCACTACTGTTCCTTAATAGATTATCCTTATCCATTCCTTTCCAAGAGATATCAATCCTACTCCGAATCTTCACTCTTCCACCAATCATATTCCCGTATAGGGTGCCTGGTTTTGTCATGCTTCTCAGCAGACTCGGTGATGGTCTGTTCTTCCGATGAAGACCGGTTTTGGTCCTTGTTAAGATGTTTATGGCGAAATTCATGCCATAATTCCAGCATACGCCGATTGCCAGTGAAGAAATTCAATCCGAAAATCAACAAGGAGATCACCGCTCCCCATAAGACATTCCATAGAGTAAATAATGACAGAAACATGATGAACACCCTACCCGATATCTTACGGAAGAAGTAAAGCGTCGACGCCCCCAGCCAGAGAAAGCCAAAGCCCATTATCACCAGCCCGAATAAGTCAAAAGGTATATCGAAAGCCTTCACTATATACCACCAGTAATCGTTGAACGGGAAAGAATTCCCGGTAAGATAAACCACGATACCATCAACGAATAGCCTTATGCCGTTGAATACCGATAAAATCAAAACCAAGAAACTGAATATTAACTGAACCATTTAAACCACCCGATAAATCCTGTATTATTTGGTGTTAAACCTATTTGTTATTACTAATGATTATAGTTAAGCACATTCCTTGTTAGAATAACCGCATCCTTAAGGGTGTGGTTGAGCCAAAAGGAGTTCTAAATAGTTACAAAGTTAACTATAATCCATAAAGATTCAAAATTCGTACAAATCGATATTGAATATACTAACATAATTACATCCCGGTGAAAAAAAAGTTAATATTTTGTGGATAAAAGGTTTTATAAATGATTAATGCTTTATTTGTGATTATCGCTCTTGCTGTGGTATACCTCATAACAAATTTGTCCAACCTCATCATGAAAATCGCATCCGATTTGAAATTCGCATCGCATTTCTCCCGACATCCCATAGAAAAGACGATACTGCACATGTTAGTCTTAGGAGCCTTAAGCCTGATGTTTCTGTTCTTCATAAGCTTCCCTTTTACTGCCAGAACGGGGTTTAATACGGATAATCTGGATGTATCCCTCCGGATGAGCTTCGTATTCTGTATGTTTATTCTTATTTTCCTGCTATTAGTTATGTTCTTCTATAAGAAGGCTAAAGGCGATGCTCCAACCGTCCCATATTCTCTACTGGAAGATGAGGTAGAGGGTGACACCTATGCAAAGGTGAGGAAGTCTCATAAGACTATTATCTATTGGCTGGTTTACAGGTGGTTAGTACCGGGCGTGGTTATGGAAGTATTATTCCGTGGAATAGTCTTCACCATCGTAGATTGGGCGATTAAGGGTTATCTCGATTTGGGGGTCTTCCACCTGTCCTATTCGGTAATCATTACACAAATAATATACCATCTATCCCATGTAAAAGTAAAGACTAAGCCATTCCGGCTGGAGGCATCCCTATGGGAACATGTGGGACTTATTCCTCTCGGATTATTCACCAGCATTACTTATTACTATACCGACAGCCTTATCGGACCAATCATAATGCATTCCTTCTATAGTGGAATGAGTGCTGTGCTTTATGTCCTATTCACCGATAAAGATAAATACACCTTGCTTCATAAAGATTAGGTTTTTACAAATAAGTATTGATTTTATACAAAATTAATATGATATTATAGTATAAACTATTTCTATTTAGGTTGTTCCTCATTGTTATGAAATATTTAAACGGAGAATC
>CAYUUC010000593.1:0-1765 GCA_964447635.1 uncultured Spirochaetia bacterium
AGAAGAATGGTATTTATATAAAAACATAATAAAGCCGAATAATGAAGAAGAAATTGATAAATACATTTTGCGTTATATTTAAATAGAACTTAATACGAAACTAAATCTATAAATATTAGCTTGATAATAATCTATTTATTACAGTATCTTTTTAAAATTGTTTTATATTATTATTATTAATGTGATGAGAAATTTATTAAATAAACATAAGACTCTTATTCACAGGGAAGCGAGGGATTTATTTATTAATGATAGATTCAGAATATGCACATAAAATACTGATAGTTGATGATTTAGAAGAAGAGATATTTCTTATAAAAGAACAATTAAACATGGAGATATCTAATATTAAGGTAATAGGTATATCCGACCCTACCAAAGCTGAAGAGACCGTAATCAAAGAAAAAGTAGATTTAGTTCTTCTTGATATCCAAATGCCTATACTAACAGGTTTTGAGGTAGCCCGGATTTTAAAGAATAATGAGTCAACTAAATTGCTCCCAATTGTCTTTATCACTGCTGAATATAATAGACAAGACTTCATCGAGAAAGGTTTTGATATCGGTGCTATTGATTATATGGAAAAGCCATTAGATAGCAAACAAATGATAAATAAAATCAAATTATATCTTAAGATTTTCGACCGGGAAAAAGAACTCCGTAAAAGAGAAGCTTTATATAGAGCTGTTGTAGAGGACCAGACCGAGCTTATATTTAGATTTAATGAGAATATGGAAATTACCTTTTTAAATAAAGCAGCAAGTAGATTTATTAATAAGACAAAAGAAGAAGTTCTTGGTAAAAGTATTGGTGATTTTAGAAGTCTACTTCATCTATCCAGTATAGATCTACAAGATATCCGAAACAATATTAATTCACTTTCAGAGAAAAATTATATATTCACTTTTGAGACGATTAGCGAGATGCCGGATAAAACCAAACATTGGATTAAGTGGACTAATCGGAAGATATATGATGAACAAAACCACTTCATTGAATTTCAATCTGTCGGCATGGATATAACAGAAATTCGTAAGAAAGAAAAACAATTAAAAATTAGTGAGGAAAGGTTCAGAGAACTATTCAATCATATGAGTAGCGAGGTATCAATTCTACAGGCTAATGAAGATGGAAATAAGTTTATATATAAAGATTATAATAAATTAAATAAGATAAATTCACATTTAAATAAAGATTATATAAAAGGAAAAGATTTTGATTCAGTCTTACCAGAAAATAGAAAAGGTAATATGAAGGAATTATTAAAAAAGGTGTGGAAAACTGGTGAAACTCAAAATTTCTTTATATCCTCATATGATGAAAATGATGAGATTAATTATTGGAAAGAGGGATATATATATAAACTACCATCAGGGGAAATTGTATCCATTAAAAATGACCTGACCGAAAGAAAAAAGATGGAGGAAGAATTACTTAAGAGTGATATAAAGCACTGGTTTTTACTGGATAGTATTGATACACCTGTCTTGGCTATTAAAAACAATTTTGATATATCATATTGTAATGAAGCTTATGCTACACATATGGGAAAATCAACATTAGAATTAAAGAATAAGAATCTCTTACAGGTATTTCCTTTTATTAAAGACCATCCATCATTTAATGCTTATAGAGAAGTTATAAAGACTAAGATTCAGAAGGAAATTGAATATAAAGATAATAATAAATATTATTCGGAATATGTTTATAAAACTCCCTGGGGTGTAATATCAGTAATTAAAGACATCACTGATAAAAAAGAATC
>CAYUUC010000594.1:0-1764 GCA_964447635.1 uncultured Spirochaetia bacterium
TCTATATATCAATAATATTTGATTATTATTAAAATATCATTTATCTATATAAAAATTAGGATTAATCAATGAAAGCATTACTGGCTGCTAGTTCACAAACTTTAAAAAAACTCATAATTAAATCATTAGAAGACAGGAATGATACTGTTATTGTTGCCAATTCGGAGAATGAAATTCTTAGTATTATTCACAATGATAAACCAACAATTATTCTATTACAAGGTACATTATGGAAATTAAGCGGATTTGAAGTGAGTTTGTCTATCAAGAATATAACTCAGATTCCCATAATCATATTTTCTTCTGCTGAGGATATACAAGAAAAATTCATCAAATATGCTTCTAGCGACTTTCTTGAAATCCCTTTCAGCAAAGAAACATTATATGATAAGATCGATTGTTTAGTCCAGAATAAAAAAAGAATTCTCATTGTTGATGATAGTGATGTAATAAGAAGAACCTTATCGAATTCACTTAAAGAAAAAGGTTTTGATACAATAACCGCTGTGGATGGGAAGGATGCTCTTACCAAAGTAAAAGAAGAGCATATTGATATTATATTATCCGATATTGAAATGCCTAATATGAATGGCTATGAATTTTGCAGGATAATAAAAAATGATGAACAAATTAGCTTTATACCAATCATATTAACATCCACATTAAGTTCAGGTCTATTTATTGATAGGGGATTTCAAGCAGGAGCTGATGAATATATACCTAAACCTATCAATGTTGAAAAATTAATCAGGATAATTAACAATCTATTCTCACATATAGATAATGTTGAAAGGGGGAATATACTATTTATCGATGAATCCGAATACCTTTATTCCCAGTTTAAACCACCTTTAGTTAATCAAGGTTTCATCGTATTTAATGTTAAAAAAGTCTCTGAAGCTATATCAACCATAAGTAAAAAAAGCATTGATGTACTTATAATACAGGATCAGATGATTGATATATTAGGTCTTAATATTGTAAGAAAGTTAAAAGCAAGAGGTATTATCGTTGTAATATTAATGAATAGAAACTCCAGAAAGAAAATAGCCAAATATAAAGCAGCTAAAGTTGAATATTATATATCTAAACCATTTACATCAGAAAAAATTGTCGGTATTGTTGAAAGAGCTATTACCAATTATAATCGAAACAAAGAATTAGAAGCGATTAAATCATATATATCAGAAGCTGCTTTAGCATCAGCCAGACAAATTGCTAAGAATAAGATTAAAAAAGATGAGTTACGAGCTGAGGAAAGAATCTTAACCATCTTATTCAGTGATATAAAAGGTTTTTCCACTTTATGTGAAAATCTGGAATCCGTACAAATAGTAAAATTCCTCAATGAGTTTTTTGACCTAATGGCAGAAGTATTAAAGAAACATGGCGCATTGATTGATAAATATATCGGTGATGCTATTATGGCTTTGTTTGACCCATTAAAAGACGGGGATGCGCATTATAATGCTGTTAAAGCCAGTCTGGAAATGCAAAAAACTATTAAAGAATATAATAATAATAGGAAAAATAATCCAGTTAATATGCGTATAGGTATCAATACGGGTTCGGTTATATGGGGTGATGTGGGAAGTAAATTAGATAGAAGAGATACAACAGTTATTGGTGACCCCGTTAACCTAGCATCTAGATTGGAAGGTGTAAATAAGCAATTTAATACTAATATAATAATAAGTGAAAACACATATGATTATATTAAAGATAACATCGCTGTTAGGGAATTGGACTTGATTAGAGTAAAAG
>CAYUUC010000595.1:0-1762 GCA_964447635.1 uncultured Spirochaetia bacterium
GCTTTTGATTGGCGGATAAAGAAGTTTGACCAATATGGAAGAGAAGATACAACCAATTGGGATAAGTCAATAGATGGAGGTGGAGCATCTCCAAACGGAAATTATGATGAAGCATATTCTGTTGCTTGTGATAGTCAGAATAATGTATATATCATTGGTTATGTTGGAGTAACGGAGAATGATTCAGCATGGATGATTAAGAAGTTTTCTTCTGACGGCACTGAAGATACCAGCTGGAATAAAACATTCAATTCCGCTGATGATGGTACAACAACAGAAGAAGATACAGCATTCAACATTGTCATAGATAGTCAGGATAATGTATATGTATCAGGAGCTGGATATGATGTTGCCGGAGCTGGAACAGGTCTGGATTGGTGGATAAAGAAATTTTCATCTGATGGCACCGAAGACACCACCAATTGGGATAAAAAGATAGATGGTAATGGTGGTAATGATTATGCGTTCGGAATTGCTGTTGATAGTCAGGACAATATATATGTAGCTGGTGTTGGAGATGATATCGTAGATGGTTCTTCTAACTGGGATTGGTGGATAAAGAAGTTTTCTTCCGATGGTACCGAAGACACTACAAATTGGAACAAGATGTATTCATCAGCCAGTGCATCCAGAATGGATAGACTTTATAGTGTAACAGTAGATGAGCAGGATAATGTATGGTTAGCAGGAAGCGGAAGAGACCTTGTTAGTGGTTCATCTGGTAATGATTGGTGGATAAAGAAGTTTTCTTCCGATGGTACCGAAGACACCACCAACTGGGATTTAATGGTAGATTCTGGAAACGAAGACCATGATCAGGCCCGTGAACTTGTTGTGGATTATGAAAACAGTTATGTTTATGTATTAGGATATGGTGGAAATCTTGTTGATATTGATAGTATTCAGGATTGGTGGTTAAAACGATTCAATCTGGATGGAACAGATTCAGGATGGGAAGTTTATTACAAAGGCAATGGTCCTGACCCTGCATTACCGGACTATTTAGAGAATGATGATTATGCTATATCTCTTATCATGGACCAAAATGGTGATTTATATGCTAATGGTCAGGGGATACATCTAGCAAGTAGTTCGTCAAGTTTGGATTGGTGGATAAAGAAATTTGTTATAGATGAATAATATTTATTGCTCTTCTCTAAGTTGTTTTAGAGCTTCTTCTACGCTTAGCTCACCATTTTCTATATTTTTAAGGATGGTTCTTCTTTGGGATTTCCTTGAAAAATCTATATAATTTGAGGATTGTGGTGATAAAGTTTTAAATTCATCTTTCACTTGAGCCAAACGACTTTTAACCGTTGGATATGATATTCCTAAGGCTTTTTCCACATTTCTGATATTACCTTCACATTCTATAAATACTCTAATAAACTCTTTGGCTTCTGTCGATAAGCGACAGAGGTCACATCCTTCAAAATCACCTTTTGTTATAACCCCACAATTACGGCATTTAGTTTCGGTAATAAATACTTCTCCACCACAATAATGACACTTCCCTTCGAATTTCATATTATTATTAATCCTTTGTTATATTGATTGAATTCATATTACAAATTAATAAATTCCATTATATTATTGAAAAAATTAATAGTAATATTAAAAATAATAATATCAATGCTCTATAATTAATTAAGAAGTTTATGAAAGTAATATCACTTTAACATAAGGTATTTTTAACTTTTTTGTTTTATCTTATGACTATGTTATTATGATAAATGAATATATCAGAAATCAGGTTAGGTTT
>CAYUUC010000596.1:0-1755 GCA_964447635.1 uncultured Spirochaetia bacterium
GAAAATGATAGCAATATGAATAATGATATTGATATTGATAATGGAGAAAATGAAATTAATGGTAAAGATTTATTAATGAATAATTATACCGAAGATAGAGTTAATGTGTTCATCCGCTGGATTGAAATAGGATTTCCTGAAGACTTTATAACCAATAATTATAAAATAGAAAGAAGTGATGAATTCGAAACAAAAGAAATCTTCGATACATACAATAATATGGAACAAAAAGAAATAAAGATAGAAACTCCTAATATAGATAAAATCATGAATACAACAAAGCAGATATTATCCAGAATTGCTAAAAGGATATTAAATAAAATCGGTCTTGAAGTTATAGATGAGATTTATGTTGATGAAGACTCAAACATGAATTTAGGGGATGGGATAGATTTCATAGCTGAAGAGCAAAGCATAGAGAAGAATAAATATTTTATTGCTTTTAGGAGGTGGAATTCGGATAATATCGGTGATTTTGCTATTCGTTCAATTGCTGATACCTTAAAAGTAATCAAGTTTGATAAAGGCATTTTTATTGCACCGGGAAAATTATCTAATGAAGCGATGGCATTCTTGGATAAAAATCAACATATAAGATTTATTGGTAAGAAGCAATTGGAGAAGCTTTTAGCTAGCGTAGATATACAAGAACTCAAAGAAGGAGTTAGGACATAATCTATCTTTTCGTCCCTGAATAACAATTGCTAATAACAGTATCTAATATGTCCACAGTCTCAAGTTCTTTACTCATACATCCATTTATATTGATATGAATACATTCCTTAGAATGATTCCAATTATTGAGTTTTTCAGGAAAAAAGAAAGAGCCGGGATTTACTATTAATCCATGGGATTTGAGTAAATTAGCTATAGCTAAATCACCTAATGGTAAGTTTTTGAGATACAGCCACAAAGAATTACCACCTTTTACATTATGAATATACACTGGATACTTATAAGAGAGGGATTCGATAATCCCATCTTTTATTAATTTTATTCTAGAATAAGTTTCAGTCTTAAACCAACTTTTGAATAGTGATGGTAAATCTTTACTACTAATCCCATATGATAGAAGTTTTAGTAATAGAGATTCCGATTTACCAATTTGAGGTATGGATTTAGATTTCATATATTCCTTAATCTTAGAAATAATCATATTATTACTAATAACGAGATTTAATTCATCATAAGCTAGTCCAATAGCTGATAGATTAAATAAATATATAACCCCTTCAACCAGGTTAACAGGTTCATTTAAGTAAATCAAATCCGGTAAAAGTTGTCCTAAAGTTGATTCTACTATTAATACACTTTTCTTCTTAAGCAATAAATCTCTTAATTGAATAATTTTATTAGTAGATAGAACTTTTCCTGTAATAGGGTCTGGATTATAAACTAAAGCATAGCTTGAGTTAATCATAATAACCTTATCATAGTTATATTCATAATATCCAGGTTCAAAATTAGTATCTATTTCCGGACTCAATGAGTCTTTATTATTAACAAAATTGTCCAAATTATAAATATTAGTGATATTTGGCGAATATAAAGGAATTATTTTATCTCCCATACTAATAGTCTTAAGTGTTTCAATTTTACCTTTTGATATAAGACAATTCTCAGGATTGATTCTAAAATTGGAAATTTGGGAATAAAAGTCTGAAATAATTTCTAATAATTCATCTTCAACATTAACTCCATTTAATATATTGAATAAATTATCTGAATTTGCTATTCTTAATAAATGCTTCTTCC
>CAYUUC010000597.1:0-1749 GCA_964447635.1 uncultured Spirochaetia bacterium
TTGACATTCTTTTATGGTGGGAATTGATTTTTTCCTTGTGTCGTCGAATTCTTCTATCGACTTTATCCATAAGTTTATCTATACTTTCATAGAGGTCGTAGTCTTTAGCTTCTATGTGGTAGCGTTTTTTATCCGCATCAAAGGTCGCTGCCGCTTTGTAGATAGTGTTCTCCTTCTCAAGCACCAAATCCATCTCTAAGATGTGGTCGAAATAGTGCTTGAACTTATTTGTTTTCTTCTCAGCATGATTCTTAATATCATCAGTAATATTGATATGTCTGCCTGTAACGTTAATTGTCATAAAATGACCCTCCTAAAAAAAGTTTACTCTTAACGAGATATTAACACTTCTTATGTAAAAGATAATATTTATTTATTTGACTATCAATCTCTATTCCATTATATAATATATTTTTTATGATTATTTTATTAATATAGAAGGTGATAAAGAATCATAAATATATATTTTTTTTAATTGATTTGTAATTCGCTCTTTGGTTATATTTATAACTTAATAATTACCGAAATTTAACAAATTCTTCATTAATCGAGGTGGAATTATGGCTAAAATCGCAGTTATAGGGGCGGGAGCATGGGGAACAACCATGGCTAATTCCCTCTGTAAGAATGGCAACGATGTAAAAATATGGGCTTACGAAAAAGAAGTTGCCGAAGAAATCAACGAAAGCCTAACCAATACCAGATACCTATATGGGGTATGGTTTTGTAACTCCATCCTGGCAAGCAATAACTTGAGCGAGGTGGTCAAAGATGCGGAGTTCGTCATTTATGCTACTCCATCCTTCGCACTGAAAGATATTGTAAAGCAGACCAGCAATTATATAAATAATAAAGCTATACCGGTTTTCCTGACCAAAGGCTTTATCGATTCCAATAACGAAATACCTAAACTACCGCTGTGTATAGCTAATGAGGACTTCCAGCGGGAGCTTAAAAACAAGTCTGTTTACCTCTCCGGTCCATCTCATGCGGAGGAAGTGGCACGGGAGAAGTACACCGGTCTCATCGCCGCATCAGATAACCGAAGGAATGCAATCCGGGTTAGGGATATCGTAAGCACCGAGCATCTCTCGGTTTATGTATCCTTCGACCCCATCGGGGTGCAGGTCTCAGCGGCACTTAAGAATGTGGTGGCAATTGCTTTCGGATTAGCTGATGCTATGAGGGAGTATGACAAGAGCATCGGTGATAATGCCTTCGCTATGATTATCTCCACCGGTCTTAATGAGATACAGACGGTGGGGACGGCACTCGGCTCTACCCATCCGGAGACTTTCACTTCGATATCGGCAGTGGGTGATTTATATGTAACATGTACCAGCCACCATGGAAGGAACAGGAGATTCGGTAGGGACTTATTGGAAAGGCAGTTGTATAGAGCATGGGAGGATTTCCCCCAGCTACTTGAGAAGCTCGATATCATCGGATACTTGCCTGAGGGCATCTTCGCCGTTAAGTATGCTATGGTTATCAAGGAAAAGTTCAACCTGAAGCTCCCCATCATGGAAATCGTTTATAGAATACTTAATCGGGATATAAAACCTAGCGAAGCGGTGGGTATGCTCATGAATGTTGTGGGTAAAGAATGAGTGCGGCAAGTCTGCGTATGGATTTAGTTTTTTGATATAGAAAAAATTCGCATTATGTATAATTATTTACTATTTTTAGTGTTATAAATCATAACTGAGCGGTACATTTTTTGCTTATGTGATTTCTTATCTGAATGAG
>CAYUUC010000598.1:0-1740 GCA_964447635.1 uncultured Spirochaetia bacterium
GCCGTTTAAGATTAGGTAAGCTGGATAAAGCACTGATATTGCTGATTTTGTTCCAATTAAGGTAAAGCTTTTCAAGATTATTCAGTTTGGATAATGTACTAATATCGTTGATTTTGTTCCAATTAAGGTTAAGATATGTAAGATTGGTGAGGTTGGATAGAGCACTAATATACTTTATTCTTTCACCATAATAGTTGTATTCTACCCATTCGCCATTTTCATATTTATAGTTTTTACTTAAATCAAGTTCTTCAAGATTTGTAAGATGCTCTATTCCGGACAGGTATGTAATTTCTACATTGAATAGGTCTAATTTCTTGATATCCTGTACATCTGACAAGTAGATATCACCTTCCGGTTTATCGACAGCTTCTCGTATCGCTTCTTCTAAATTTTCATCAGGAAAAGCAACTACTGAATCAGCTATATAGTTAGCTGTAACGGATTTATCGCTGTCCATTGTTAGTGTAGTAGTAGCATTTGTATCGGAAGCATCACCGCTCCAGCTGTCGAATATATAGCCATCACCAGCTGTCGCCGTTAGTGTTACTTCCTTCCCTTCTTCTATCTCGTATGGTTTGCTTATTACTTTATCATCAACAGTAACTTCGACACTACCGTTTTCAGCCTTTACTGTTAATGTATAATACACTGCGGTATCATCATTAGTATTGGTTTTTTCTTTTGTAGAACTGCAATTACATAAACTTACTGCTAAAAATATACTTACTGCAATTAAAATTAATTTTTTCATTATTATGTTCCTCCTTTGAATTAATGAAATTGAAATAAAAAATTTATGAAATCCTATACCCGACTTCTCCCTGCAGAAAAGGGAGAAGACGGAGGTTTTTACTTACGGCTTTCCTGTAACCTTATTTCCTTCTTCATAATAAACATCGCATCCGTTATTGATATGCTCTCTTACAACCGTTCCGTTAGTGTTTGGAGTATTGAAATCTATAACCATACAATTATAGATAAGGTTAAGCCCTTCAAGATTAGTAAAACCCGATAAAGCAGTGATATTGTTGATTTTGTCACAAGTGAAGTTAAACCCTTCAAAATTAGTAAGACTGGATAAAATACTGATATCAATAATTTTGTTATCATTAAGATCAAGTTCTAAAATATTAGTTAGATACTATATTCCTAGCAAGTTTGTAATTTCTACATTGAATAGGTATAATTTCTTGATATCTTCTACAACTGACAAATAGATATCACCTTCAGTTTTATCGATAGCCATTCGTATTGCTTTTTCCAAGGTCATATCATTAAAAATAACTAATGTTTAATCGTTATTATTCTTTTCATTTATATTGTTTACATCATTATTAAAAATTAATTCAACTTGTTTAGAATCACAACTAATCATACTCATTGTAAATACTAATACAATTAATGTTATTTACATTTTATTTATTTCAATATTAAATTTATATTTAATTTTTAAATAAATTATATATATAATGTAATACTTATATAATAATAAATCAATGAAATAAACATAGTTATTTACTGAAATGTTGCTATTGTAAAATGATCTCCATTCCTAATTTTTTATAGACGCTCTTATGTAGATTGTTGTTGAAACTATTCCTATTAATTGATTACAGATTTTGTTTCTTCTTATCTTTTCATAAAACTTGTTCACAATGAGAGAAAGTTAAGATCATTCAACTTCATATTCAATAACATCTTCACCTTTAAACTTCTGAAAGTAGTTTTCAAACTTAT
>CAYUUC010000599.1:0-1720 GCA_964447635.1 uncultured Spirochaetia bacterium
TCTGTATAGGTTTTAATTCTTCATTACAAATAAGGCATCTTGATAAAGGTTTCTTGTTTTCTTCTAAGTTAAATTCTTTTCTTACTTGTTTTATTTGTTGGATGAAATTGGTGCTTTTTATCCATAGATATTTTTTGGCTTTCTTTCTATTGGTTAGGTCAACATCCCTTGTTAAAATTATTCTATCTTCACGATAAGCAATATCAACTAAATCTGCATCATCAATGTAAGACTGATAGAATGTATCGAAACCCATCATTCTAAGAGCTTTAGCTAGCTTACCCAGCATACAGTCTACAGCAAATTTAAGTTCTTCTTTTGGATTATCTGCGTTCCGATTTTCGTTTAAATTTTCCATTTATAAATATATAGTATACCTTAGTTAGATTAATTTATCAAGTTAATCCCTTCCCCGCTTCATACGGTCAAGTTTGATTCTTCGGTCTCTTTCTTCTTTATTCCTATAATATTTGACTTCATCTTCTAACTCTTTAAGTGAAGGTATATGTATCTTTTCATCTTCGATAGTCATCTTTTTGCTTTTCAGCATCTCTTTTATATATTTTTTCCCCTCTTGTTCATTATACCCACACATCTTTACGAGTTCTTGTGGTCCAAAATCAAAAGTATAAGGAGTTTTGGTAGAAGTATCAATTCTTTTGGTTTCTAATTCTACAAGTAGCATATCCCATAATCTAGCTAATGGATTTTCCAATATCAAATTAGAAAGTTGTCGATAGCTTTTCCATATTATATCAGCAAAGCTTTCCAGAAGCTTTTTAGCCATCTCTGGTTGACCCTTGACCATCATATCGAAATTGTCTTTACCTACTGCTAGAACTTTAACATCTCCTTTAGCGGTCATATTTGCGTTTCTTGGGTCTCCGGTGAGAAGTGACATCTGCCCAACTGGAGTACCTTCTCCTAATACTGCATGAACTTGCTCGCTTCCGTTATTGATAGTAGAGACTACTACTTTTCCTTCCTGGATGATATATGCTTCATCTCCTGGTTCATAATGACAACATAACATAGTTCCATCTTTGTAGGTTCTGACCATACCCGATTCCATATTTTGTGTGTTCATAGCATCTTTAGCATAAGGGGTTATTCGGCTTATCCTTTCCTTGGCTAGGTCTTTCTGTTTTCCATTGGGATTATTGTTAACATACCTTACATAACAATATAGGGCTTGGTTATATTTCTTTTTTTCGAAATAGTATTCAGCGATATCGAATATTTTTTCTGTTTGGTCTTTTCCTTTATCTTCATCTGCTTTTTGTTGTTCCCCTTTATGCTTAGCTATTAGGTCATTGAAGAATGCAACTTTTTTAGAGAAGTGTTGTAAGAATCTTAAAACAGCGTTAGGATGTCTTCTAGCGAATTCAGTGAATTGACTTTTCCTCACTACTATAAGACTTACATTTGTATAAGCGTCGGTTGTATCCATAGTCTTATGTCCACTCATAGACTCAATCACATTGAAATAATCGCCCTTGACCAATAAATTATCAGTTTCAGCAACATCAGCTAAATCCACACTTCTCTGAACTCGTATCTTACCGTCACTGATTACATAGAATTGGTCTTTAGGTTCATTACCTTCTATGGTAATATAAGCACCTTTTTTATATTCTATCGTCTCAAGATTAAGAATTCCAGCCATTGAAATCACCCTATAAATAATAAATATGGTATTTTATTATATTAGATTGTATCC
>CAYUUC010000600.1:0-1714 GCA_964447635.1 uncultured Spirochaetia bacterium
ATTATAGATCAAACCCAGATTATAGAAAATTGGAATCCTAAAGAATTATTTGAAATTACGTCTCATTATAGAGGAATTGATAGAACCATAATTGAAATAGGTTCTGGTAACGGAAATTTCCTTATCCATTTAGCAGAGAAGAATAAAAATAATATTTATATAGGGATAGAAATTAAGAGAAAGCGTATATCCCAATGTGCTTTCAAATCATATAAGCGAAATTTAGATAATATTAGATTCATTATGGGTGATGCAAAAATAGTATTAATAAATAGATGTATAAATGATGAAAGTGTAGATGATTACTATTTGACTTTTCCCGATCCCTGGCCTAAAAGTAAACATAAACGAAATAGAATAGTAGATAATGAATTTGTAAGTCATGTTAACAGAAGTTTAAAGAATAAAGGAAGATTTATAATAGCAACAGACCATAGAGATTATCTAAAAGAAATATTAGATGCATTTGATTATCATAGAGGTTTTAGATATCAACTAAAAGAGAAAATCTCCTCCAATCTTGAAAATTTTTATCAATCCTATTTTGAAAAATTATGGCGGGATAAAGGAAAAAAAATCTACTATTGTATTTTGATAAAAAATTAGATTGATATTATTAACATATTCCTTAGTTAACTTGAGATAGATTATTGTGGTCTAGGGATAGATGTATCTTGTTAGCTCCTATATTAGAAAAACTATCATCATGTGTTATAATAAAAAGCTGTTTTATCCAAATATGGTTTTTCATATATCCAGAAAATAGGTTATCCCCAATAGAAGTGGCTAGATTATATTTCCTTTCTTTATCTAGAAAGATAGTAGGTTCATCAAGAAAACCTATACCTATTTCAGAATACATACTCATTATTGCTAATCTTAAACATATAGAGGCAGTCATTATCTGACCACCAGATAGTGTGGTTATATCTACGATATCATCCTCATCTATAATACTTTTGAGTTTTAATGAATATATATCAGCTAAATCGCTACTCCAGATAAGCTGTCGATTTTCTTCCGGAGCAAGTTTTCTATATATTTTTTCTGCTCTTCTTGATATTTTATTTATTAAACTTTTTGCTATTATATTACCTGTATCTTTCAATACTATATTAGTTAACTTTTGAATAATCTTATAAGTCTTATTATACTTATCAAGTTCATCTTCCACTTGATTTATATTTTCATTGATTTCTTGAAATTCTTTTTTAAGTTCTTTTTTATAATCAAGGTTGGTTTGAGACTTACTTTTTTCATTTATATAATCTTCTTTCGCTTTAGTTAATCTATCAATAATACGCTTTATATCATCTATATTGATATCTTTTAATAATAACCTTAATTCCTCTAATTGTTTTGCTAAATTATTTTTTGTGTTATTTATATCTTCTAATTTTTTATCTATAGTTTCAAGTTCTTTTTGTTTTTCAGGGATTTTTTTTATAATAGCAGAATGTTTTATATATTCCTCATAAACGCTTTTTAAGCTATTCTTCTTTTGATTATAATCTTCTATCTGCTTTATAATTTCTGAATATTTATCACTATCCATTTTATGGTTTAATTCTACTAATTCTTTTTTTAATTCATTAATTAATATTTGGGAGTTATCAATTTCTTTTTTATATAAAGTTATTCTTTCTTTTTTCACATGTAGTTCTTCATTTATTTCACTTATCCTTATATTATTATTTTTAGTATTGTTTTGATT
>CAYUUC010000601.1:0-742 GCA_964447635.1 uncultured Spirochaetia bacterium
ATCAGTTATAATCAAATCTATTATTTATATTATATCATAATTATAAGCATTATATTGCTAATCCTGCCTGAATTAACATATGCACAAGGACATAAAATAAAATTTGAAAATATATCCACCACTTATACTACAATTAAGCAAGGATTATCAAGTAATACAGTTACTTCGATAATACAGGATAAAGACGGCTTTTTATGGTTTGGAACCAATAACGGTCTGAATAAATATGATGGCTATACTTTTACTGAATATAAGTATGAAAGTGATAATCAGTATTCACTTATAGATAATAAGATAAATCTTATATATAAAGATAGTGATAATACATTATGGATAGGAACAGATTCGGGAGTAAGTAAATACGACCCATCTATACAGGGATTTATCAATTATATACCTGAATATTCCGGTAACAGTCTGAGTATGGAAATTATCACTTCAATAACAGAAGATAGTGATGCTTATATATGGATAGGTACCGATGGCGGTGGATTAAACAGATTAGATAAAGAAACAGGTGATTTTAAATGTTATAGCTGTGATTTAGTTAAAGATGAAATTGCTGATTATGTATCCACTGTATATGAAGATAATCAGGGTACATTATGGATAGGTTTGGAAAGAGTTAAACACGGTTTATATATTTTTGATAAAGATAAAGAAGTATTCTTACCTTACGAATACAAAATAAAAGAAGGAATAAATCACAAGTTTGATTTTAATATAGTATGGAAAATATTCG
>CAYUUC010000601.1:752-1714 GCA_964447635.1 uncultured Spirochaetia bacterium
TGACTTATGGCTGGGTACTAATGACGGTCTTATTAAATTAAATAGAGAAAGCGGAGAAATCACCGGTTATAAATACAATCCCGACGACCCCACCACTATAAGCAGTAATGATATAAGAATAATATATGAAGATAGAGAAGGTATATTATGGTTCGGTTCTTATGGTAATGGTTTTAATAGATATAACAGAAAAGAAGATAATTTTACTCGTTATAAATATAATCCGGAAAGACTCCAAGGTTTAAGCAGTGATTTTATTATGTCCATATATCAGGATGAATCAGGTGTTAGATGGATTGGTACCGATGGAGGCGGTGTAAATAAATTTAAACGAATAAAACCACGTTTCCTGAATTATGAAAATGAAAAAGATACAGAGAACAGCCTTAGCCATAATGATGTTAAAACAATATATGAAGATAAGAATGATATTGTATGGATTGGTACCCGTGTTGGTGGGTTGAATAGGTTTGACAGAAAAAATGAAAGCTTCAAGCATTATAAACATAATCCCGATGACCCGAATAGCCTAAGCTATAATGATGTACGTGCTATTTATGTGGATAGTCAAGGGACTATGTGGATAGGAACAAGAGGCGGAGGACTTAATAAATTTAACAGAAAGCAAGAAAGTTTTACAGCATATAAATATAATCCTGGTAAACCTTATAGTATAAGTGATGATAATGTAAGCACAATATATGAAGACAGTAACAATAATCTATGGATTGGAACCGCTAACGGACTGAACTTATTTAACAGAAAAAACGAAACCTTTACACATTATAAAACCAATAATAAACAATCTTCAATTACAAGTAATGTAATAAGCACTATATATGAAGACAGCGAAGGATATCTATGGGTAGGTACTCCAAAAGGATTAAACAGATTTGACAGAGATAAGGAAACCTTTGTTAATTATATAAAAGATTTTGAAGACCCTAAAACTTTAATAGATG
>CAYUUC010000602.1:0-1703 GCA_964447635.1 uncultured Spirochaetia bacterium
TAAACTAAGGAATACTAATATTAAAATAAAAAATATATATGGATTATATAAATTTATTCTTTCTTTTTTATTAATCTTTATTGTATCTTTCTCAAAATATTTACTTAAATTCTCAAAATCATTAGTAATAACACTTCCATCTGTTTTATGTGCTATTTCCTTTGCTTTTTCTATATTAATAGGTAATGTTTCCTTCTCTGGATATCTGACATAGATACTACCCAATAATTCTCCCTTATGATATATCTCATGTTTACCTATTGATTTAGCGATGAAATCTGCCTTTAAAACCCTGTCCATTTGCATTGGATAAATTTTATATTGTTCATTCATATTTACTATGCTAATTTCATCAGGATTGACAAAGTTGGGATTAAAAAAGATCTGTGTTCTTTCTCCAAATTCCAATATCCTTTCTTTTATTATTATTCTGCTATTCTTTTCAAAGAACGGTTTTTTATCCACAAGTAAATCAGTAAGCATATCAGGTAGATAATGCGTCTTCAAACCATATGTTAGATTTTTAAAATCCATCTTCCATAATCCTGAAAAATTAAATATGGTTATATCCTTCTTTTCTGAAGTGATTATCCCGGGTTTATTATCAATGGTTGATAATACTAATCCATCTTTTCCTTGTTGAATATTATATGTTGGTGGATAGAAAAAATTAAGAGTATTCCAGTATTCTTGTGACCTTGACCTATTATCAAAATTAAGGAAATCAGACTTTTTCCCTTGCTGAGTTAGTATCATTGGGAATTCTTCTTTGGTAAAAGAGGTATTTGTTTTACTACTAGATTGGATTAAGTTCATATCCGGGAATAATCTTTTCTGGATTAAAAATGGGTCTTGATTTGAGTACAATAGAAGAGTTTTACCATCATTGTTGATATGTTTCTTTAATTTATTAATAATATTTTCTGGTAATAGGGATATATATTCATTATCCAAATCCTGTAGTATGATTATGTCATTATTGTTAATTCTAATATTAGTATTTATTTGGTTATCATAATTCGGATAATACTGCTTTAATTTCATATCTTCGCTATTCTTTATAATTCGAGAAATAAAAGCAGTATTAAAGGTTGGTTTATCAAATAAATAATGTACTATAGGTATAATTTCTTTCTTTTCCAAATCTATTTCGATGTAATCTGTATTATCCAATTCATTATCATATGTTCCATCAATATCTATTTCCAATGTAAAAACAAAATTACCGTAAAGGTTATCTGGTATCGGCATTTCAATCTGTGTAATGTCTTGATTTATGGTTATATTTTTACTTATCAATGTTTTATTATCAAGTATTAGTTTTGAGATTAATTCTTTACCTTTATTTTCCTTGGTTTTAGCGATTACATTTATAGTATTCTTAATTTTATCGAAGGAAAGTTCTTTGATGGAAATATCATTATCCATCATTATAGGGTTAATGATAAAGATGGGTATATTTGTAATTCTATTTAATAAGAGGTCAAAATCCTCATCTGATATTTTTAAATCAGATACCATGATTAACTTGGAATATGACTGGTTATCCTTAACCAATTTAGAGATAACATCCATATCTAAAATACCATTACTAGAAAGACTGTTTATGTCATCAATCATTACTTTATCTATTGGGTCATATAATATGGGATTCATTATACTATTCATATCTTCTGTATTAATTACCTGCTCTGATATTAATC
>CAYUUC010000603.1:0-1702 GCA_964447635.1 uncultured Spirochaetia bacterium
AAAGATTACCCAGAACAAGCGATGGACAATTACTATTTTTAATACACCTAATATCAAAGATGAGTGATGGCGGAAGTAGAATCGCTATTGTTATGAACGGGTCACCATTATTTACAGGTGATGCGGGAAGTGGTGAAAGTAATATCAGACGATGGATAATAGAAAAGGATTGGCTCGATGCTATTATTGCTTTACCGAATCAGTTGTTCTATAACACGGGCATTAATACATATATTTGGATACTCACCAACAAAAAAGAAAAAAAACGACAAGGCAAAATAATGCTTATCAATGCTGTTGATGAGTATATTAAAATGAGAAAGAGTCTTGGTAATAAACGAAATGAATTATCTGATGAGCAGATTGATTATATAACAAGCCTTTATGAAAATTATGAAGAAGTAGAGGACAAAGTAAAAATCTTCGATAACTCATATTTCGGTTATAGAAAAATAACGATAGAAAGACCATTAAAGTTAAACTTCAAATTGAGCAAAGAAAGAATAGACAGATTAAAAGATGAAAGGGCTTTTGTTAATCTTGCCAAAAGCAAAAAGAAAAATCAAGAAGCCAAAGAATTAGAAGAAAAAGCAGGACTAAAATTACAAAATGATATAGTGAATACTCTATTAGAAGCAAATGACGGCACATTATACAAGAATCGCAGTAAGTTTAAAAAGCGACTTGAAGAGTTATTTAGTGATATTATAACAGATACTAAGACCAAAAACAGTATTATAAAAGCGTGTATTAAATCTATGAGTGAAAGAGACGAAACCGCCGAAACCTGTAAAGACAGTAAAAAAAATCCTGAACCTGATACCGATTTGAGAGATTATGAAAATGTGCCACTGACCCAAGATATATATCAATACTTTGATAAAGAAGTTAAACCACACGTCCCCGATGCTTGGATAAGTGAAGATAAAAAATACTCTGATGATGAAGATGGCAACATCGGTAAAGTTGGTTATGAGATTAATTTTAACAGATACTTTTATAAATATCAGCCACCAAGAGATATAAAGCTTATTGATGATGAAATTAATACATTACAAAATGAAATTGTTGAAATTTTATCACAAATTGGGTAAATTTAAGATACGACAGGAGGATTTATATGGATTTTACTGTAATTATTGAACAGGATGATGACGGGTATTATGTAGCATCTGTTTCAAATTTGAAAAGTTGCTATACACAAGCAAGAACATTGGAAGAGTTGTATCCAAGAATTAAAGAAGTTATAGAGCTATGTCTTGAAGTAGAAAAGCCAAGCCCTATGAAGTTTATCGGTGTGCAAAATATACATATAGAAGGGTAGCGATGTCAAGTTCTAAATTACCAATTGTGAATGCAAAAACAATGATAAGTTATTTGTCTTTTCTTGGATTTGAGGAAATAAGACAAAAAGGAAGTCATAAATTTTTTAAACATACAGACGGAAGAACTACAGTTATTCCCTTTCATCAAGGTGAAGATATTGGAAAAGGATTGATGAAGAAAATATTAAAAGATATAGAAAAAGATGATGATGATTTTATTAACTGGTATGATTCTTAAAAATAAACTTGGTTCAAATAAATAGGAGGATTTATATGGAAATAAGATTAGATAATAATGATGTAATATTAAGATTCTCCAAAGACTTAGTATCCTTAAAGAAATAAGTCATCCGTTTCTTATTGAACAAGGGGTTGCA
>CAYUUC010000604.1:0-1694 GCA_964447635.1 uncultured Spirochaetia bacterium
ACCCCAAAACATACTTAATACTAAGCGGATACTGTAAAGTAGTCAAAAAGCAACCCCAACTTAACTACATCACAACTCTGGAAGCAGGAGAGATATTGGGGGAAATTGCAATCATCAAAGAAGACGAAGAAAGAACCGCCACTGTATACGCTGAGTCTCCGGTTACATTATGCGAATTCAACATGAAAGCCTTTAAAAGACTATCTATAGAAAAAGAATTGCTATTCAAACTCTCCAATGTATGGTATATAAGAGAAAAGTTTTCCCATATCCCGCCTTTTGATATGTTCCCTAGCAGAACCATAACGGAACTATCCCATATATCCAATGAAACCATCTATGGCATAGAACATACCATGACAATAGATGAAAACACCGATAAGATATACATTGTCTTAGAGGGGGACGCCGTTCTAATAAAGGATGATACAAAGTTAGAACTAAAACCGGGAGACATCTTCGGCAATCTTAACTTCTTGATGGAAAGTAGTTTAACTTATGATATATATGTCCATTCTTTCCTTCATTGTGTAGAGGTCGACCTGGATAAGATGCTCGAATTCATCGATAATACACCGATAATGAATTACCATATTTCCACTGTTACTAAATCTTATTTCCAAAAACTAACCAACTAATAAAAGTTTATTTGAATATTAACATAGATTAATTATATTAGTACATATTAATTTTGACTATAAGGATAAAATAATGGATAAAGATAATAATAAGGATCAACCGTCAGAAACAAATTCTAGAAGGGACTTCATAAAAAAGATAGCCGTAACCGGAGGAGCCATCCTGGCTTCACCTTTATTAAGATTCTGCGGTAATGATGACCAGCAGACAGATGATAAAGGAAAGGACACCGATTATGAACCAACCCTATACGATATTCCCGATGATGGTAAATCATTAGAATACGCAGGTGATCAACTCATAATCACTCGTGAAGCCAACACGGTATATGCCTTGCTGTCAGTGTGTACACATCAGCAATGCATAGTGAACTTCTTCCCCAGCGAAAAAAGATTCATATGCCCATGCCATGCAGCCATGTATAACCTGGACGGGACTAAGATACAGGGTCCACAACCTCGTGGACTGGGTAGATATAAAATCAAACTTCACGGTAAGAGCAAAGTGGAAGTCGATACTCGGCAAGCATATACAGAGAATGACCCTGAATACAAGAATGCTTATATAACCTTATCTTAATAGGGGTTTTATCGGTTTTTCCTATGTATGAAGATAAGCCCTCCGACAATCGCAGTGAATGGAGCAACAGTAACCAATCCAAAACTCCCCACAATTGTATGAAGTATCTCAGCAGCAACATAATTAACATTCAATACATTGATGATTGGGGTCCCCTGAGCAATGAAAACCATAAACATCGCTGTATACCCTCCGGAATAGGCTAGTAGTAGAGTTGTGGTCATGGTACCGATAACTGCTTTCCCTACTTCTATACCGGATATGATTGCTTCTTTTAGACTTATATCCGGTTTCTTTAGGACAAGTTCATTCATTGAAGCTGATATATCCATCGCTATGTCCATGACCGCTCCTGACGATGCGATGAATATGCCGGATAGGAAAATAGCTGTAAGGTTGAGGTAAGGGAAACCACTATAGAGTAGGGTCTCCGCAAAAGGACTCACCGCTCCGTGTATCTTATACCAAAAGTCGTT
>CAYUUC010000605.1:0-1688 GCA_964447635.1 uncultured Spirochaetia bacterium
GGGTGGCTTTTCACTTTTTACAGGAAGGAGAGAACTATTATGATACTGTCCTATACAAAGATTAACGCTTATATGCTCTGTCCTAAGAAGTTCTATTTCACTTACATTGAGAGGATTCCAATAGTAACAGGAGAAGCTCTGTGGATTGGAACAATAGCTCATAAGCTGATTGAACTATATACAAAAGCCAGAATGGAAAAGAAACTTGTTAATCCGCAGGATATTTTAAAGCAGGTTGATATTCCCTTTACCCAGAAAGAAGAGGCTGAGGAACTGCTATTTAAGTTCCTTGAATGGTGGGGAAAAGCAAAACTCAGTACAGATAACATTGTTGGAATCGAATACAGCTTTGGTCTGGATGAGGATTTAAAGTTATGTGATTTCAAGGATGAAAAGGTCATTTTTCATGGTGTGGTTGATAGAATAGATTACAATCCTGATGCTGGTAGGCTTATCATTACAGACTATAAAAGCAGCTACGCCAAGGCAAGTCCTGTTCAGCTTTATCTTTATGCCACAGCCTTTACTCAGAATCCGCACTGGGATATTTATGAGGTCTATGTTGTAAACCATTATCTTAAAAACAATTTCCTTGATATTAAAAAGCTAACAGAGGATGAAATAGAAGCAACAGGACAGGCTCTTATAAATATTCGTGATGATATTTATAGGGCAATTAACGAGAATATTTTTCCAGAAGTTCCTAACACTAAATGTAATTGGTGTCCATTCAAGCATATTTGTAATAGCGGAAAACAGTATAACGACAGCTTGGAAAATAAAACAATAGAGGAAATTGCAACTGAGTATGTTGTCCTTACAGCAAGAATAAATGATTACAAGCAGCACTTAAAAGATTATTGCGATGAATACGGTGCTATCAATGTCAATGGGTCAACCATTGAATCCAAGCAAAGAAGGAAGATAGAAATTAGCGATATTGACAGACTGGAGCAGCTTTTAATAGAAAGAGGGTTTGAGCCAAAGGATTATATAAAACCCTCAATAAACACAAGCAAGCTGCAATCAAAAAAAGTAATGGAAGCCATCCCGGAACTGGAATCAATGATAATTGAAAAGCCTTTTGGAAGTCTGTTATCTGTTAATGACAATCATTAAAGGAGGTGATTTTAAAATGGATAATAATGGTAATTCAATGTTAAAAATTACAGGATTATGGAAAGCCACTGACAAGAATGGAAACACTTATATCCGTGGCAACTTCAGTAATTCCACTCAGGTTCTGATAATGAAAAACAACTTTAAAAACAGTGATAATGAGCCTGATTATAATCTGTTCCTGGTTCCAAAGAAGAGGAAGACAGAAAGCAACCTGCAGGATCAACAGCAAGAGGACAACATTCCATTTTAGAAAGGAGAGGATTGTATGGGATATTACAGTACTATTTATTCCAGTCCTTTCCGTTCAAGAGTTTCAGTAGATAAAGCAAATCAGATTTTAAAAGACCTTAAAGAAAAGTTCAACAGAGAAGATACCGACGCCTATTATTTGGATATTTATAAGTTCTCACCTGTACCTCCAGTAAATGAAACAGATGATACTATAGTACTTGATATTGACTGTGATGACTGCTATGACAAGCATTATGCTGATCATTTGCTTGCAAAAGTCGTTGCAGAGATAATTCATCCTGATGAAGAGACAGACATCAAGTTTATTGGTGAAG
>CAYUUC010000606.1:0-1685 GCA_964447635.1 uncultured Spirochaetia bacterium
TATTTAATAGGGGTCGATTTATATTGGTAATTAATTAATCTGGATTAGCGGAGCTAAAATCTTATCTTATGAATAAATACCTAGCTGAGCAAATAATAAACAACACCTCACTTTTCAGTCATTGTGAACCGGATAATCTCCTTTCATTACTGTTGGAGTTTAATAAAGTCAATTATCATAAGGATGATTTCATATTTAAAGAGAATAGTCAATCACTCTCTTTATACATTATACTGGAAGGTGATGTAGGATTATACAAAGATAAGGAGTGTATAGCTACGAGGAGCTCCTATGAAGTCATCGGTGAACAGGGCATCATTGATAACGAACCGAGAAGCGCCGATGCTAAATGTCTATCCGAAGTAACCATGATTGAGATTCCCTCCGATAGATTCATAGACATGGTTAAGACCAATAGCATTATATGTTATAATCTGCTCAATATACTATCTCATAAGCTGAAACAGGCGACAACCTTCCGGGCGAAAATCCTCAAGAATGAGAGGCTTTTGGAGAAGGAAATCAAAGAGAGACAGCTCGCCGAGAGTAAATATAGAAACCTATTCGAGGCTGTAGGGAATCCCACTTTACTTGTGGAGATGCCCAATCGACGAATCATTCAAGTTAATACCACCGCCTTATCAGTATATGGATACCGGCAGAATGAGTTCTATAGCCTGTCATTCGCAGACCTCACCGTAGACAAAACTACAATCGAAGCTATATTTAAAGAGAGAGAAACCCATATCCCTTATACAGAACAGAAGAAGAAAGATGGCGACTCCTTCACCGCTATTATCAATGCAAGATACTTTAAGGCTGGGGAAAGAGAGATTGGTGTAATATCCATTACCGATATCAGCGAGCTGAAAAAGGCAGAACAGGAATTGAAGCAGATGATGGACGAGTTGAAACGCTCCAACGAAGACCTGGAGAACTTCGCTTATATCGTCTCTCATGACTTGAAGAACCCATTGTCCATAGTGGTCGGTTATCTTAATCTTATGATTGGCTATTATGATAATGATATCGGAGTGAGTAGAGAGAAGGCTCTGGATATACTCAATAAATCAATGGATAAGATGGACTATATGGATAAGCTGATGAGTAATCTCCTCGCTTATTCCAGGATAAACAGCGGAGCTAAGAGTTTTGGCTATTTTTCATTTAAATATCTGGTTCAATCAGCGTTAGATATGCTACACAGAGAGATAAGCGATAGAGATGCGGAGATATCTATCCAGAATAATATCGAAGAGAAGATTTATTGCGACCGGATACAAATCATTAATGTGTTTCAAAATCTTATTTCTAATGCGATAAGATTCACCTATAGCCAGGCTTATCCCCGAGTTGAAATAGGAATGCATGCCCGGGGTGATGAGTGGCTGTTCTATGTTAAAGATAATGGTATCGGGATAAGGCAGGAAGATTACGAGAGAATCTTCATGATATTTCAAAGGATAAATTCCCACCCGGAAGAGGGGAGTGGGATAGGCTTGTCATTCTGTAAGAAAGCTATTAACATACATAATGGGGAAATATGGGTGGAGTCAAAACTTGGAAAAGGTTCTACTTTTTACTTTACTATTCCAAAAAAACAAGTACATTAGATATAGAATTTATTATAAGAAATCAGTAGTGAGCGGTATGAAAATTGCTAATGTGTTCTTCTTTTCTGGAAA
>CAYUUC010000607.1:0-1683 GCA_964447635.1 uncultured Spirochaetia bacterium
TTAGGAAACTTAATCTATTATCCCCTTCTTTGAAATACACTCCATCAAATAAAACTTCTTTTCTCTTTATAGAATGTGAATAAAAGTCCATCTCATCTAAAACCTCATCATTCAAAATTATCTGAATTTTAGCAAAATCTCTTCCTTCTATCATACCAAGAATAAGTGAATACATACCCGCATTCTCTATGTTTAATCCGATATCTACGCTGTCTCCCACTACGCCATCAGTAAATAGAAGCTGATCATAGCTTTCAAAATCATTGGAAAAACGATACATTTCTTGTTGAAAAAATATTTCGACACCCGTTGTATCTACAACCGCATTGGGGAGCAGATCAAGTTTAAATGACCCCCCAAGAAGTAATTCTGATTGTATAATATCCTCTTTCCAATCATCCCTTAACCTGTATAATGCTACCCAGAAAGTATATGACCCCCTCCAATATGTAATAAGCTCGTATCTCTGCCTAAACCTTGAATCATGGGTCAATCCGTAGTAATACTTATTCCTATGGTTGAATGGAGAAAATATAGAATTGATTCTGTCTTTATGTTCATCACTTATTTCTTCCATAGGCAAATCATAGTTTTTCGGGTCTACATTACTGTTCTTTATATATTTAGGAGAAATACTGTTTAGTAAACGCTTTAACTTCTTATCACTTGATGCACTCGTATATAATACAGTAGCTGTCCATCCTGCCTTATCACCAAATGAAAAAAAGTAATCCCGAGCAATTTCCCTGAAAGCTTTTGCTTGCTGTTTGCCTTTATCAGTTCTCATCTTGTCGTAGTAAAAGAAGGGCGTATAATCATATTCAGGCATTACTTTCCCCATAAATGAATTGACTATACCAATGGTATCGATAAACTTAATATCACGGGCAACCCAAGGTGTATATCCCATATCCTGAAAAATAACATAATCATCCTCATCAGCATGCTCATTTAAATAATGCCCAAGCTCTCCATGAGAGTTTTCCAGAAGTTGTATAAACTCGTTTCCATATCCCAAGGAGAATCCAATATTGAATACCATATTGGCTATTATTATAAAGGTTATTATAATTGAATTTAGATTCATAGAAGTTGAATAATTTATTACTGTTCTATGTTTCTTTTGGTTAATATACATTACACATAAAAGCACTAATAATGATATAATTAATAAAACTATCGATAGTAATGATGATTGGCTAATCTGCCCTATTTCCAATGCAAGCAAGGAACCATCTCTCTTGGTAATCGCTAAAAAGGAAAACAATAGTAAAGGTATAAAAGCTAATAAAGATAGTATCCTTAATATGCTAATAATGTTTATTGGTGCCGGATATTCTTTACTATCTTTCGTTTTATTTACCCTCCATTTGAAGATGTTTTCTGCTATAAAACTCCCCAATAAAATACTTCCAACTATTATTAATGGCAGATTCCAGTTAAAATTAAATACAACACCAAAAATACCTGTTCCTAATCTTATATCACCTGTTCTGGATACATCAATAACCTCACCTACATTAGTAAAATAGAATATGAATATCAGGAATACACAAGCGAAAATTCCCGATTGTAATATTCCCAGCCAGCCATATTTATCATTTCTTATCAAATCAGCTTTACGTTTATTTATCAGTCTATATAGATTTTTCAATCCCTCCTGAGCCAGTATCATCTGAAAGG
>CAYUUC010000608.1:0-1672 GCA_964447635.1 uncultured Spirochaetia bacterium
TATCATATTAACGAATAATAAAGGTAATATCGAATATGTTAACCAGGCTTTCACAAGTATTATAGGTTTGAACAGGCATGATTTAAAAAATAAAAATATTGATTATGTTTATTCTGATGATAAATATAAAGATTTTATCACAAAAATAAATACAGCAGTTGAGAAAGGAATAGATTTTAAATATGAGATAAAGACTTTAGATAAAAATAGAAATCCCATATGGCAATCTGTAATCTTATCACCAATAAAAAATGAACAAGGGCTAATTTCTCATTACCTAATTATAATGGAGGATATCACTGCTAGGAAAAGATTCGAAGTTAAGATAAAAAGCATTAATGAAGAATTAGAACAAAGGGTTCTTATGAGAACTCAAGAACTTAATAAAGCAAACTATGAATTGGATAGCAAAAATAAACAATTAGACCAGAGAAATAAAACCATAGAATATGATCTAAAACTGGCACAAAAGGTGCAACAACAGATTCTGGTAAAATCTCTCCCATCACATATCAAAGTGGATTATAGTACATTTTATGAACCTATGGATATGGTAGGTGGGGATTTCTTCGATTTTATCATTAGAAGAGAGGGAGACATAGGAATACTCATATGTGATGTATCAGGTCATGGTTCAGCTGCGGGATTTATTACTGCTATGCTTAAAATCATTACTTCAACAAGCAGAAAATATGCCCATATTCCATCCATGTTTCTGAAAAATGTAAATTATTCAATATATAATAAAATAGCAGAGAATTTTGTAACAGCTTTCTATGGTGTAATATCAACAGATACTAAGAAATTCACTTATGCAAATGCAGGTCATACCTTCCCTATCCTTTTTAGGAAGGAGGACAGTTATATTCACAGATTAGTAGCAAAAGGTGGAGTTTTAGGAGTAACAAATGATTTAAATTTTGAACAACATGAAATTGACTTATATAAAGGCGATAGATTATTCTTATATACTGATGGAGTAACGGAAACCATTAATGATAAAAGGGAATCATATGGAAGAAAAAGGTTATATGGATTTATAAAAGATAATAAAGATAAGGACATAAATTTATTGGTTTCACAACTATTTGAAAATATCAAAACCTTTAGACAGAGCAACAAAACAGATGATATGGCATTTGTAGGATTGGAAATAAAATAACACTTTATAATTAGGATGATTATATTTATATTATAAACCATAAAATAAATCTAATACAAAAAATTGGAGGAAATTGCAATTAATGAGTAGTAAGTATGGAATAGAAGATTTCCAAAAAGATGAATTAAATATAGAAATAAAAGATAACGATGAAGGAACAATAACAGTATCATTCAATGGAAGAATATATATGCTGAATCCTACTGAAATTGTTGGACCTTTTCTGTTAGACTTACATAGCAAAATTTTGGATAAGGGTTTTAACTCGATTAGAGTAGATTTTACCAATCTTCATTTATTAAACTCAAGTGGTTTAAAAGCAATAATCAAATGGTTTAAATCTATTGATGGTTTAGATAATGACCAAAAATATAAAGTTAAACTTTATTATAAAGCTGATATGGATTGGCAAGTAACATCTCTGGCTATGCTCACTGAATTGTTCCCTTATATAATAGAAAAGAAACCTGTATAAACCTTTTTATTATCTAGAAAAATTATCTAAGAATA
>CAYUUC010000609.1:0-1671 GCA_964447635.1 uncultured Spirochaetia bacterium
GATGAGAGGATATTAGGAGGGTCTCTTTTAAAACCAGAAATTTCACAGAAGGAAATTCTTTATTTGGTAATACATAAAGAAAAAGGAGGTCTTTTTAACCAGACCTCCTTATATATGGTTGTTATCCTAAAATCATAATTGAATTATTAGTCAACTGCTGGAGGGTCGATATCACCCTCAAATTCGATTAGTAAATCATCTACATCCGTCTTACCGAAGGTAAGGTCGGGTAGAGATGCTGGGTCTGGATATGTATCAACATCATCCGGGACATAATCACCATCGCCGAATCCTGTATAACTTTGTGTATCGAAGAAAGCTGGATTATACACACTCATGAGATATAGATAGTTCTCCACATCCTCTTCTGTATCCGGGTCTTGTATAACACCATCTTCGTAAACCTGTTCAATAGCATCATATATATCATTGGTGGTTGGATTAGGCGGGTCTTGAGTAACTTCGCCTTGACTTACAGTAAGGTAACCCAGGTCTGCGAGTATCTTAATCAGAGATATATTCCAATTAGTCATAGCATTATCTCGAAGTCTGTCTGCTTCATGTTCCCTTATCACACCACCAACTGTATTCTCGAATATATCAAATACATCTGCGGTATCATAAGTATCGAGAGGCATAGCGAGATTGATTACTGCCTTTTCGCTGTCTCCCTTACCTTCATATAAGTAATACCTTAATTCTTGCTCTTCTGCATAGTTGAGAACAGATACACCAGGTACAGAAGTAGCACCAATAACTTCAACCATACCATCTTCATCTTTCCATGCTTCGAGAATAGTTTCCTGATAATCAACGGGGTCTGGGTCGAGGTTTTCACCCTGGTATTCATCGACTTCCACTTTCATGTATTTCCTACCATCATCGGTATCATTATCGAAAGTGATTTTAACCCAATCGGCATTCTTTCCTTGTGTTGGGTCTGGCTCATCAGAAGCGGTCATATCTATGATAACAGTTCCAGCTACGGTGATTGGTGTAGTGGTGTTATCATATTCAGAGAAATTCATTTCCATGAGTTTTTTCAATGAGTCATCGCTTTGCTTTTTCCACCATTCTAGCAGATATGAACCATCTGTTCCTGGGGTCCATCTTACGATATCTCCTTCTTCGGTTTCTGTGGTGTATTGTTCGGTTAATTGGAAGATATTGAGTCTTTCTAAAGCAGCGATCCAATCTCTAACCTGAGAAGCAACTTCATCAGCTATCAAGATTTGTTCTCTTGCATAAGAAAAGAACGAGCCAACAAAAGCTTTAGTTCCGGGGGTTATCTCTCTTCCGTCTATCATGAGTCTTCCGGTTCCTGTTATGGTATCAGGGATATCAAAGATAGACGCATTTGCTACAGTATTGTCATCAGGTTTTGGAAAACAGAAAGTTAAAGATAATGTTATAAGGATAATCATTACTATTAGGCTTCTTTGTAATGTTTTGTTCATAATATAAGCTCCTTTTTAATTAGTAATCTAATATAAATATTAGCACACTTATAGAAAAAAAATATGATTTTTTGGTTAATTTTATAATAGTAAATACCCCATTTTTAGGATAAACTACGCTATATTTAGATGAAAGTATGATATGTTGGTTTACATTTTTTATAATATTTTTTCACGGTCTCATTATATTAAATAATAACATTACATTTATTTT
>CAYUUC010000610.1:0-1671 GCA_964447635.1 uncultured Spirochaetia bacterium
GATTAATAAACTAATTGTAGGTTTTCGACCTGAAGACTTAATATTAAGTAATAACGGTCTTTATAAGAATAAAGCTAAGGTGGATGTTATTGAACATCTTGGTTCTGAAATGATTCTTTATTTGATATGTAATTCTAAAGAACTTGTTTGCTCAAGAAAACCTGATTATTCAATATCAAAAGAAGATATCGTAAGTTTTCATATACCATCCAACAAATGTCATTTGTTTAAATTAGATGGAAAAAGAATATAACAAAAACTTAAAGGAGAATGAGTAAATGAAAAAATATTTAATATTGATAATTTTAGTATTATTCTGTGTATCAAGTATTATAACATGCTCTGATGAACAAGATGCAGACACAATAACAATATTCAGGTGGGATTTTGATATATCTGGTGATGATGAGATAGGGAAGCTTATAGAAGAGAAGTTAAATGTTGGTATAGATACTATTTCTGTTCCATGGAATGGTTGGGCTGACAGACTTAATACAATGATAGCTTCCGGGTCTGTTCCTGACATATTTGTTGGTTATGGAATAATGGATGTACCGGGATATACGAAATGGATTAATGATGGTGTCTTACTACCAATATCTGATTATGCAGATGATGATTATCCGAATCTTAAATCATATCTTGAAAAATGGGGTGAACAGAAGATAAACGGAAAGCTATATTCAATTCCTGTAGAATCTTATGTTGACCATGTATTATGGATAAGGTCAGATTGGCTTGAGGAAGTAAATATGAGTCCTCCTGAAACAGTTGAAGAGTTTTATAATGTGGCTATCACTTTTAAAGAAAAATATAATATTTATCCGTTTAGTTCCTCAGCCCCGCATACAGCAGGATTATTCTGGATGAATATGTTTTTCTATGCCTACGGTTCTTCATGGAATGATTGGGATGAGTTGGCAGACGGTTCATATATACCAAGTTGGATATCTGTTGGAGCGAAAGAAGCTGTTCTATTTATGAAAAGGCTTTATGATGAAGGATTACTCGACCCCGATTTTGTTACCAATTCGGATAGTGTAAAGAAAGAAAAGTTTATGACTGGTAAAATCGGGATGATGATGCATGGTGAATATGAATTAATCAATAACACAATACAAGAAGTAAATCCAGAAGCAGAATTTGTATTACTACCCCCTGTTAAAGGTCCTGATGGTCAAGGAATGTGGGGACTAAACGGATATTTTTCCGCTGTAATGATAAATGCAGATATAAGTGAGAAAAAGAGAGGTAAAGTATTAGATTTATTGGATTATCTATATTCAAATGAAGGTATGGAATTAATGCATTATGGTATAGAAGGAGTTCATTACAAAATAAATAATGATGTAAGAGTATCATTAATAGAGAATAGTAATGATAAAAATATGACTAATTTAATGGATGCATCATCATATGTCAAATTAAGACTATTAAGAGCATTAGAATGGCGATGGATACCTGAATGGAATACGAATTATAAACCTATGAGAAATATTATTGAAATAGGTAAAAATTATTCAAGACCCGAAAAGTTTCCATATGTAATTACAGAAACTAAAAAAGACATAGGGCAACAACTTCAAGACTTTATTGATGCTGAGTACATAAAACTTATTACTCAATCTACAGATTTCGAAAATGATTGGGATAATTTTAAAAGTAAATACA
>CAYUUC010000611.1:0-1664 GCA_964447635.1 uncultured Spirochaetia bacterium
AATAAGACTATAGGGTGGTAAAAATGTTCGATTATACTCTACCTACAAGGATAGTTTTTGGTTCAGGAGTTATTAATAAGATAGGCGAAATCGTAAAAGAATACGGAGACCGAATATTATTAGTAACTGACTCCGGAACAATGTATGAAACAGGATATCTGACCAGAGTAAAAAAGATGCTTGAAGATGAAACCCATGGTGTACTATTATATGATAGAGTAGTAAGTGATTCTAACAGTGACCTGGTTAATGCAGGAGCAGACCAAGCTAAACATGCTAAATGTGATGTAGTAGTGGGATTTGGAAGAAAACACACTCTCAATATTGCTAAAGCAATTGCATATATCCTCGAATATGGAGGAAAGATGGAAGACTACTTCCTGGGCAGGAAGTCGGATAAAAAAGAGAATGTGTATTATATAGAAGTCCCTTCTGGACACGGTTATGCACCAGGTCTAACTAAAAACTTTTACGTTATAGATAAATTCGATAATACCAAAAAAACCATAGAAAACATCGAGTATTATGCTGATGTGGTCATATCAGACCCTAAACTAGCAACATCTGTCCCTGGCAATATATCCCATTCCATGGCAATAGAGACCCTCGGTTATGCCATTGAAGCATTCATATCCAAATCAACCACTCCTATTGCTGATGCTTATGCTATTAAAGCAATTGAGATGATTGGCTCCAATTTAGTTAAGAGTATGACCGACCCTGAGAATGTAACATATCGCTCAAATCTATGTGTGGCAGGATTATTAACAGCTATGGCTCTTGCAAGTAGTACTCCAGGAACAACATTCGCTCTAGCTCTTGCTTTAAATAGTGTAATGGGAACATATCAATCTGCAGCTGCCACTGTTCTTATACCTCATATTATGGAATTCAATCTAACATCAGCTCCAAATCGATATGTACAAATAGCAAAAGCTTTCGGGGAGAATGTTGAAAATATAACTGTGGTAGAAGCTGCCATAAAAGCAATTGAAAGTGTAAGAAAGCTCTTATTCGATGTAAAAGCTCCTCAAAGATTAAGCGATTTGGAAGTAGACCGGGATAGATTATGGGATATAGCTAAAGTCGCAAGAGGATACGACTTCTTGCACTACTTACCAAGACCATTATCCAAAGATGATATTTATAACCTACTGAATACAGCAATATAAATTTATTGTATTAATTATAAATCAAAAAATCTATTTAGTGAATCGTTATTGAAAAAAATCTAAAGATTTATTATTGATGGTCGTTTCCATTACTGTGAAAATCACCAATCGAGAAGAGCTTAAGGGACAGTTTAATATAATTTTCAACAACTTTTGATATAAAAGCAATCATAAATTATATTAAGTAATAGCAACATTAAATCAGTTGTTAATGGTTAACTGGGTCATTGAGTTAAATCGAATGGACTGACTTTCACAAAACATATCATCTATGTTCAGTACCCTTACTTACTTGTTATAAATATTTCACTACCCTATATTTTTATTAGCGATAAAAATTAATATATTTTATCAATAATATTCAATAAAAAGAGGATTAATATATAATGAATATAAAATATATAGAATCGATAATTGATAATACTAAAAAAATATTCAAAGATATGATGGTTATGAATATAACACCAGAAACCCCTATAGTATATAATAAGG
>CAYUUC010000612.1:0-1657 GCA_964447635.1 uncultured Spirochaetia bacterium
TCTTTAAAAACCTAAACTTAGAAGGTAACAAGAAAGAAATATCAGAAAAGATACTAAAAGAAATAATAAATAGATTGACTTTCCTTTATAATGTAGGTTTATCATATATAACTTTAAGTAGAAAATCAGGAACACTTTCTGGAGGAGAATCTCAAAGGATAAGATTAGCAACCCAAATTGGGTCTCAGTTAGTTGGTGTTTTATATGTTTTAGATGAACCGTCTATAGGACTACATCAGAGAGATAACCAGAAGTTAATTGATACACTAAAACATCTTCGGGATATAGGAAATACTTTAATAGTTGTAGAACACGACGAACAAACCATAATGAGTTCTGATTATGTCCTGGATTTAGGCCCTGGTGCTGGAGTACATGGTGGTTATATTGTATCACAAGGTTCTCCTGAGGATATCATTAAGGATGATAAATCATTAACGGGGAAATATCTTAGTGGAAAGATGAAAATAGAAATCCCAGAAAAAATAGCTCCAGGGAATAATAGTCATATTGAAATTATAGGGGCAAGATTAAATAACCTAAAAAACATTGATGTCAAAATCCCTTTGGGAAAATTCATTTGTGTTACTGGTGTATCGGGTTCTGGTAAATCATCTTTAATAAACCAGATATTACATAAATCGATGAAAGGTAAAAAATATAAGTCAAAAAATGAAGAAGATGGATATACTGAAATAAGAGGATATAATAATATTGATAAATTGATTAATATTGATCAATCACCAATCGGAAGAACCCCAAGAAGTAATCCCGCTACATATACAGGTTTATTTACTCCAATAAGAGAGATTTTTTCCAAATTGCCTGAATCAAAAATTAGAGGATATGCTCCAGGAAGGTTTAGTTTTAATGTTAAAGGAGGTAGATGTGAATCTTGTAGAGGTGATGGTACTATAAAAATTGAGATGCATTTCCTACCAGATATATACGTTACTTGTGATGTTTGTAAAGGTAAAAGATATAACCGAGAAACTCTTGATATAAAATATAAGGGTAAAAATATAGCTGATGTTCTAGATATGACCGTTGAAGAAGCATTGGATTTTTTTAAGAATATCCCTTTAGCAGTAAAAAAACTTAAAACTCTAAATGATGTAGGATTAGGATATATTAAACTTGGTCAATCCGCTACTACATTATCTGGAGGAGAAGCACAAAGAGTAAAGTTGGCTACTCAACTTTCTAAAAAAAATACAGGACAAACTTTATACTTACTAGATGAGCCTACTACAGGTTTACATTTTGATGATGTTAAAAAGCTAGTTTCAGTATTAAGGAAATTTGTAGACAATGGTAACACTGTATTAGTTATTGAACATAATCTTGATGTAATAAAAATAGCTGATTATATAATTGATTTGGGCCCAGAAGGCGGAGAAGGCGGAGGTCAAATCGTTATAGCTGGAAATCCTGAAGATGTAATTAAATGTAAAGAATCATACACTGGTAAATACTTGAAAGAAGTTTTTGAAAAAGAAAAGATTAAAATTTAATGATTATTTGAAGACTATTTTTAATAATTGTATAAATTTATTCTAACAAAACTTTCCTATATTGTTTATAATTAATACTTTATTTATATCCTAAGATAATGTAATAATATATTAATTTTGGTGTATATAATATGAAAAATGTA
>CAYUUC010000613.1:0-1649 GCA_964447635.1 uncultured Spirochaetia bacterium
GGAATAGCAAACATAATCCGTACTAAGTTCCCGGAACTTAATATTCAATTAAATACAGAGACAGGGAATAATAACCATCGATCTATACAATTCTGGAAGTATAAATTGGGAAAACAGCTGGATATGATTGTCCTTTCAAAAGAACTTGATTATCCACAAATCATGGATATATTATCCAGAACAGGAATTAAATCTGAACTACAGGTTCATGGCAATATTATGCTAATGTATACCAGAAGACGTGTTCTGAATGGGCTTAACAAGTTTAAGAAAGATAATGATATGATTGAAGTAGGAATAGAGGAAGAAAAACGACCGGGGGAGTATTTTCCCTTAATAGATAATCCTCATGGTTCATATCTACTTAATTCTAAACTGTTATGCTTAATGGAAGAATTGAACACCATCGCTGAACTGGGTATAGATTCCATCTTGATCGATCTTAGAGGTTATCCAATAGATGCAGTATCCAAAACGATAAGTATCTATCATAAGGCACTAGAAGAGTTAATCGAAAGTGAAGATGTTAACTTATCACAGTATAAAAGGGAACTCCCCAATTTGAATAAAGATTTCACAAAAGGCTTCTTTCCTAACAATACCACTGATAAACAACCTAAGAAAAAAATAACCTACAATCTGAACCTTAGAATAAATAAAGAAACCAAATTGGATTATATTGGAGAAATAGTTGATGTGGTGAAAGGGAGATTAATAGCGATTAAGACCGAATATCCTTTGTCATTAGGTGATAACATCACTATTGATACTCCAGAGAGCAAACTAATAAAACTAAAAATAAGGATTTTAAAAGATTTAAAAGGTAATAATATAAAAAAGGTCTCCAGATTTGGAATATATCTCCTAAATTGGTCAAAAGGTATTGTTATTAAATCTAATGTTTACATAAGTGTAGAGTCTTAGAGCGTGTTAAATAATTTGCTCATAATATTGTTTAACTATCCATAATTACTTTTTGATAAACGGTTTAACATTAGTCTAATCATTTAGATATAACAAAAACTTTTACTAACATTCATAATCTTTGCTTAGTCTTCTATTACGATAAAGCCAAGAGAAAGTTCTTTCTACTACCCATATTTTAGGAGCTATCATAAAACTTTTTTTACTGAATATGTTGTTGTATCATCTTCTGGAAATAGAAAATGCTGTTCTTTTTCTAATGATTTTAACTCACTTAATAGACGTATCATTTTTTAAGTATTTGTTATTTAAATATTTATATATATTTTATTTAAACTATTCTTGAGAATACCTTTATAACCGTTGTCATCCCAGATAATTTTTAACGAAGGATAATACTTTTCCATTTCAGTAAATAAAATTAATGCTCCCTTACTATCATGGATATTAGCATCATTAACATTGATACCTAAAATCATTCCAAGTGTGTCAACGAGAAAACGCCGTTTACGACCTTTTATTTTTTTTCCCTTCATCATATCCTTTACTATTAGCATTTTTTGTTGTCTTTACACTCTGATTATCAATTATAGCTGCTGAGGGCTCTTTATTTTTATTCGAGATTATTCTTACATTTTCCATTAACTCAGGTAAATATCTCCATTGACAACCTGTTCTGCTAATATAAAAAATAGCATTTATGACTTCTCTGATATTGACTTTAC
>CAYUUC010000614.1:0-1649 GCA_964447635.1 uncultured Spirochaetia bacterium
AAGCACATTCAAAACGATTATAAGAAAAATGGGGTTGGTTTTAGACTTAACCAATAATAGCTTTAAAGGAGGCGATAAGGATGGGATATAAATATGATTATATACCAGTTAATCATTTTGAATTATTCGATATTATGACTGTTAATAAGCTAAAAACCTTAATTGGATATGTAAATGAATTAGATATATCAAAAAAGATAGTTATAACAGGAAAAAGAAAAGATGAACTTATAAAAAATATGTTAAATACACTTAAAGATGATAACCTTAAGATAGTATATGAATCACTAACAGATATAGAAAAAAATGCTGTTAGAGAAGCTATTTATAGTAAAGATGGTCGACTTGATAAATTACTATTTAAAATGAAATATGGAGCTGATAAACTTACTCGTGAAATAAAGAGTCGTGTATTTGGTTATGAATCTATATCACCAATAAATATTTTCATGACAAGAGGCTATGCAATTCCGAATGATTTGATTAAAAAACTGAAAAAATTTGTAGAGAAACCGAGGAAAGTGAGCATAGAGTATAAAAGTGAAATACCTGAAACTTACAGACTAAATGTATATCCTGAAAGTGTTGATGTTGAAATAAAAATACACAAAACAGAAAGAGCCGCATTACACGATTTGCCTATGATATTAAATCTTATAGACAGTAAGCGTGTTGCTGTAAGTAACACTACTTCAAGGGTTACAAAATCGGGTGCTAATAAGATACTAAAAATATTGTTGAGTGGTGATTATTATACTAACGAAGAAAAAGACGCTAAACGCATTCTTGGTTATGATGACCCTGTAAAAATAGGTGATATCGGCATTAAACCTTTTGGATGGGTTTTACTTTTACAAGCAGGTAACTTAGTTAAATGTGAAGGTAATAAGTTAGGATTGACCAATAAAGGAAAGAAATCGCTTGAACAAGCAACTCAGGATGTTATTAAAGATTTATGGGAAAGTTGGCTAAAAACAAACATTATAAACGAATTAAATCGTGTAGAACTCATTAAAGGACAAAAGTCTAAGTCGAGACCACTTTATCAGGCTTCCGCTTCAAGAAAAGCTATTTCTTCTTCTTTATCTCAGTTAAATATTGGTGAATGGGTCTTTATAACAGATTTTATCAAAAATCTATCTCTTGGTGGAAACCATTTTAATATTGTTAGGGATTATTTTAAGCTTTATATAGGAGAACAAATGTATGGGAATTTAGAGGAAACTGACAGTCAAACATCATGGAATACCACTAACGGAAGGTTTTTAAGAGCATTGTTATTAGAATATGCCGCTACATTAGGTATCATTGATGTTGCTATTGTTCCTCCTTGGGGTACTTTCAATTATGATTTTATAGATTTATGGGGAGCTGATGACTGTACCTGTATAAGTAGATATGATGGTTTATTGTATTTACGGCTTACAAAACTCGGTGCCTATATATTAGATAAGGTAAACGTTTATAAACCTCCTCAATTCAAAGAGAATACTCTATTTGAAGTTCTCCCTAATTTGGATATAGTTGAGAAGACTTCAACGCTTACACCTTCTGAAAAATTTATGTTAGAAAAGTTTGCTAAGAAAACTTCAGATAAAACTTGGCATATATCAAAAGAGAATATATTACTTTCGATAGAGAGTGGCACT
>CAYUUC010000615.1:0-1645 GCA_964447635.1 uncultured Spirochaetia bacterium
GTTTTATTCTTTCTAAAACCTTATTTCTGTTTAATGGTTTTACGATATAGTTTTTAGCCCCAAGTATCAAAGCTTCTTTAACCAAGTCTTGTTTACCAATAGCGGAAATCATGATTATTTTGGCATTTTTATCGAATTCAACCAACCTTCTTAAAGCTTCAATACCATCCATCTTAGGCATGGTTATATCCAAAGTTACCAGGTCGATTTCAGGATATAATGATTTATACTTCTCTAAAGCTACTTCTCCATTTTCAGCAGTAGCTACAACATCATATGCTTCGGATACAAGAATCTGTTGAAGCTGTTTAGTAACAAAAACAGAATCATCCACTACCATAACTTTATACTTAGTTCCATCTGGTTTTATTCCGTCTGGTACTCTAGTGTCGTCACTCATTTAAAATACTCCTTTAAATATGAGATTGTTATATAATAAAGATTATATTATTATTCATCTCTAGTCTCTTTAACAGCAACATTAACTTCAATCCTTCCCAAAGAAGTTTTTAAAGGCACAATAAAAGCCTCTATTGATGGGCTGGATATTTCCATATTATCCCCGGTTACGATAGATGGTGGAGACATGTGGAAAGTAAAACCCAAATTATGTAATTTAGTTATAGCTCTTCCTATAATCATATTAGCTAATTCCGTTATGGCAGATTTGGCATATTCACTTAATACATCTTCTCGTTCACCAGCCATCTGCTCAAAGATGTTCATAGCTGTTTCATTAGACATATCGATAAGAACACGTCCTTTTACCACACCAGCTAAACCTATAAACACTGCAACACCAAGTATAGGTGTAGTGGTATCTTTTAAATATAATTCTTCTTTTTCTATATCGGTGCCGAGAACTTCTTCCATTATTTCACAAGAAGATTCAACAAACGGATTAATATACTCTATCCGCATATCATATGCTCCTCTAGATTTATTTTACATAATATATCAATTTTTAATAATCTATACCTTTACAAAATAAGGTCGATTATTAATTTCCTTTAATAAAAAATCTTTGGTATACGGTTCTACACTTTCTACTTCACTTAAGAATAAGACCCCGTTATCATTTAGAGAATCATAGAATAATTTGATTAGTTTTATTGTATTTGCTTCATCAAAATCAGTAATATAATTTCTTGCCAAAATCATATCGCATTTCTTGGGGGCTGTATTTAGGATATCTCTCATATCAATTTTAACCATATTTCTTACTTCATTATTTATACTTATTTCCTCACCTAATTCATCTAATTCTTTTATCTCTTTGTCTTCTTCTGTGGATAGAAATTCTTCAAAATTCTTAACGAAAAACTTTCTAAAGTCACTCTTATGATATATCCCATCCATAGCTATTTTCAGTTTATTGTAATCATGACCCGAATTAATAATTTCTATTTTATCCCAACTAAAATAATTATCAATATAGTTTTTAGCAAGAAAAGCGATTGAATATGCCTCTATCCCTTCATCACAACCAATATTCCAAATTTTTAAATTATGATTCTTTCTCTCTTTTTTTCTGGGTACTAATATATTAGTTATTATCTTCTGTATAGCCCTATAGTCTTCATCTATATCAAAGAATATCTTTTTTCCTTTGTAGTTAAAATTTGTATAATGATCACTGTCCTTA
>CAYUUC010000616.1:0-1644 GCA_964447635.1 uncultured Spirochaetia bacterium
AAGTAACGGTATATGTTGTATCATCTGGCTTTGTACATGCGAAAATAAAAATTAGAATACTTATTATCGCTAATAAAATGATTAATGTTCTTTTAGTCATATTATAAAACTCCTCTTTTATTTTTTTGAATTTATTATTATGTCAAGTTTTTTTATTAATAGCTTTCTATTCACTTATTTAAATAAATGATATCTATATATCTAATAAGATTTTTCAATTATGTTTTTATATGCATTTTTTGTGCCAAACCATACTGTTATTATTAAAACAGAGTTCCACAAAGAGAAACAGCTTTTATAATTCTTACAATAAAATATAATTCAATTGAGAAGTGTCTTATTTTAAGATTATCTGATGTATTTTAATACAACCTTTTATAGGAGAGTGTATATTCTCGAATTCGAGAAAAATAGTAGTGAATTTTACCTTATATTTTGTAATTATTTATGGGTATTTTAAAGTACTCATTATATACTTTTTAATTGATTAAGTAGTGTTTTTTTCCATCTTATTAATAAATCTTTTTCTATATTCATTTCTCAAATCATCAATAGATATCAAACCATGTTCCTTTTCAATAAACCAAAAGTTCCAGCCATTACAGCTTTTCTTATTTAGAATATGAGCTCCGGTTTTATGTATAGAACCTCTGAACCCATTACAACTTAAAGAACCATCAGCATAAATAATCGCTTTAAATCTCTTATCTTTAGAAAACAATTTCTCACCCACTTTAATCATCCCCATTTCTAAAAGGTTACCAAAACTAACTTTTGGTAGTTTCTTCTTTGATATTGTCATATAAAAATCTTTATTTAATATGGAATCTTCTTTTATAGAATTAATTCTATCCCTGGCTTCTTTTATATATAGCTCTTCTTTCTCGATACCAATCCATTGCCGTTTTGTCTTTCGGGCTACTGCTCCAGTGGTACCTGTTCCGAAAAAAGGGTCTAACACTATATCACCGACATTAGATGAGGATAAGATAACTCTCCTTAAAAGAGCCTCCGGTTTCTGTGTGGAGTGAAGTTTTTTATCATTCATCTTAAGTCTTTCTTCACCTGTACATAGGGGGATATGCCAATCACTCCTCATTTGAATATCATCATTTAATGTCTTCATCGCCTGATAGTTGAATGTATATTTAGATACCTTATCCTTCTTCGCCCATATCAATGTCTCATGAGCATTAGTGAACCTTACCCCTCTAAAGTTAGGCATAGGATTGGTCTTTACCCATAGTATATCATTTAATATCCAATAGCCTAAATCCTGCATTATCTTACCCACACGGAAGATATTATGGTATGAACCTATTACCCATATTCCTCCATTGTCTTTTAGAACTCTTCTGGTAGCTTTTAACCAATCGTATGTGAACTTATCATAATCATTGAATTCGGAAAACCTATCCCAGTCATCTATTACACCATTAACCTTAGTCTCGTTGGGTCTGTAAAGCTCATTCTCGAGTTGTAAATTATATGGAGGGTCTGCAAAAATTAAGTCTATGCTTTTCTCCAGAAGTTTATCATTCATAACGTGGATGCAATCGCCCTTTATGATTGTGTTCATGTAATCCATATATATTCTCCGGATAGTAGTGGTTTATGAAAAAAGTTGGATTTATATAATAGAAT
>CAYUUC010000617.1:0-1644 GCA_964447635.1 uncultured Spirochaetia bacterium
TCTATACCCACATTTAAATCTGAAATTGTCTTTTCAGTACTAACATCTTTTATAAAATTGACAATCTTTTCTACTTTAGCAATTGTATCCTCGGTTAAAGACCCATCATCATTATACTCAAAAGAAGATGATGATATGGTTTTATATCCAAACTCATCAATTTTGTATATTAAACCGGTTTCAAAAGTAACTTCATTAGATTTTTTTACTACATCATCAATAAAAGATGCTTCAATAAAAACTGTATACTCTTCAAAGGACCTGAAATTAGTATCATCATTAATAAAAAAAGGTAATCTTTCATTTGAAGATGAAAATGGCTCATTAATTACATTATTACCATATGAATCAAGAACCCTTAATCTTAAATTCTTTAAATAAACATTTATCTCATCATAATTTATTATATCAACACTATTTTCTATGGTTTTATCTAGAGTTAATTTTTCAATAAAACTCTTATTTACATTAATATCAGGAGGTATATTTAATACATCAATAGGAGAGTGGAAACCGTAAGGCATATATTTTCTTCTATCACCTATCATAAATCTCCAACCAAAGCTTAAGCTTAATATATTTCTAGTAGACTCACCACCAAATGCTTTTAGATTATCGATATCTTTTATCTCATTATTTAATCCTATACTATATAGTATTTTAATATCAATTGTTAATACACCGATATCTATACTAACACCACCACCTAAGACCAGTCCAATCCTAAACATGGACATATCTTCATCACCAAATTCTCTTATTCCGCTTTCTTGTATACCTTCGTCATTCTCAAACTCTGGATACCATGATAGAATATTGATTATATAACCTACATCAATACCAGCAATAGCAAATGGCATCCAATATTTCTGATAGTTTCTTAATTTAAGATAAAGAGGTATATTAATAGATTCTGTCAATATATAAGCTGGTTTATTATTTAGTTTCCATTCATACCAGCCATAAGCATTGAAATCATATCTTATTCCACCACCTAAACTTAAGAAGCTCCCTAAAGGATATTCAACATCAAAACCTATATTATATCCCGGACTAATAATCTGTAAAAGCAATTTGCTTGAAGGAACTCCATTCTCAGCGAAATAAGTGGTTGGAGATTTTGGTAACAATTGTGATGAATATGATAAATAGGGCATTAATGCCAAACCGAATCCAATATTAGCCTTATTTTCACCATAATCTACATCGGTACCGTTATTATCATTATCATCATTATCATCATCTTGTGCTGGTAAATAACCTAGTATTAAAAAAAATCCTATTAATAAAACTAAAATTAAAAATATCTTTTTTGACCTCATCCATTTTCCTTTTATATAATGATTACAATATTTTATAATTCCCTACACAGATTTACCAGACATATGATAAAACATAATAAACATTAATAAATATAACACATGAACAATATTTATCGATAAAAATAAAATTTGATTTTTAACAATAATCTTTTATAAGTCTATATTTTCCATTTTTAATTTTATCTTATCATATAAATTTTCAAGCCAATCATAATGTTTATAGTCTTTAGTTATATGTTGCATTTTTTTCTTAATATTTAGCAATTCTTTTTTATATTTGTTACTCTCTTCTTCTATAGATTTATTCCTCTGGCTGGGTTCC
>CAYUUC010000618.1:0-1643 GCA_964447635.1 uncultured Spirochaetia bacterium
GTCTCTTAATAAAAGATCAGACTTATATCAACAAAAATTTCACAGTAGGAAAAAAATACAATAATCTACTAATAAAAAACTCTTTAGAAAGGAAAAAAAAATAAACTTTATTATTATTTGGTGGTTTTTTTCCTAGGAGTAAATTATTTTATTAATGATAGAGTTGTTGCTAAACAGATTGAATTTAATATACGGGGAACAAAAAATAATGAACAATAAGCTAGGCGTGAATGACTTCCGTATAGAAGACCTAAGGATTATGGTTTCCGATGACACATCTTATGATATCAAGGTAGATTTCGTCGGTTCATTCTATAGTAGTTACCTGGAAGAGTTCATGGATGATTACCTCAATAAACTGCATCAAAGCTTAGTCAGGAATGGTTTGAAAAGCGTTAAGCTTAATTTCGATAAACTTACTCATATTGACTCAAGAGGATTGAGCATCATCATATCATGGTTTAAGAAAATAAAAGCGGAAGATGAAAGCAATAGATACACGGTGAGTATATATTATAATGATGATTTAATGGTACATCAAACATCATTTGAGATGGTTAAGGAGCTTTTCCCCAACATAATTGAGATTAGGTCGGGTGATAATGGATGAATCATGGTTTTACTACACAACATCTATCTTTATTTGAACATAAGACTGCATCTTTTCAAAAGTCTTATCAAAAGTAATGAACCTCTCACAATTATTCTCCGCCAGCATAAGATGTAATGCATCATCTATCATATCTTCGGCGGACATATGCTGACAAAGATGATAGGCAGACATCACATCAACCTCATCCGGGATAATCCCGATAAACTTACGATAGAGGTTAACACTCTTCGCTATCACATCTTTATCAGCACCGGATTTACACAAAGCTTTTATCAGATTAGATAAGCTGAGTGTAGACATTATGAGCTTTTCATCCTGAATTGCCTTTAGAATCAATTCATTCGCTTTATTGTGTTTAGCCTCATCATCTATAAAGACAGAATGATAAAGGACATCGGTATTAAAATAGACCATAATTTATTCTCCATCTATTATTGTTGGGTATCCTGCACTTCTTCACTTGAAGAACCGTAATGTTCTTTCCTGGAGCGAACAATCTCCTCTAATTCACGAAATTCTTTGATTTTTTCTTCTTTTGTCGCTTCCTGACCATCTTCCCTTTCTGATTTTATCAGAATGACTTTTAAGTTAGTATTGAGGAATTCCTCGTATTCGTAAGGTATCCTGATAATCCCCCCTTTGGAGTTGGCTTCAACCTCTAATTTCTTTATAGGTAATCTATCCAGACTTTTTTTACTATCCGATACTCCTTGCTGATTTTTAACTTCTTTTGCATATTCAACCAAGAAATTCCAATAATACTTATTTTCATCCTGTATTAAATTCTTTTGCACATCTATTATTTTATTCTCTCTAAGAAACAGATTTAGTTCTTCCACCTCTTCTTTATTGTCATAAAGAGGAATAGTATATGTCTTAAACTGCATATTACCCCCATACATTAAGTTTAACAACGGAGTCGGGGGACAAAGTCCCCCGAACCCCCATCGGGTTTATGTCTCTAACCAAACAAAACCTCACGACCAACACACCGCAAAGCCCATGAAAACTAAGATCTACGCTCCGTTCC
>CAYUUC010000619.1:0-1640 GCA_964447635.1 uncultured Spirochaetia bacterium
TTTCCAGAAAAGAAGAACACATTAGCAATTTTCATACCGCTCACTACTGATTTTTCTTACGGGATGTGAATTTAATGTCTCTTATTATGTCCATTGAGCATACGATGCTCTTTGAGCATACATCTATCCATGACCACATTGAGACCCTTCTCCATGGCGAGTTCCTCCGCCTGATGGTTGATGACTCCTTCCTGCATCCATACATTATCCGCCCCTATATTGATGGCTTCCTCCACGATAGGCAGGACATGCTTGGGGTCTCTGAAGATGACTACAGTGTCCACATCTTTATCAATATCAGATAATGTTCGGAAAACTTTCTCACCGAGTATTTTATCTTCTCTCGGGTAAATTGGTATGATGTTGTAACCGTTGTTCTTAAGGTATTTGGATACCCCATGACTTGCCCGGTGTTTCTTCGGTGATAGCCCTACTACAGCTATATTCCTGGTATTATTTAATATTTTCTCGATGGTTTCTTTTTCATTCATAATCCTATCCTATATAATTTGTTTTTCAAAAGTCTTCATCTAAAAATATATAAAAATTCTGTATACTTTTAAATACAAAACCCTTATATGGAATTAATATTATCTAATATTTGGAAAAATGGTGCTATTCTCTAGTCCCGATTTTATTGTAAAATTGTTCCAAAGAGTTTCTCAGCTTTTTAAGCTGTTCTTCATCCTTAATGTTGAAGTTTTCCAAAACCTTAGGTTCTAATGTTTCGAAGAGCTGTTTGGTATCGGGATTAGTCTTAGCAATGGTGACGGCGAGATAGACCGGGTAAACCAGGCGAGTGTACTCTTCATCGACCAGTTTGGGTGTGTTTTGATATTGGATGGCTTTTGAAATGTAAGTGGGGAAATTCCATTTCTCGGTTATCTTCGCTCCAATCTCTGCATTACTCATACCGATAGATAGTTTCTCCACTATATGTGTGGAGACATTCTTCTTCTTGCTGAGTATGCCTATCTTCTCCATGAGTTCCGGGCTCAGCGATAGCAAGACAATCTTTCCAATATTGTGTAGCAAACCTGCTGTATAAGCGTTTTCAATTTCGTCAAAGGATCGGGTTCTCATCTTCATTATTGACTGTGAGAAGAAGGCGGCTTTCTGAGAGAACTCCCAAACTTCTTCCATGGATTCGTACCTCTCGGTAATAACCTTCTTAGCTCCGATGGTGAGTAGTAAGCTGGATAGTTTATTCAACCCGATGGTGGTTATCGCCCTATCCACACTATCAATACGGGATATTACCGCATAGTAGGCGGAATTGGCTACCCTCAACAGGTTAGCGGTGAGAGATGGGTCTCGCTTTACATATTTCGCTATCTGCTTGCTTGAGGATGAAGGGTCATCGATGAGCTTCCTGATTTTGGTTATGTTTTCCGGTATTGGAGGGAGAGCGTCTATCTCCCTGTCTATTGCTAAGATTATCTGTTGCTTGGTCATATATCTATTCCTTAATCTTTCACTTATTTTCGTTACTAGAAATATTATTCATAATCAATCCATAAGTCAATATAAGTTTTATATATTACTAATATTAAAATCTCTCACATAAACTCAAAACTTAGGTTAGTATATAAAACCTTTCCCTTTATAAGAAATATCTTTAGGTTTTCAAGAATGATTCA
>CAYUUC010000620.1:0-1637 GCA_964447635.1 uncultured Spirochaetia bacterium
GGGCTTTTACAGTAATAATATTGTTATGAAAAATACCATTAAAAAAATCTTTAGAAGATAACAATATATGACCAAGAATGCCTTCTCCTAAATTAATACCATAATCAAAGGCTTCAAAGGAGATCGACATTAAATTATTAAGGCTATCAACTAACTCAACATAAGCGGTTAAATCCTGTTTTAGAGTGATAATATTACTATTATAAGAATAATCCTTATTCTTATTAAAAACTACATAAAAATAACAGCATTCATTTTCTTCAAGCTGTTCAGCCAACCGGCGGTCTTTCTTTTTCATCTTTTCATAAAGTTCTTTATTTTGTATTTTACCCATAATTTTTTAAGTTTCACTATAAACCAGATTTTATACAATCATAAAAAATAAAACAAGCTAATAAGCACATAGAAAAGACTTATTCATGATATTATTAATCCTTATGTTTATTATATATTATCAAGTATTATATTATAATATACGAATATTTTTAGTATAAGTAAAGATTTTGTTCATGTTTTGGTTATGATACGAAGATTAGGTCTATGATGATTGGAGAGCTTCGGTAAACAGAGGTTCGATTTTATCGTAATCAATGGGTTTGTGTTGAGGGTTTGGGTCTCTGTCTTATAATAGGAGAAAGAATTAGTAAAATCTTGGGTATTTTTTACACACAAACTTTTACTAATCCTTTTCCTTCATTAAGAGTGCATCTTTAATGGAGACGACCTTTGAAAGGGGTATTTTTCATAATATTAGGGAATAACCAAAAAATATATCAAAAAAAAGCGAGAATTTTAATCATTAATATTTACTTACCAATGTCTTTTTAAGATATTTTAATGTAAAGCGTTTTGTCAAGATTTTGTAATGCTTAACGTTTTCAATAAATTAATTAAAATTATATACAATTAGGAGTTAAATATGAGAAAATATATTTTGATAAGTTTAGTGATTATTATGTTATTGCTTATTTTTATTAGCTGCAAACCGGAAGAAACAAATCCTACTAAATCTGTATATGTTGCGGGATTCTATACAGCAGGAACTAAAGAAATTTCGTGTTATTGGAAAGACGGTGTAAAAACAGACCTCTATGACGAAAATTATTCTAATGCACATTCAATATTTGTAGATAATGAAGATGTTTATACAGCAGGATATTACTACGAGACAACAGAAGAACGAGCTTGCTATTGGAAAAATGGGGAAAAAACTGATATATATGACGGGCGTTCTAAGGCAGAGTCGATATTTGTTTCAGAAGGGGATGTTTATGTATCCGGTGTATATGTTTCGGGTACTATCTTCGTAGCGAGTTATTGGAAAAACGGTACTAAAACTGATTTATTCCCTACCTCTAATTCATACGCAGAATCCGTTTTTGTTGATGGTGAAGATGTTTATGTAGCCGGGAACTTTTGGGATGATGTGAATTCCGATTATGATACGTATTACTCATTAAATGATAATATAACACAACTTACATTTAATTCTATTAATGATAATGCATATTCAATTTATGTATCAAATGGGAATATCTATATAGCCGGGTATTATGATAACGGAACTAATGATGTAGCTTGTTATTGGAAAAATGGAGTAAAATATGACCTGGATGCAACAACATATAATTCTAAGG
>CAYUUC010000621.1:0-1630 GCA_964447635.1 uncultured Spirochaetia bacterium
GCTTTATTAAAAATAATTACAGAAAAAAATTTGTAAATAAGTTCTTTAAAAATTGAAATAAGAATCTCAAATGGAGATCCGAATTATTTCTCCTGCAAAAATAGTTGAACACCAAACAGTTGATTTAATGAAATTAATTGAACATAAAGGAAGATATAAACCATATAAAATGAAATGGTGAATTTTTTTGACATTTTTATAATAAATATTCATTTCTAGTTTATTTATTATTGTATTTGTTATTATTATTTACTATGAAGTAAATTCTGTCTTGACAAATACACAGAATTTGTTTATTTTGTAACAGCATATATAAAAGTGTCTACAAAGATAGGCAAATTTTATGGTTCTTCTTTATGGTGGTCATCTCGATACTATAAAATTACTTTGTAATTTTATCACTCGATGACCTTTTTGATATAAAAACTCGGTCGCCGAGTGATTGACGAAGTCAATTGTATCGAGGCGATAAAAATAAAAAACTACTTATATCCTAAATTATACTATTATACTTATCCCATCAAAATATATTGACTATAAGTTATTCGGTTATTATCTTTTATTGTATGATAAGGATTTATAATAGGATATTTTATGGATAATTATGTAAAAGCATACTCAGATATTTTTGTGAAGTTCCTATTTTCTAGTGAGGGTAACGAGGATATTCTACTGGATTTTCTTAATGATGTTTTAGCAGATTCAGGTTTTCCTAAGATTATTGAGGCAAAGGTAACTAACCCTTTCAATCTAAGTAACTTTAAGGAAGATAAATGGAGTATTGTAGATGTAAAAGTAGTAGATGAAGAAGGTTCTAAATATAATATAGAGGTTCAGTCACGATCAGAAAACTATTACAATAATAGGATACTTTACTATTGGTCTAAGATGTATTCCTCACAATTAAAAGAAGGTGAGTCATACAAATTATTAAAGCCTGTAATAAGCATTAATCTACTTAATTATGTATTGATAAAGGGAAATGATAAGCTACACAACCTGTTTGGTCTTTTTCTAAAAGGTGATAATGATGTAGCTTTAACAGACCATATATTTTTTCATTTTATAGAATTTCCCAAACTCAAAAAGAATAGACCTGATCTTTATTCTGAAATAGAGAAGTGGGTTTATTTCTTTTTGAACGAAGGAAAGAAAGGAGATAAGAACATGAAAGTATTAATAAAATCAGACCCTATAATAAAAAGAGCACATTCAGAATACGAGAAGTTCACACAGGATGATGAGTTAAGAGAACTATATGAGAATAGAATAGAGTCTGAAAGAAAAATCATCACTGACCTTGAAATCGCTGAGAAGGAAGGAAGAAAGGAAGGAGAAAAAATAGGTGAAGAAAAAGGAAGAAAGGAGGGAGAAAAGATAGGTGAAAAGAAAGGAGAAAGAAAAAAAGCAATAGAAACAGCAAAAAAGATGAAGGAGAAAGGATTAGATATAAATTTTATAGTTGAGATAACAGGACTATCAAAAGAAGAAATAGAGAAGTTTATATGAAAGTATTAATAAAGAATGACCCTATAATAAAAAGAGCACATTCAGAATACGAAAAGTTCACACAGAATGATGAGTTAAGAGAACTATATGAGAATAGAATAGAGTCTGAAAGAAAAATCAT
>CAYUUC010000622.1:0-905 GCA_964447635.1 uncultured Spirochaetia bacterium
AGGAGGCAATGATAATATCACTAAAATAAAGGATTTAGTATTTTGATAAAAATAAAGAATAGAATTAAATTTTCATCTAACAATATGAGTTATTATAAAACCTTGAAATGATAGGTGTTTAGTTGATAGCCACCGACTGGATTTGAACCAGCGACCTGCTCATTACGAATGAGCTGCTCTACCAACTGAGCTACGGTGGCATAAATCACCTTACATATCGATATAACTTACACTAATATACTGTATAATCAAGCTGTATTTATAAATTAAATTAATCTGCTACTATTGCCCAATAATTCTAAGAACTATCTGAGACCTCATATTTGCCTGAGCTGTCATAGATGCTGCTGATTGAGACATTATCTGATTCTTTGTGAATTTTATAAATTCCTTAGCCATATCAACATCTCTTATCCTTGATTCAGAAGCCTGTAAATTCTCAGCTGCGTTGTCTACCCCTTTTTGAGCAAGCTCTAACCTATTTTGAAAACCACCTAAATCAGCCCTTTGCCTATTAACTTTATTCAAGGCAACATCTAACACAGATATAGATTCAGTAGATGTTTCACTGGTAGTAAGGTCTAATCTATTTCCATCTACAGGACTAAATAAATCGATAGTTACACCACTTACAGGTGGAGTTATCTCATTTTCAAGATACATAGCAGCATCGAGGTTTATAGGAGTAGTTTCATAAAATGAATGCTCTCTCCAAGCTAAGTTTGCGTTTAAACTCGTATTGCCATTTGTAGCAGCATCCATATATGTAAGCTCGTTACCGTCACCACCCGGAACATCAGTTATTCCAAGAGCATAAGTGTTAAATGCATCAACTTCTATAAACATTCTCTCATCTGTATTTGCACCTGATTGCACAACAACCCCGTTTTCACCGCTATTAGTAT
>CAYUUC010000622.1:915-1625 GCA_964447635.1 uncultured Spirochaetia bacterium
TCATTAAAGTTCACATTTCGGGCAAGAGCTATATCACTACTACCCAATGATGTTATATTCGGGTCAGGTATAGCATTCTCTTTACTACTAAAACTGTTAAGCCCGAGGGTTTTTCCATCAAGTAAGCGAAGCGTATTGAATTTGCCATCTTCGTGGATTCTGTTCAATTCTTTAACAAGTTCATCTATTTCTACCATAATTTGTGAGCGGTCTTCTTGTGTATAGATGCCATTTGCTGCCTGTACTGTTAATTCTCTCATTCTTTGTAAAACCTCGTTGGATTCTTTTAAGAAGCCTTCTGTAGTCTGTACAAGTGAAATAGCATCCTGTATATTCCTTGATGCTTGATTTAATCCTCTTATTTGGGCTCTCATTTTTTCAGATACAGCAAGACCTGCCGCATCATCTGCTCCTCTGTTAATTCTTTCGCCTGATGAGAGGGACTCAAGATTTCTATCCATTTTCCGTATATTTATCGAGAAGTGTCTATGAGCATTCTGAGCAGCCACATTATGATTAATTATCATTAATTTACCTCCATAGAAATCAAATACCTAAAAGCAATAATCCATATATATCGAACAAATTAATATAAAGAATTAGCTAATAATAATGGATGATTTTTACTAATAATGACTTTATAGATAGACTGAATAAGCATATAATTAAACTATTCAGTATCATTTTTCATATTAAACAACTTTTTCAAC
>CAYUUC010000623.1:0-1622 GCA_964447635.1 uncultured Spirochaetia bacterium
ATATAAATTGTCCTTTTTTTGTGGAGTAAATATATATATCAAAATACTTATCCAATGGTGCAGAATACATTTCCATTTTAACAGGCTTACCTGTAACAGCAACTTTACATGCAGTTTTAACCCAATCTTCTTCTATATTAGGCAAAACATCTTTTATCTTTTTATTAATTACCTGCTCCCTGTTAAGTCCCGTAAAACGTTCGTATGATTTATTTATATCGGTTACTACATAATCAACAGGTTCATTATCATCGTTAAAAATTACTTCATGAACAGCAAAACCACTATACATATTCTCAAAAAGCTTCTTATAATTATTTTTACTAATCTCTAACTCGGTGTTAGAAGATATAAGCTCCTCGTTAGACCGTTCAAACTCTTCATTAACTCTTTCCAGTTCCTGATTTTTTATTAATACTTCTCTTTCTAATTTAGCTTTATCTAATGCTATTTCTATAGTAGTATATAAGGTATCTTCTCGTATAGGTTTGATTAAGAAACCGTAAGTATTAGGAATTTTTATCTTCTGTAATCTTTCTTTATTAATTTCAGCTGAACAATATATTACCGGTATTTTATAATTATTGTCATATAATTCCCTAGCCGAATCAATACCACTCATTTCTCCGGATAATCTGATATCCATTAGTATTAAATCAATTTCATTTTCTTTTACAAATGGTAATACATCTTCACCTTTACTTATAATATTACTTGCTGAATATCCTAACGTTTCAAGAACCATCCGTAAATCTATCGCAATTATTTGTTCATCTTCTACAATAAGGATTTTTGGTTTATTCAATATAAACCTCCAAGTTATAATAAACTATATATAAAAAGTAAGTAAAATATCTATTAAGTTAAATATTAATTGAAATTATTTTTCTTATGTCAGACAAAGCAATAAATCTTGTTGTCTCAAAAAAGCACCACGAAAAAAAAATTTACCACACTACATTTCTTATATTATTCAATTAGGATAATAATTATTATTTCTGGAATAGCATAATATGGAATATAAAAATTAGAATATAATAGGTTTTTAGTTCTTTAAAACCCGTACCTTATTATTAAAAATTTTGGTATACAAATATGTGCCGTACATTTTTAATAATCAATGTGTTAAGAATCTCGTTTAATACTAGTTTAATTTATTATATAATTTTGGTTTATTTCAAGGAGTTACATTTATGTTAAAAAAAAATAATTGTTATTTTATTAATTGTTTTTTCTGTTATACTTTCTTGGTCTTGTTCTTCAGGAACGAAAGAAGGCAATCCAGTTATTTCATTTGCTGACAAGAATCTTGAGAAAGCCATAAGAGAAAATCTGGATAAGAGTAATGGCTATATCTTCAAATCTGACCTTCTTCAACTAACCTCCCTAGTCGCTACAGGAAAAGGTATCGTAAATTTAGAAGGTATAGAACATTTGGAAAACTCAGAAAAAGCATATCTTGGGCATAACCAAATTTCTGACATTAAACCGCTTACAAAACTTGATAAGCTCCACACTTTGTGGCTGGGTAATATGGGAGAGACTTTAAATGACTTTTCCCATTTAAATGACATACTCCAACGACTAAAGTTCGTTGGTTTCTCGAAGAAACACAACGGTTG
>CAYUUC010000624.1:0-224 GCA_964447635.1 uncultured Spirochaetia bacterium
AGCTTCATATATTTGAATTAAACTTTCTAAAGATATAATATAAGATTCTTTTGATAAACAATCTATAGATTTATACATGATTTTATTTCTATTATATTTTAATTTTAATTTTTTTACAGTATTGGTTTTCATTGATGTATGATATTTAATATTTACTTTTTTATTATAATTTAATAAACCATTGAATATGTTTTTATAATTACCTATTATAGTTATTTTACTGG
>CAYUUC010000624.1:234-1620 GCA_964447635.1 uncultured Spirochaetia bacterium
GGGGCAGAAGAAGAACGCTCATTTTTAGTGGCTATTTAAATACTTTTTTTAAAATCTCAATCACTAATTGGATTTCTTTTTTCTTTGTAGATAAAAGATAATCGTTAAGGAATGGTCTATCCTCTTTAGTTGTAGCATCGATATAAACGCTTTTAATATTGTTAAGTCTAGATAAACTAATTAAATAAAAAATCGGTATATTATTATCATAACTTTCTATAATTCCCGCTTTCTCAATCCTGCTTAAGATATCTTCATCAGAAAGACTATTAATAGTCTCAGGTTGTTTATTAAGAGATTCCAATGTGCCTTCATATTTTATCTTGATTTTTTTATAGTCCTTACCAGAATCCATTATATCTTCAATTCTACCTGGTATAGAAGAATGAACATAACTAGATATTAAATCTTTAGGTTTAGCTAATACTTCACCTTCTTTAACCATATCACCAACATTAACCATAATATCAGATGGTCTTCCTAAAGTCTGTTTAGAATGGATAATCACCTTTTCTGGTATAAAACTTGGTAGTATCTTATTCTTTCGATTGACCATTTCATATCCTAATTATTCATAATATTTATATTATAAATTGCAAAAAGAATATTCCCTAAACATGGGTATAGTTGAATACATTGAAAAATAATGAAGAATTGTTATATTAAAAAGAAATGGTAATAAATACTTTATATAGCTAATTAACTTCCCAGATTCAATACCTCAAAATTTACTATTATCCAATAATCATTTCTTTTCTCTAAATAAAAAGTGTATCTATTGGTCAAAGTTACCTGAGGAGTTCCTTTATATATTTCAGCAATGACGGTTGCTTTTGTCTTTTCTCTTGAGGATCTAATCACATCATAACCTATAATATCAGGTTCAAAATTTGTTTTTAGGAATTCCTTAAATTCTTCTATCAGTTCATTTGTCTTTGACTTAGGTAATCTATTATATCTTTTTTCCCAATCTTCGAATAGTTTGATTATTTGTGATAAATCAAAATATCTAAAAAAGGCATCCCAATTATTATTAATCCTGGATTCTAAGATAAAATTCACTGTTTCATATGGAGGTAATGGTTCAAATTCAATTTCTTCTTCGTATGTTGGAGTTACTTCTTCATAATCTATTGGAACTATTTGTATTTGTATCTTTTTTCCATATAAACTTGGATATGAATTAGACATATTGGTTAGGGGATAGAAAATAGGTTCTAATATATATCTACCTGGCTTAAGATTTTCATAATATTCATTCAAGTATACAAATTTTCCATATTCTTCCCCAGGATGAATTGTTTCTTTTCTAATATGTTTTTCATTAAGAGATGCTTTTTCAATCGTTTCATAGTAATATATACTTTTTTCAATTATCTTACCATT
>CAYUUC010000625.1:0-1616 GCA_964447635.1 uncultured Spirochaetia bacterium
GGTACACAAGTTAATTCTGCTCCTCCTTTCTTTATATTCTTTGTTAATAATAAAGATATAATAAAAGATAGTTACGAAAGGTATCTTTCTAACAATCTTAGAGAAGCATTTGGATTTACTGGAGTACCGATTAAAATTAATTTTAAACAAAGAAAATAAAATATATATATTAACTTTATTAAATCATAATTAATTTTTGATAATGTTATTTATTTATTAATTTGCTTAAACGAAAAAAATAATTATATTAATAGAACTTAAAGCCGAAGTGGCGGAACTGGTAGACGCGTCAGACTCAAAATCTGATGGTGGTAACACTGTGAGGGTTCGAGTCCCTCCTTCGGCAATGAAACAAGATTAAATAACATAATTTTTTATATCACTCCATAAATATAATAAACCTAGAAAACCCAATGATAGATGGAAATTAACATTTAAGTAACTCATAAAAGATAAAACATAAGAATAAAATATTATTAAGTATTCTCTATAGAAAAGTTATTTGCATATTTATTTCAGTTTATATAAATAAATAAGCATATTGTTAGTATATATATAGATTTTTAAGGAAGAATACATCATATGTATAAACATAATTTGAATAAAAACCTGGATATTAATAGAACCATATACTTTTCTGGTATTGGTGGAATAAGCATGTCAGCATTAGCTAATATTCTATTAGATAAGGGATATCGAGTAAAAGGATCTGATATACAAAAAAGCGAAATCACCAATCAATTAGAAAGTAGAGGAGTAAATATTATATATGAACAAAGAAAAGAAAATATAAAAGATAATTATATAATTATTAAAACAGACGCTGTTAGTGACCAAAATGAAGAAATTCAATCAGCAAAAAATAAGGACATTAAAATTATTCCTAGAGCTGAATTATTAGATTTCTTATCGAAAGATAATTCCAAGAGTATAGCAATATCTGGTACTCATGGTAAAACAACCACTACCAGTATGTTATCATATATAATGATAAAATGTGGTTATGATCCAACATGTCTAGTTGGAGGTATAGTTCCTTCATGGGGAAGTAACTATAGAATAGGCAATGGAGAATTTTTTGTATACGAAGCATGTGAAGCTTTTTATAATTTTAAATATTACACACCGGATTATCTTATCATTACTTCTATAGACGAAGATCATCTGGAGTTTTTTGATAATATTCAAAATATCAAACAATATTTTCTAAAATTTATTAATAAAGTAGCAAAGAATGGTTTGGTTATACTTAATAAAGATGATGAAATAATACAAGAAATTTCAAATGATATAAAAGGAAATGTAAAATACTATTCAATATATTATAAAACAAATAAGGATAAAAGAGATATCCACTTCCTAATTAATGATATTATAGAAAAATATGAAAATAATAGAATCTTTTCTGAATTTGAGGTTATTATTGATAATAATCATAAGAAAATAGAGTTACCTTTATTTGGCAATTTCAATATACAAAATGCATTAGCTGCTATTAGCATGTTATATAGTCTTAGTCATACTAAAACTATATTAGATTGTATAAGGGAAGTATTCCCAGATTTTCAGAATGCTAAAAGAAGGTTTGAATATTTGGGTGATTATCATGGAGCTAA
>CAYUUC010000626.1:0-1614 GCA_964447635.1 uncultured Spirochaetia bacterium
AAGAAGCCTATCGAGACAGGAAATAATACTCCAAATCCAATGAAATCGAAGAACACACCAAATAAAGGAGGTGCTGTTACCGCAGCTGCCTGACTAAAGAAGTAATACAATCCTGTGTATGTTCCTAATCTTTCGTTAGTAGCTATCTCCCAAACCATGGTTATAGAATTTATATTTATGAATGCCCAGAATATACCTCCGGCAGATAGAACCGCAGTCAATGCGTGTATGTTTCTCAGGAATAGCGATATGCCTAGAATTACTATGAGACCGATAATACCTATCATTATCGTTGTTTTTCTTCCTATCTTCTTGGAGAGTATACCGGCAGGAATGCTTATCAGGATAAACATCAGACCGAAATAAGTCATCGCATTACTTGCTTCATTTTCTTTTACCCATCTGCAGAATGTATCGCCGGTTTCAATCGAACACTCGGAGGGATTAGCAATGGAAAATTTTGTGGAAAGGTCAAGAACATCCTGTTCTATCCGACCACTAACAATTAATGCTCTTCCGTTATCCGCTAATATTAACCGTTTATCGCCATCTTTCGGGAACAGGTAATCATATTCTCCGGTAACTGTATGATAACTACCATCTGCAGAGAGTACAACCACTGACTCCGGTTTAACTATGACGGTTTCATTTTCATCAGTCTTTAAACCTTTTTCTTCAGGTAGCATTACTACGGTATCACCATAATCCACCATTACATAGCCTTTTGGAGATATGTACCGCATGGAGCCGTTTTCAACTTCTATCTCCCATCCCCGAGTTTTCTCAAGACTTGTTATGCTTTCCTTCTGAACAATATTTTTGGTGGCATATGTGGTGAACCATGTCTCTAATGCTTGATAAGCCATAAACCACAATAGTATCGCTAAAAGTATGAGTAATGCACTCTTGTCCTTATCGGTGAATACTTCTTTTATCGCAGGAATAATTTTTACCTTCTCCTCTTTCTCTTTCGTAACAGGAGGAATTTTCGGCTCCTTTACGAATAGGAACATAAGAATCATGGAAATTACCATTATGATTGAAGTAACGATGAAAGGCAAAGAGCGGTCTATACCATATAATCTTGAGCCGACAAAGAAGGCGAAAACAGTACCAACACCACCCATCAGGTTAATTATACCGTTGGCGGTACTGCGATGCTTATCGGGAGTTACATCGGGCATAAGAGCTATTACAGGACTACGGTAAATCGTCATACCGATGATAAAGCTCATTACAAAAACCATCCTGATAATAAAAGCTGCTGTTAAATCCCCTTGTAGACTATAACCCAACAACGAAGCAATAGTCTTATCAAAAGGAATTAGGGCAAAGAACACCGCTGCAATCGGGATGCCAAGTAACACAAAGGGCATACGCCTGCCAAAGCGGGTTCGTATCCTGTCTGATAGAGAGCCAATAATAGGGTAGAAAAATATCGCAACGATATTATCAAGCGCCATTATAAAACCAATAACTATCGAACTTTCTATGTAATCACGGAGGAATATCGGCATGTATGAATTATATAAAGCCCATGACACACCTGTTGTGAAAAAACCAAGACCAATAATAAAAGTCTTTAAATAATTAAGATTTCCTTTTATTTCCGGC
>CAYUUC010000627.1:0-1607 GCA_964447635.1 uncultured Spirochaetia bacterium
AGAATAGGATAAAAATGCTAAATAATGGTTTGATAATAAATATAGCATGTCTAACTTGAAAATGTTATCAAATGGTATTATAATTAATAGATAATATATTAAAAAAGTTTAATTTTATATAGGAGAAACTTATTTATGAATAATATTTTATATAAAGTGACATTATGTCTAATATTATCATTAGCAATAATCCTTATGATTAGTTGTAGTGAAAGCACTTCACAGGAGTCATCTAATAATACTAACAATTCTTTACAACTTAATGGTTCTGATGATAACCAAAATGGTGAAAAACAGGATGGAGAAAACCAAGATGATGATGATGAAGTACAAATTATACAAGAAGGTAAAAAATTAGTAGAGGAAAGATGTACCCAATGCCATGATTTGGATAAAGTAGAAGAAGTAAGTTATGACAAAGATACCTGGATTGAAACCGTAGATACAATGATTAGTTATGGTGCTAATCTTAATGATAAAGAAAAAGAAAAAGTAATTGAATATTTATATTATTCATATGGAGAAGACCTTGTAGAACAAAGATGCACCCAATGCCATAAATTGAGTAAGATTGATGAAGTTTCATATGACCAGGAAGGTTGGACTTCTGTTGTTGATACTATGATAGGATACGGTGCTAACCTGAATGATAAAGAGAAAGATGCAGTCATTAATTATCTGGTTTTAAAATCTATAAAAGAATAATCTGTTTTGATATATATACTTTTTCTTTTATTATTATTCACTGAAACTGTCAATAAAAAAAGATTTTGAATAATTTTTAGTAAATTTATTAAAAGACTTTAAGATTCTGTAAAAATTTATTAATATATTAATAGAGGGTAGAATTTAATCTATCTTAAATAAATTTCATATTATTATTATGGAAAGGAGTTACGAAGATGCAGAAATATGTTTGTACAGCTTGTGGTTATGTTTATGACCCAGAAGTAGGTGACCCAGATAATGGTATTAAAGCTGGAACAGCTTTTGAAGATTTACCTGATGATTGGGTATGCCCAGAATGTGGTGTCGGAAAAGACATGTTTGAACCTGAAGATTAATTTATAAAAATAGATTTTTGTTTACAAAGGAAATTATATTTCTTATATAATTTCCTTTTATCATATCATAATTCTTAATCATCTCTGTTTAAAAATATTTTAATAGTATTCCTCCCTTAAAATAAATTTAGAATATTTTAATTTTATTATATATCTCATTATAATGTAGAAATCCTTACTGAAAAAAGGTTATTATGCATATTTATGTTTTAAATAAATAAGAAATATCCTTATATTATATGTAAGTGTTTAATAGGTATAATAACAATGAGGATAATAAAATGGTTAAACATAGAAATATATATCAGGCAATCCTATTTATACCAGGTTTGCAAAATGAAGAAGATTGCAAAAAAATAAACCATACTTTGAAAAATTTAAAAGGTTTTGAAAATATTGAAATCGATATGGAGAATAAGAAAATCACATTGCAATATGATAAAAACAAGTGTAAATATAAAAAAGTTAATAAAACACTTCACGATATAGGATATGGTGTGAATAACCAATTGGTAACAATTACCATAGGTGATATGATGTGTC
>CAYUUC010000628.1:0-1605 GCA_964447635.1 uncultured Spirochaetia bacterium
ACTGAAAAACATTATATCAAGAGAAGAATCCTATAAAAGATCATTAAAAGATATTTTAGAAAAATTATATAAAATGGAATATGATTACGATACAGAGGTTGTTTAAATGAAAAGTGATAGAAAATTAACCCTTAGCAAAGATTTTAAAGAAAACGATGTCATTAGAAAAAAAATAGCCATAAATTACAAAAATATACCATGGGGAATTGCTAATGCAAAAGTAAAATTTGAAAATATGGTTAATCCACCAAGAATTAAGCATAACCATAAGTTTATCATGGTAGAAGCAGAATACGCTGGTAAAATCTATAGAATTAGATGTATCCAAGGAGAGGTTGAAGGGGCATTAATGGCTATGAAAAAGCTAATAGAAATGAAAATAGCTAAAAGATAAATCAATCAAAACGATTTTTTATAACATCCAGAAAATGCTGAAATTCTTCCATTCCTTTAAGATTTGAAAAGTAGAACATATCATTTTCATATAACACAATTACTTCATCATCAATGGAAAGAGCTTTATTCAAATCATTCATAGCCAGAAGCCTATATCCCTGAATGGAGTTGATTTTCGCCCTTAGCACATATGATTGCGGATAATCATCTTCTAAGTTTATGAATTTATTAATAAATTCATAAGCCATAGCATAATTACCACTTGAGAAGTAATTATTAGCTATATGATAGTATATGAAAACAGATTCCTGAATTGAATTTCTTTTTAGATAAATCTCCGTGGATTTATCATATTCCGAGCGTGCTGATAATATTTCACCATACATATCTAGGACTTTTATATTATATGGATTTATTTTAAGTGATTTCTCTAAATAGTATATAGCTTCATCCGTTCTGCTTAAAAGGTTAAGATATTCAGCTTTCTTTATATGGAAAGTATTAAGCATTATATTATTAGGAGCGTATTCAATAGCTGAATCTATTAGTCTAAGAGCATCAGACTCCATCCCTAAAGAAAAGACAAATCCAGATTTAGTAAAATATGGTTCACATCGATAGGGATACTTTTCTATGAGGTCTTCCAATATATTAAATGCATCATTGTATTCTTCATTTTCAAATTTACATTCGGCAAGTAATGTTAACACATCAACTAATCTAAAATCATCTTTATCTAAATTTTTATGTGCTTTTTCCAACTCTATTATTGCTTGATAATAATCATCTTCCATGATATAGCTCCTACCTTTAAAGAAATAAGGTAAAGGATTTGATGGGTCAATATCACTAGCTAGATTATAATGGTATTGAGCTTGTTTAATATTATCCTGGATTTCCAATAAACGCCCTTTCATAGTCATTACATCTATATTAAAGCTGTCTATATTTTCTGCTTTCTCTAAAAAATTAACCATTAGATATTCATTATTCATTTTTTCATAAACCATTGATAAAACAACATAGTATTTTGCTTTTTTATTGTCCAATTTAATTGAATATCTTAGATATTTTCTGGCAGATTTGAGCTTATTTAGGTACATCATAATAATGCCTAGTTGATAGTATAATTCAGCTTTATTTTCAGTAGATTCTATCTTTTTATGGATATTTTGAATATAATCCAATATATCCTTTTTAGTATATGGT
>CAYUUC010000629.1:0-1605 GCA_964447635.1 uncultured Spirochaetia bacterium
GATTGATACTATTAATGTGATATATGATTATAGGGTAGGTAGTAAAATGGACAAATAATGCTATCAATGGTGGATATAATATGTATTTTATTAATCTATAACCAACTGTATTTCTATTTATATCCTTTTTGCTTTCTAATAAGTTTTTTATTGGAATAAAAAAATAGAATATTGCAAAAACAGAAGTAAAGGATAATTGAAAACTAATATCAAATAACATCCATGGCTGAAAAACTAATATCAATAATGCTGATAAAAATAAGATATTAAAGTAATTCTTTCTCCTCTCCAAGAAAACAGAAGCCATTAGTCCTAAAATCACTATTAGTACTGCTCGTATTATGGATATTCTACTGCCGGTTATCAATACAATAAATATTAAAAAAGGAAACATAACGAAAAATCTTAATTTACGATTTATTATGATTTTTTTCAATATGATGCTAAAAAGGATTATAACCAATGCTGCATGTAATCCTGATATAGCAAGTAAATGACTTGATGATGTTTTGCTGAAAAGTTCCTTAGTTTTACCATCTAGATTACTCCTATCTCCTATCGTTACAGCTTTTGCTATACTGGTCATGTTTTTACTCAAATACTCATCCAAATAATTGGTCATGTTCCTTCTTACATCAAGGATAAATCTATCAATAATACAGCTACGATATTTAGTAGATATAATCTCATCCTGGTTTAAATCTAAGTTCATGAATATGTTAAATAATTCAATCTTTCCCTTATTATAAAACTTTTTTGGATTATAATCAGGAAATTTATTGCTGATTACTATATCTCCTTTTGTTAGATTTAAATCTTCACCAATATATTGAATATTCACTTTACCATTTACAGAGACTGAAACTTCATTATGTATAATCTTAATCGCTTTGGCTTCATATATATAAATAATATTACCACCAATATTCTTTAATGATGGATAGGACATTATTTCATATTCGATTATCTCCAATCTATCTTTAAACTGTAAATAATTTTTAATATGTTGTCTTGAATTACTTAGTAGAGGGATTAAGAAAATCATAAATGAGAGAAATAATAAGATAAACACGATAATTAGAGATATTTGATATTTCTTAAATTTATATAATATAATAAATATAATAAATGAAAATGCAAATAAAATCAAAATTAAATGAATGTTAATAATTATATATGATGTTAAATAATTACTAAAAATGATTGAACTAATTAATATTAGTAAAATCCACAAAGAAGGTAATCTAAAAACATTTAACAATTGATTATTGGTTCTGATTCGATTCATAAATAAGGCATATCCATTAATTATAATCTATCATTAATATACAAGATATCTTTAGCGATTACAGTGTAAACCCTATATAGTAAAGAATAACAAACTCATAATTAAAAATAATAAAAGAAACAAAAAATGGATAATAAAATTCTTTATATCTTCCGATTTGTAAATTCTAATAGGGGGTGCTTTAATGCTAAACAGTATAAAGAGAGACATTAACAGCTATAGATACTATATAACAAATAAAAATAGTGGTATTAAAAAAAAGCCTTCTGTGAAATTTCTGGTTTTAAAAGAGACCCTCCTAATATCCTCTCATCTTC
>CAYUUC010000630.1:0-1603 GCA_964447635.1 uncultured Spirochaetia bacterium
CATTATTAGATAATTGAGAGGTTAATTCTTCGATATTTGTAATAATAGCGTTAATCTCACTTATTCCTTCTTCTTTATAAAAATCCTTTCTTAATATAGCTTTTCCTTCACTGGTTTGATTAGAAGGAATATAAATATCATTTATAACAGGATTACCATTATCGTTTATTGGGATTAGTTTTTTTGAATCCTCCCCTATTGTTAATGAAATTCTTGTATTCCCTCCAATAACAGGAATAGCTGGATATTCTAAGAAAGCAATTGTATCTCTTTTTAGATATGAATTAGCATAATTACTTAATACTGAATATACAACGGTGACTTCTCCTCTGGCATTGCTTTCCCCTACTTTCTCAACTTTGCCAATTTCTATGTCCAAATCCTTTAATGTAACCGGAACCCCTTGTGAAAGACCTGAAGTATCTTTAAATATTGAAGTTATAAAATATTTTCTGCTGAATAGATCCGCTATATCTCCAGTAAAAACTAAAGTAGCAATTAAAATCACAATAGCAATTAATATAAAAAATGTTACAATTTTATTGGCATGTTTTAGTTTAAATTCCAAATCCTTTCTCCTTGGTTATTTACGTACTTAAATATAACTTAAAATCGTGATAAATCCATAATAAAGAAAACACCATACCACACATTTCCCTGTAGCTCTGGTTAATATTTTTGGAACATCATTAAAAGTTATCTTCTTCCTATATCCTTCATAACAAGAGATTGTTGAAATTATAATACCAGAACCAATGGTTTTTAAAAATGATAAAAATATGTTATTAAATTCCAAGCTGTCAAAAAAAGTATTAAAAAAAACATTATAACTTATATTATTTATATTGAATACTACTGCTGATATAATCACACTAATAAAAGAAAAATAGACATTCAAACATATTATCGCTAAAACCATTCCCAGAATCCTAGGAGTAATAACATAATGGACTACATCTATACCCATAGAAGTTAAAGCATCAAATTCTCTATTAGCATTCATATTACCAATTTCTGTAGCCATAGCTGTTCCAGAACGAGAGATTAATATCAATGCTGTTAGTAATGGTCCCAATTCCCTTACTATAACTATTGTTAGAACCTGTCCATGAAGATTAGTTAGAATATCATTAGGAAAACCAAAAGAAAAGAAAATTATAGATAAAACCAAACCAAAACCAAATCCTGCAAGACCAACAACCTGTAAACCACCTATTCCTGTAAATAATACTTGTTTTACGGTATTTTCCAATACAAGTGTTCCACCGGTTTTCCATCTTGTAAATATTACGGTGAAAGAGTTAAACATAAGGTATATAGTATTTAGTAGTTCTCTAAGGGAGTAATACATCTTTTTTAAGATTTTCAATGTTAAAAAACTCCAAAAATTTAATTAATCAATATATAGGAAGGATAATATAGAATTGGATTAAAAAAAAGAAAGATATGATGAATTGAATTTTATATTTGATCCCAGGGGGATTTGAACCCCCGTTATCGCCGTGAGAGGGCGACGTCCTAGACCCCTAGACGATGGGACCATTTAGCTCAGGAGGAAGGAATCGAACCTTCAACCTTCTGATCCAGAGTCAGATGTTCTGCC
>CAYUUC010000631.1:0-1601 GCA_964447635.1 uncultured Spirochaetia bacterium
GTTTTTTGCGCTCCTGGTATGGCGAATACCGCTTTACCGCGATTGCGGGGGGGCAAGTTGTTCATTCATTTGCTTTAGTTTATGCACACGTCACAGACGCTCGTTAACTGGGGTGTAGAAATATTAGTAATAAACTAACGTGAACTTTCTTTTTTCTTCATATTTTCAAGACTATTTATTGTATATTCTTTAAATAAATTAACTGTAAATGTCGTACTTATAATATATCTATTTAACTCTTCATTCCAACTGAATAGATGGTATTTGGTTATTGAACAATCGTTATATGGATTTATACATATAATCCTAATTTCTTTTATTAGAGTATAATTATAATTTTCTGAAAAAAGAGGTTTCGATAAAACAATAAAACTTTGAATGTCTGTCGAATTATTGAAGTTGTTTCTATCTGAAGAGAAATATTTCTCTTTGTTATTACTATTAACTTCATTAAAATTTGTTAAATGAGAGAATTCCCATGTTATTGTATCGAAAACCTCCAAATTATCTGGGAAATTGCAATTAGTTAAAAATAGAATACTATCTATGTAGATAGAATCAGCTAACTCAAAACCTACATTCAAAACTTCGTACCATAAATTATTTGGGAGATTTCCTTTTTTGACAAATGAGTAATAATCGAAGTTTAAAAACTCATATACATTTTTTTTTTGCTGATGATTTGGCTCATTATCACAACTAAAAAATAATAAGGCAATACAAAATATAAATATAATCTTGATCTTTATATTAATTTGTGTTATTATTTTCTTCATTTTCAGAGGTTTCTGTGTTTAATTTCCAATGCACTTTATCATAATCTGTAGAGAGATTTGTATATTTTACTTTAAACCTATTCTCGAAATAATTTAACCACTTTTCCTTTTTTTCTGTATCCTTAATTTTAGCTATATTTTGACCCGCATAAGTTACAGTAAATTTTTTCCACTCACTTGTAGTTTCTCTCCATTCATCTTGACTTATTTCATAATCAATTGCATCTAATTCTGTATAAGGATCGTCAAGGGTTTGTTTCCAAACGCCTTCTAATTTATATTGATTCCAATGTCTATATTCATGATTTAAACAGCATTTAAAATTATGATAATTATCTATTAGTGGTGATGTGCCGCCTACTATTCTCCCGTCTCTTTCTTGATAAAGTCCACTTAATTTTGTAATATATATTACACGGTAATGTTTAGAGTTTCCCCAATATGTTGATGTTGACATTATTGATTTCCCCTTTTTTGTCCAAATATTTATGTCATCTGGAATTTCATCAATTTGGCCAGCATAATGTTGCCCAATTTTTCTTAGTGTATATTTATTTAAATGTTTATAATCACTAAGTACTTTAGTTTGATTTTCATTTGTTATGTATATTTTGGGCTCTCCTTTATTACTTCTGCGTCTAAAATCTCCATTGATATTAAAGTAATCTGCTTCTAATCCGTCAAGATCCATTGCCCAAATTGGAGTGTTTGAAGCATATTGATAAGAAGTTAACATCGGATAAGATTTCGTCAACGGGTCCACACTCAGGAACTTGGCAATCCTGCTGTCATAAATTCTAAACCCATAGTCATAAACTGCCCCTG
>CAYUUC010000632.1:0-1600 GCA_964447635.1 uncultured Spirochaetia bacterium
TTTTCATATTGTTATCCTTTATGTACTTGAATAGAGTGGGATAACTCACATCTAATAGTTTTGACATAGCTAATTTCGATATACCTATATCCAGATACTCTTGTATCTGTTTTTTGTGTTTCTCGAGCTTACATTTGCGAGTCGTTCCTTTTGGTCGTCCCAGCGTTACTCCTTGCTTTTGTCGGGTTCTTAATGCTTCTTTGGTACGCATGGATATTAAATCTCTTTCCAGTTCAGAGAGCAGAGAAAACATGGTTATGATTACTTTTGTGTTTATATCGTGTTTGTTAATGGTGTCGATATTCTGTTTGATACAGATAAGACGAATATTCTTCTCCATTATCTCTTGAACAATCGTGGTAACCTCTGATACGCTTCTGCCCAGCCTTGATAATTCGGTTACAATTAGAATATCATCTTCAGAAAGTATATTCAACAGCTTATTGATTTTCCTTTCTTTTCTGCTCTTTCTTGATGATATCGTAATCTCCTCAAAGGTAATGTCATGTAGCTTATTGTTGTTTGCGTATTCGAGTATTATCCTTCTTTGGTTTTCTACATCCTGTTTTTCGGTACTTACTCTAATATATCCGATAATCATTATAAAATATATAAACGCCTTTTTACCTATTAAATTTAATAGTATATTCATATATTAATAATACTATTATCTTACGAATATACTATAAATAATAAATGGTCGTTTAAATTTGATAATTGGGTAATAATACTCTTTCCTGAATTATATCTACAACAATTATAAAACATAACATGCGATATAGATCACAGGACTTTTGGCGGCTATGTGCAACGAACCTCGAATTCATGCGACACCAACTTAATTATTTGTTCTTTTTTATATCATTTACAATATCATCAATAGTGTAGTCTTTCAATGATTCCCTTCTATCTTCTGTATAATCTCCTTCTCCAATTGAAAATTGCCTATTGAACTTCAATAGTCCTGTTACACCTACTTCTTTGATTATAGCCGAATAACATATGCTCCTAATTTCATTTGGTGTTAGTTTACTTACATCTTTCATATATTAAACTCCTAAAAACTCTTCTAAAAACTCAATTGGATTAGTTACAACAATATTCAAGTCTTTTATATTTTCTGACTTTTTAATTATGTTTTTATCTACTGTTAGAAAGAACTCGGTGTTATTTTCCGCACATGATAAATGTAAAGCATCGAATGTTTTTATTCCATAACTTTCAAATTGTTTGGCTCTATATACAATCGAATCATCTAACTCAATATTGCTTGTTACCAAAGACAAAATCAAATCAATATAAGACTTCCTATTTTCATTGAGGATTTTATTAACTTCATAATCAACTATATCACTTTTTAAAAAATTAAATACACCTTTTTCAATATGATCTAAGATAATCAATATCGCTTCAGTTTCTAATCTAATTTTGCTATCACCCTGATAATCGAATGGTCTGTTCAAACAACAGACATCAAGATATAAATTGGAACCTACTTTCACTTCCACTAATAGTAACCACCATTTAAATATAGGGATATATTAACCAATATCATCTCAAAAGTCAATATACATATGATTTTTTGATACTTTGATTTTAA
>CAYUUC010000633.1:0-1600 GCA_964447635.1 uncultured Spirochaetia bacterium
AGAAGAGTATTTGAATAATTCCAGTACCTGGATTATTTATCAAATTATAACCCATATCTTCTCCCACTCATTAAGAACCATAAAGAATAATGGTAGATTAATCGAAGAAATTAATAATAATTTATTTGATATAAAAAAAGCCAGGAAAACCATAGAAAAGATATCAAAAGTAAGGACTAATAGCATTTTACTTAATACAATGTTTAAACCCCAGATAGCTATGTTTAAGATGCTTGAATCGGGTAAATATAAAGGCTTTGACCAGGATATGGTCATTTATTGGAGTGATGTTGCGGATAGCATACGAAGGATTTGGGATATCATAGAAGACCATCAGGAACTAATAGAGGGGCTTTCAGCTACTTTTGATTCACTCACATCTAATCGAACGAATGAAGTAATGAAAATACTTACCTTCTTTTCAGCTATATTATTGCCATTATCTGTTATAGCTGGTATTTATGGTATGAATATTACACTTCCATATATGGAACACTCTATGGCTTTTCCAGTCATAGGAGGTATAATGATAATAATAATTATTTTTATGATTACCTATTTCAAATTAAAAAAGTGGATGTGAATATTTGATTATTAAACTTTTTTATTAATCTATATTATATTAATAGAATAAAGGTTGTTCCTCATTGTTATGAAATATTTAATCGTAGAATCCGTCCTAGCACCTCTTATTGAAGGAGGGAATTAGAATGAAATCCAAATCCCCCTTAACTGCGTCTTCGCAGAAGACGAGGGGATTTAAGGGGATTCCTCATCAGATTCATTAATATTTGAGGAAGAATCAGAATAAAGATGAAAAGGTGGAATAATGATAAGACATAAAATCATGGTTTTAATTCTATTTATTATGATATTCATATATGGTAGTATAATTTCACCACAATCAGATTATATTAATTTAGGATTAGTAAAATATCGTGGGGGGGATTGGTATAGTGCTGAAAAAGCTATTATGAACTTTATTAGAAATCTCAAAGATGAAACAAACTATCCAATCGATGAAAGTGTAGCTCATATTGATTTTAAAAATAACGATTTTTTTAATTATCCCTTATTAATACTTAATGGTCATGGGCAAATTCTATTTGATGATAACGAGAAAAGTAATTTAAAATCATACCTGGAAAATGGTGGAACATTAATAGCTAATGATGATTATGGATTGGATAATTCTTTTAGAAATCTAATAAATGAGCTATATCCAGAAAATGAACTAATCATTCTTGGAAAAGACCATGAAATTTTCCATTGTTACTATAATTTTACACAAGGATTGCCAAAAATACACGAACATGATGGTGAACCTGCTACTCTTTGGGTATTGTATGTAAAAAAACGGATAGCTGTTTTTTATATTTATAGTTCTGATATACTAGATGGATGGGAAAAACCTGAAGTTCATAACACATCTCTAAACTTAAGAGAACTAGCTTATAAATTTGGAGTAAATTTAATATATTATATACTTATAAATTAATACAAATCGGTAATAAATTATGGATAACAAAATTGATAAAATAATGAAAGACATTGATAATATGCCTAGTTTACCACTTACAGTAACAAAGGTATTGGAAAT
>CAYUUC010000634.1:0-1599 GCA_964447635.1 uncultured Spirochaetia bacterium
AGATTTTTGTAAAAGATATTCTTTAACAATTAGTGATATTCGGAAAATATAATTTCGCTATCCATTAACTTTTTCCTTATTATTCATATACAATTCTCTATATTTATTTCTTAAATCATCTATGGATAACAACTCATTATTTCTTTCTACATACCAAAAACTCCATCCATTACATGATTTTTTATCTTGTAAATAAGCTCCTGTTTTATGAATAGAGCCTCTAAAACCATCATATTTTAATGATCCATCAGCATATACTTTAGCATAATACTTCTTATTTTTTGAATATAAAGTTTCACCTTCTTTTATCATATTTACTTCTAACAAACTACCAAAACTAACCTTTGGAAGAGCTTTCTTAGAAGCTGTCATATAAAACTCTTCTCCTAACAATGTTTGTTCTTCTATTTCATCTATTCTTTTTTGTGCAAATTTTAAATAGTATTTCTCTCTCTCTATTCCTATCCAGTTTCTTCTAAGTTTTTTAGCCACAGCTCCAGTAGTTCCACTTCCAAAAAATGGGTCTAATACAACATCATTTGTATTACTAGTAGATAATATTACTCTTCTTAATAATGCTTCTGGTTTCTGCGTTGAATGAACTTTCTTCCCATCTACTTTTAATCTTTCTTCTCCTGTGCATAATGGTATATGCCAATCACTTCTCATTTGTAAGTCATCATTTAGAGTTTTCATAGCTTGATAATTAAATGTATATTTTGAATCTTTGCTCTTTTTAGCCCAAATCAATGTTTCATGTGCATTAGTAAATCTAACACCTCTAAAATTAGGCATAGGATTTGTTTTTACCCATAAAATATCATTTAAGATCCAATATCCTAAATCCTGCATTATTTTTCCTACTCTAAATATATTATGATATGACCCAATAACCCATATAGACCCATCTTTCTTTAATACTCTTCTACAAGCTTTTAACCAATCGTAAGTAAATTTATCATAATCTTCTAATTCACTAAATTTATCCCAATTATCATCTACTCCATCAACCTTTGTTTCATTAGGTCTATGTAATTCATTCTCTAATTGAAGGTTATATGGTGGATCAGCAAATATTAAATCTACGCTTTGTTCTTCAATATTGTTTTCTAAAATATCTATGCAATTTCCATTTATGATAGTATTTAATTTATTCATTATCAATTACCTATAGCCCTTTTTTATCAAAATTATTTATTATATTTATATACTAAAAATATTTCATATATTTTCTAGATTTATCTGAATATTCTTCCACAAAAATCTAAGAATAGACCCCCAAACCCCTATCATAGGAATACTCCAAGTGTCATAATTTCTACCTACCATGTGTACAAAACACTGTAATTTATTTATTACCTTAACTTTTACTAATCCTTTCCTCTCATGAGGGGAAAGATATATGCGTCTCCGAAAGAGACAAAGGGTCTTTTTCATAATCTTGTGAAACAACCTCAGAATATTTTCGTCATAATGTAAAAATACAAAAGTTTATAGTCCACAATAGACATTCAAACAATTATAGAAATAAATAGGTTAGATTTTTGTAAAAGATGTTCTTTAACAATTAGTGATATTCGGAAAATATAATTTTTTATG
>CAYUUC010000635.1:0-1588 GCA_964447635.1 uncultured Spirochaetia bacterium
AAAGCTGTTTTTAATCTTATCATTTGTTATTTCGTCAGAGGTTTTCTCATTACTGTTTATGATATCATTAAAGAATTGTTTGCTTGATGCAAATATCAGGCTGTCTTTTGCTATGCCGAAGTTTATGCTGTATGGTACTCCGATATTTTGTGTAGAATATATACCATCACTTTCATTTATATTAATATCAAGTGTACTAGATATGTAATTTGCTATTGAAGGTAAAATATTATTCATCCCTTCTGTATCGGCTAAACCTATACTAAACCCTGCTTTAAGCATTAATGGTCCTTGAAAATCTGTTATAAACAGACCAAATTCTCCATTCATCAACATTACTATTTCGTATATGCTTTTTCCTGTTTCCTGTTCAAGACTGCTAAATAGCTCTCCGAATATCATATCTATGTTATATCTTGAACCATTTCCTCACTAATATTACTCATATCAGAATTCTGATAGGAGAACAGAGCTATTTCGCCTGGTATATTCTTGAATATGTCTGACATAGGATAACTTCCGGAGAAAATATCGCTCCCTTCAACAGATTCTGTATATAAAGACATACCCATTGTTTTATCAGAAACATATCCATCCATGAGAGCATATTCTAATTCCTCTATCTGGTCAAAATTAGCCATTGAACCAAAAGCATTAAAAGGACCCGGATTTCCATAATTACCCATTAACTCCATAATCTCTTCAGGGTCAATATCAACAGCAGCTATATCCATATAAAAATTAAATATACTTTCAGGATTGGAATTACTCATATGTTGAATGTATCTCTCTGAGTTTCTCAAAGTTTGATCCTCCGGTAAAGTAAGCATGGTTTCGGCAATTGATTTGATATCTTCTTTTGAAGCTTCAGGAGAACCTAATGCTATAAAGTAACCGTCTCTCATTACACCTGTATTAGGACCTAAATCTTTAACATAAATCGAACCTCCGCCAACTTCTTCTATGGTATATTCTTCTAAATCAATTTCAAATACTTCTGTTAAAAGTTTGTTCTCATCAGTGAACGGGAAAGCCATCATAAAAAGAATATTCTCCGGATTAAATGGACCTGTGGCGTTAATTTCTTTCACAGCAATAATTATTGGTTTGTCCGGATCTATTCCATACATATCTTCTATGTTTGCTGTTTGTAATGGATTGATATCGAATTTATTCACTAATTTTTGAAGCTGTTCTTCTGTCATTGCGTCATTAAGGTATCCAAACTCTAAAGCTTTATAAACATCATTTAATGAGTCAATTTTCATTGTAATTACCGTATCATCAGGCATCATCATTAATGCATCGCTTGAGAAATAATCTCTTAGATGAGCCGGTAAATCAGAAGTCTCGCCTCCTGTACAGGAAATCATAAATAATCCTATCAATAAAACTATAAGAATTAAGCTAGTTAATTTTTTCACTTAGTTACTCTCCTTTTATAAATTTTCTTCTGTATTTTTGTAATAAAAGTAACACATTGTTAAAACTAAATGTGCAATATTTATTAAAAATTTTCATATATTTATCAATTCTAATATTTTTTTTGAATTAATTCAAGTCCAAATATAGAACAATATAAACATAC
>CAYUUC010000636.1:0-1584 GCA_964447635.1 uncultured Spirochaetia bacterium
CTCTCAATTATCTAATAATGACGGACCATTAATGCAGACGCTTAATAATGTACAGGATTTAACCGGTCCAAGGAGTGAACTTATAGCTAATACAGAATTATTGTTATCCAGTGTAGCAAGTCTTACTAAAAAATTGGATGAAGGTGATGTCAGTTCCTTACTAGGTGAGGATATCAATAAAGAATTAGTGGATATCTTAAGAGAAATTGAAATTACAATAAGAGATGTCAGAAAAGATGCATTATATATAATCAACGACCAGAGTAGTAATCTATCAAGATTAATTAATGAGACTGCTAGAGATTTTATTGAAAAAGATGTAAAAAAACTTTTAGATAACCAAGTATCACCTGCTCTAAGTCAAGTAACCACTTCAATTGATACTATAACAACCGAAATGGAATCACTTTTAATTACAGTTAATGGTTTAGTTTCTAATACTTCATCTAATATTAACGAAATTGTTGATAGAACAAGTGAAAGGATAAATATTATTACTGAAGAAGTTTCAGATAGCGTTTTAGGTACATTAAATGGTGTAACAAATACTGTAGCTGAATTAGAAAATACAATCCTAAATGAAGTAACCGTTTTACTCGATGAATTAACCACCACTGTATATGACAATGTAAATCCTGCTATAGGAGAAATAACAGAAGATTTCGTCCTAAGTTTTGACACAATCACTAAAGGTTTAACAGAAACTGTAAATGAATTACAATTAGTAATCGGTGATGAAGCAAGAGTATTAATCAGAGATTTATCAGATAAAATACAAAATATATTAATAACTGTAGATGAAATAAGTATGACTGCTAATGATATATTGGAAGAAACTGCACCTGATATAGCTCAATCTATTAAATCTTTATCTCAAACCATGGAAACATTACCAGAATTAGTAGAAAGTTTGACATTGGTATTAGATACTGCTGATATGACTTTGAGAAGATTGGATATCGTTTTAGAAAAATTGGATTCCATACTATCAGGTTATTCTGATGGGGATAATTTGCCAATTCCAGGAAGAACCGGAGGTGACTCTATAAGAGGGGATTGATGATGAAAAAACAGTCTATACTTATATTATATCTATTAATAATTTTTATGATCATTTCATGTAATTCTTCTTCAGGTTCTATTGATGAAATAAGTGATGATTGTAAGATTTTTAATACTAAACTAGATTTAGGAGATTATTACGATTTCGCTGTTAAATCGGAAGTTGAAGGAGATTATAAAGCCGCATTAAAGTACTATACACAAGCTTATGAGTATGGGGGAATTTGGGATGATCCCATAATGAGGATTTATTCAGTTGTCGGTATAGCTAGAATACAAATATATTTGGGTAATTATGCATTAGCATTAGAAGCTATCGAAGAAGCAATATCTCTTAATAAAGATATGAACAATCTTGAGATTCAGACTATGATTTATGAAAACTATGGTTTAATTTATTATTATACTGAAGAATATGAAGAATCAGAACTGAACTTTTTAAAAGCTTTGGCTAGTTATAAAAATTGTAAAATTTACTCATCAGTAGCAAATATTTATAACAATCTTGGTTTAATATATACA
>CAYUUC010000637.1:0-1583 GCA_964447635.1 uncultured Spirochaetia bacterium
TATAGAAATAACGGATAAAAAATGTATTAATAATATGTTTATTATTATATTCTTATTAAAAATAAGAATTATTAGAAAAAACATAATAGGACTAATTATTATTATATAAATAATTCATTATAGATTAAATAGAGTTTAATTATGGCTTCCCAGCAAAACAAATTAAGAACATTAATAAAGATATCTAAATATATAAATTCTAACCTAGAATTAGAAAAATTACTTAATATTATCTTAAAAACATCGTTGGATTTGGTTGAAAGTGAAGAAAGCTCATTAATGTTATTGGATAAGAATAATGATAGATTGATTTTCTATAGTGTAAGTGGTTCAAATGAATCTGTATTAAACCAATTTTCATTCCCAGCTGGTCAAGGAATAGCTGGAGAGGTAATCAAAACCGGAAAACCCATCATCATAAATGATGCCCAAAATGACCCCAGACATTTTAATAAGATAGACCAGGAATTAAATTTTATTACCAGAAATATAATTGCTGTTCCTATGAAAAAAGGTAATAGGATAGTAGGCTTGATTGAAGTGCTTAATGCTAAGGATAGGGATAAATTTGATAATAGTGATTTGGAACTTCTACAATATTTAGCTGACCAATCGGCTCTTGCTATCATTAATAAGGAATTATATCAAGAAGTATCAGAAAAAGTTGAGGAGTTATCTGCTCTATATGAATTAAGTCTAGCTTCAGCTTTTGCTAAAACTGTAGAAGAATTATTTAATAAAGCAATAAATATATTAAATCACATTTTCAAAGTAGTGTCCTGCGTAATTATCAATAATATTGGTTTAAAAAGCAAACTGTATAAATCAGAAAGTTATAATATTAATATAGATACTAAAAGATTATTCTTAGACCAAAACTTTGAAGAACTTGATAGTAGATTGATAAAGAATGTTGACTATAAAAACATTTGTTCCATAACCATCCCATTAATATCCAGAGGAGAGGTTATTGGTGTAATAGGTATAGGAGATTTAGGTAGGGATGACCAATTTGGTGAATTGGAAATGAGATTATTATCTACCATTGCTAATCAGATATCAGATGTTTGTGAGAATATAAGATTAAGAGAAGAAGAGGTGGAAAAGAAAAGAATAGAAAAAGAAGTAGATGTAATGCGAGACTTACAACAAGGAATCATACCAAAAGAATTCCCCGATGTTAAAAAGATGGAGATAACCGGGTATAATCTTCCTGCTATGGAAGTTGGGGGAGATTTCTATGATATATTTAAACTATCAGAAGACAAAGTTGGTTTCGTTATTGCTGATGTTAGTGGTAAGGGAGCATCTTCAGGTTTGTTTATGGCTCTAAGTAGGAGTATAGTAAAGGTATATGCTTATAATGAGAATAGTCCTTCTGATGTACTATATAAATCCAACAATGTTATTATTGAAGATTCAAAGAATGGGATGTTTGTAACTCTATTTTATGCCGTAATAGATACAAAAAGGAAAAAGCTTAAATTCTCCAATGGAGGTCATAATCGACAGATTTTTTATAAAAAGAAAGATAGAGAGTGTCGTTTCTTATATGTTAAAGGTAAACCATTGGGTGTAATTGA
>CAYUUC010000638.1:0-1583 GCA_964447635.1 uncultured Spirochaetia bacterium
TATAGCATACCATTTACTAATTACTTCCTTGAATTTTGGATTATCTTTAACATTTTCGAAATCTTCACCAAATATGATAGAGTCTATATCTGTAAAACCATTCTCAAATGCTCTTTCAAGGTATACCGCAGCTTTATCACCATTGTATACCAAAGCATAAGCCTTAGCTATAGTAACATAAATATCTGGAATATTATAATCATTATTTAAACAATATTCCAAAGCCCTTATAGCTTCATTAAAATGTTCGATTTTATTGGTTTGTTTATAATACTCCAAATAGAGTAGTCCAACCAAGTATGTACCACCTAGGGTTTGATCTATAAGTAGTGCTTCTATTGCCATATTTAAAGCATTATAATAATCCTTTTTGGTAGCGAAATAATTGGCAAGAGCAGTATAAGCTACATAGTTTCTATCATCAATAGAGAGTAATCTATCAGCATAAGAAAAAGTATCATCCCAGTTTTTGCTTTTATATGCTGATATTTTTATTATACCTTCTAAGGCTCTTACATTTAAATCATATAACTCTAATGCATTTAAATACCAATCTTTGGCTAATCCATAGTTCCCTAACTTATAGTTCAAATCTCCAATATTAGTATAAATATCTACATCCTGTTTTCTAAGTTGAAGTGCGTTACTGTAACTATTTTCAGCTTGAGAATAACTTTCAATAGCTGTGTAGAATAATGCAATATCATTCCAAGTTCTAAAATTTTGTTTACCAGCTTTAACCGCATCTTGAAAATTCCTCTGAGCTAATTCATATTGACCAAGAACTGTGTTGATTCTCGCAATCATTCTTAAGGATTCCGAAAAATCAGGGAATCCTACCTTTGAATTTACAAATAAATCTTTGGCTTCGTAGTATTTGGAATTTCGATACTTAATATATCCCAAACACCAGGCTTTAGAAGAGTTAGGATTAACTTTAAAATCCTGATTCTTAACAACAGCTTCTTCTAATCTACTAGGTTCATATTGATGATGGTTAACCATGATTTCAAAGACATGGTCCCCAATTGAAAAAAGTTTTTGGTCATTACCTTTAACGAATATGGTATAATCTTTGTCATCTTCGGTCGTTTTTATGGTATTACCAGAAGCAACTTCAATGATTTTGATTTTTATTTCATAATAATTTGAAGAATCATTACTTGTTATCTCTCCTGCTATTAAGTAATCTCCATGAAATAAATCTCCAAATTCTGCTAACTTTTCGTTACCCAAAATTAATGGATTGGTATAAACATAGATTTCTCGATATTTATCTGTTATTAAATCTTCATCAACTGCTCCGTATAGACTTACAGATTCTAGTGTAAATTCTATTGATTTTTGAAAGGCGGTTTCTATCCATGGATTCGTATCACCCTTAATTTTTGGTGGTAAGATAACTATTTGAAATTGCTGTGATTTATTTGCTGATAAGCTTATTGATGGTAATAAGAATATAAAGATAATTAATATTAAAAAGCCTATAGCTAATTTTTTAATTTGTGTTTTCATTTTTTTACCTTCCTCGTAGCTATGAATGGTTTAATTTACTAATATTACTATATTTATATATAAAATCA
>CAYUUC010000639.1:0-1581 GCA_964447635.1 uncultured Spirochaetia bacterium
AGCGGTAACAACAGTGCGATAATATTCGGCGGGTATAACTTTGACAGCAGTGAGCATGACGATACATGGGAATTGTCCGTGGTGGATTAGGGGAGCAAGATAATATAATGAAAATAAATCATATATTAATAATAACATTACCAATAAGTCTATTAATAATATTATTCAGCTGTACTCCGTCTACACCTGATTCACCTTACCTATACGGAGATTTACCTCAAATCGATTGTTATTGGGAGAAACATGATGTATCAGGGACTATACCTCATCGGAGAAGTTCTACACAATCTACTTTTATTCAAGATAATAAGAATTTTCTGTTTAGTGGAGCAACAAGAAATTACTATGACCAAGGAGTTGAATGGTTTGATGATATCTGGAAATATGATGTTATTCAAAAAGAATGGAATGAAATAAATGTAAATGGTGCCAAACCACAGAAAAGACTTTCATTTTCTTTAGATTATGCCGGATATATTGACGGTTCTCACAAAATATTGATGTTTGGAGGAGTAAATGAATTAGAATATGGTAGTGAAATACTTGGAGATACATGGGAGTTTGACCTTTCCACAAATGAATGGACAGAGATTAATACTAATGGTGTTAGCCCATCTCCGAGAACTCGTTCTAACATGGTGTATGTAGGTGATAACAAAGTCATTCTGTTTGGAGGTCAAACATCATTCTCTTGTGAAGGTGAGACTGATGATACATGGGAATATGACTTAAACACACATTCATGGAGCGAGATAATCATAGATGGTGTTAATCCTCCGCCAAGAAATGATTATGCGATGGCTTACATTCCAAATGGTAAAGTCATTATACAAGGAGGCTGGCATCACTTCATTACAGGATATAGAGACAGCTGGGAATATGATGTGAAACAGCAGACATGGGAAAGGATAGAGGTATATAATCTATTTGACCTTGGTGGTCATAGTATGGCATATATAGGAAACAATAGAGTAGCTATGATGGCAGGTGTTAGCTTAGATTATTTCTTGGATTCATCAAGAGTGTATATTTATGATTCAGATGTTAAGGAATGGTATGAATGTAATGTGGTAAGTGAAGAGCAACCAGCAATAAGAAGAGATTTCGCCATGTCGTACAGCGGTAACAACAGTGCGATAATATTCGGCGGGTATAACTTTGACAGCAGTGAGTATGACGATACTTGGGAATTGTCCGTGGTGGATTAGGGGAGCAAAGTAAGGAGAAAATCATGAATAAAAAAATAATTATGATTGGGTTAGTATTAATATTATTAATTGTTTCTAATTGTAATTACATCCCAGAAAAGATTACAACAGGTATGGTGATACATAATTTATCTAATAAGCCAATCGATACTATTTATGTTATTCCATATGATTATCATGATGGTACAGGTCGACCATTATGGGATGAAGAGCATAAATATGATAAATATTTAGTAATTGATAGAAAATACAAAATTGCTTTAGAAGAAGGTGATTATAATATCAGATTTGATTATACAGATGAATGGGATACAACTTATACAAGAATTAGACATCACCTTCATGTAAAAGACGGATATATAACATTAATAGA
>CAYUUC010000640.1:0-1580 GCA_964447635.1 uncultured Spirochaetia bacterium
TTTTTAATTTTTTATCCTGGTTTATTCAGGATATTTAAAATTTTTAAATAAATATTTATAGTTTTCTAACTCATCTACCTCAATATTATGTTTAAGATATAGATATAAAGTAAGAGCGAATACATTAACTCTTTGCATATTTATCTCTTTTTTAATATAGTGGTAGATTGTGGTTCTAGAAATTCCTACTTCTTGTGAAATTTCTGCGATTCTAAAAGTTTTATTTTCAGAATATACTTTCAATGCTTCTTGAAGGGTCATAAGCTAAATCCTAGTTTATAAAAATTTATAAGTCTAACTCAAATAACAAAACATTACCATCTGAGTCCTCTCTTGGCTCATACCCCCTTTTCCTCTGATAGTTAACAAGGTTAGAGTTTTGAGGAACTACAAAACTTAGGTTTTTTTTGTCCTTTATTGCTCTATACTCAGCATAATCGAACAAAACATCTAGTTTATCTTCATCATCCGAATCTAAAAACCCAACAACATATCCATCCCTATTAATTCTTCTTCTTAGAGCCATTAACGAACTTATGTTTTTATCATCATTATTATTTATAGTATATATCTCTTTTTTTCTTATTAACTCCAACCATTTTTCTTTACTATGTTCTTCATAATACCACGTATTGACAATAAATCTTTTATATTTTTCATTGTAAATTCTCGAATTATCTAAGAATTTCAATATTTGATCAATCTCATCCTCTTTTAACATCCTAACTTTAGTTATATCGGAATTATTTGGTTTAATTTCATCAATTTCTTTCCTGGTTAATAAAAATCTATAAGGAATTTTATAACCCACTCTTATCGTCAAAGCAATTGATGCATCATTTTTAAAATAAGTTACCGCTCGTAATGTTTCTAAATTAATGTTTCTAGCATAATCTATTATATACTGTGATAATTTCTTTGCTAGTCCTTTTCCTCGATAATCAGGGTCACCTCTTAGTCCTTCCATCCAACCTGTTTTACCGGACTGTAACTTTAGTCTTTCGAAATGAGTTATCTTTCCATCATATTCCAAGACAAAATGATATGCATCCTCATGACTAAACCAATCATCGATAACATCTATTATATAATCTCTACCTTCCCATATTTTCTTACAAATATCGAGTATAGCCGGTATATCTTCTCTATTAGCTTTCCTTATATTTATTTCATTCATTATAACACTATATCCTCAATTAATCAAATTATTTAACAATTTTTTTTTCGAATAAGTAAACATTTTCCTCAGTAGGGTGCCATAATCTATATTTCTTATCGACCATATATTTTGATAATTTTGAATAAGTAGGAGATATAAATTCCAAATTACTTTTATTTTTATAAGCCCGGCTTTCAGCAAAATTCAAAAGTAAATCCATTTCTTCTTTATTTCTACTATCAATAAAACTAATAATTTCATTATTAGGATTATTATTCTGAGGGACTAAACACATCAAGGAATAGATACTTCCCTTATTCTTTATTGAATAAAAATAGCCCTTCTTCAACCAATTCATACATAATTCATCAGAATATTTTTCAAAATGCCATCCATTAGTAAAAAATCTCCCATATAATTT
>CAYUUC010000641.1:0-1579 GCA_964447635.1 uncultured Spirochaetia bacterium
ATTCTTATATTAATTATAAGAAGATTTATAACAAAACCAATATCTACTATTACAAATCAAATCAAAAAAATATCGGAAGAAGAAGGTGATTTAACACAAAGAGTCAGAATTAAATCGAATGATGAAATAGGAGACTTAACAAAGTATTTCAACCAGTTCATTGAGAAACTAAATGAAACAATATCCCAAATAAAACTATCAATAGAACAAATAAAGATAGGCACAGATCAGATATCAGATTCCACCCAATCTTTATCCGAAGGTTCTGCCAAACAGGCTTCATCAATGGAAGAAATAACAGCCTCTATAAATGAAATATCTTCTCAAATACAACAAAATGTTGAAAATATCAGACAAACATCTCAGATAGTAGAACTTACAAAAAACAATTCCATTGAAGGAAACGATAAAATGAATATGCTTGTAGATGCTATGAATAAGATATATGAATCAGCAGGAGATATTAAAAAGATAGTAAACATCATTGATGATATAGCATTCCAAACCAACTTATTGGCATTAAATGCTGATATAGAAGCAGAACGTGTTGGTAAGTATGGCAGAGGTTTTGCTGTAGTAGCAAGTTCAGTAAGAACACTTGCTGGAAGAAGCGCTGAGGCGGTAAAAGACACAACAGACAGGATAGAAGAAGTTATAAATAATATAGAGATGGGAAATGAGTTAGTTAAGATAACAGCATCAAAATTTAATGAGATAATTGAAGGAGCTAAGGAATCCACAGTTTTAATGTCAGAAGTATTAGAGAGTAGTCAAGAACAGGCTAATGGAATTGAGCAGGTAGGTACCGGTCTCTCACAAATAGAAGATGTAGTTCAATCAAATAGTGCTTCTGCAGAGGAGAATGCTGCTGCGAGTGAAGAATTAGCATCTCAGGCTGATTCAGTTAAAAAACTCACAGACTATTTTAAAGTTGAAGATAAAACGAATAAGAAATTGGTCAAAAATGATAATAACCTTCAAGATAAAATAAACCAGTTACCACCGGAAGTTCTGGAGATATTAAAATCAAAACTTAAAGAAGAAAAATCATCAGATAAAACAACAAAAGAAATCACGCCAAAATTAGAAGATTAATATTATTAAAATACCGATATGTATAAATATAAGAAATATCATTTAATAATGGTTCTTTTATGTGCTTAATACAAATGAACTTAAATTTACATATTACCTATACAAATCTGATATTTATAATTGTATCAATTTATGAATTGTTATTACTATTAATCTTAGCCTATAATCAATCAATAGGAATAACAAAAAGACTAAAATTCATATTCCGTCATTTGCTTTTATATCCATTGATTTTATTCATAATATACATAACAATTACAAAATCCACCAATATATTTAATATATTCATGCTGTGCAGTTTTATCGTTATTATCCTTTCGGATAGCTTTATCATATATAATTTTAATATAGGGATCTTTTTATTCGGTTTATGTCATATCATTAACGGTATTAACTTCACTATATATAATACAAATCTATATTTTATTAGTTTAATAATTGGATTTATCTTCTTTATATTAAATGTATTCTTATATAGGATACT
>CAYUUC010000642.1:0-1578 GCA_964447635.1 uncultured Spirochaetia bacterium
TTTCCTTTATTTAGTTTCTTCCATAATTCTGAGAAATAACGAAATATAAAAATCAATTCATCTTCTAAAGAATGTAATCGTCTGTTAAATTGGCTTTTACTAAGCATATCAGGGATATAATTATGCTCTTTTAACATAATTCTGGCATATTCAAAATTAACTCCGAAAAATCTAACAGCAACAATAGCCGTAGTAATGACTTCAGCATCAGTCATCTTCCTTCTTTTATCTTCTTTTTTACCGATGAGTTTAAGTAAATCATCTGTTATACAGTAAATTGAAATAATCTCGATTATCATTGTTTTGTTTCTCCTTTTCTGAAAAGATTTATTTTAAATCTTATTCAGTTATTTAAGAAAAATAAAATTTTTAGTATTTTTTATAGTAACTCACAACTTGGGTTGATAACAAAGTCATTCTCTTTGGAGGTTAAACATCATTCTTTTGTGAGGGTGAGACTAATGATACATGGGAATATGACTTAAACACACATTCATGGAAGGAGGGTGGCATCATTTCATTACAGGATATAGAGACAGCTGGGAATAAAGGATACAGGTGCATAATATACCGACTATGTTCTATCACGATATGGCTTATGCCGGGAACAATCAGGTGATACTGGTAACGGCAGTTAAGGCATTGAGCTTGACGGCAATTCCGCCGATTCCGTCAAAGTAACGGGAAATGCGGGGATGGAGATTATCAAGAGCTTTGCCTTGCTTCTTCAGTGAGTCTGTGTGTTTCTTAGTAGCATTACCCGCTTTTTTTGTAGTGTTTTTGATTTTATCACAGTTCCTTGCGTTGCTTTTCCCAAAGATTGATTGATCTTGCTGAAAGATTGACTCATCCTCGTTTGTGCGGATTTAGTAGAGCTTAACGCCTTGTTCAGCTTCTCCACTGCTTTGTTAATCTTGCCTAAACTTGCGGTGAGTTTGTCAACTGCTGTAAATCTTACTTCTACATTGAACTTATCGTTTGCCATGATGATGCTCCGGATATGACGGTTATATGTCAAAGATAAGGGTATTCGGCGAGGTGTTCACTTTTCTAATGATAGTGATTATATTTAAAATATGGATAAATACAAACTCCTCGAGAAAATAAAGAATAGCCCGAACAATACAAGATTAGATGAATTTGAGAAGTGCATAAAAAAAGTTCGAATTTGTTTTCGATAGACAGAAAGGAAGCCATAAGATTTATGTAAGAAATGATATCCAAGAGTTTGTAAATATCCAAAGTAGAAAAGGCAAAGCAAAGCCGGAACAAATATCGGAGTTTGTTAAGATTGTTAATAAGTATAAACTTTGATAATCAATAAGGTATCATTATGAATATAAAAGAAAATATAAGCAAATATGATGTAAAAATCAGTTATAGCGAGAAAGATAAAGATTATATCGCAAGAGTTACCAATGTGGAAAAGGTATCAGCTGTTATCGGCATTGGTGATACCAGAGAGGAAGCGTTAAAGGAATTATACATTGCACTTGAAGGAGTGTTGGAAGCAATCATCGAAAAAGGATGGGAAATACCTCAACCTGAAAAATCAATAATAAACTAATCCCTCACAAA
>CAYUUC010000643.1:0-1571 GCA_964447635.1 uncultured Spirochaetia bacterium
TGTTCATCGATGGAAATGAAAAAGAGGATAAAATTGTTTTTAGGGTAGGGAAAAATTTAATATTATTTTTTGGGACTTTTTTCTTTTTTGGACTTCTTTTCTTTTTTTGGTTTTTCTTCGATTTCATCTTCAACAAATTCAACTAAAGCCATTTCAGAAGAGTCTGAATGTCTTTTACCCAGTAGATATCTTCTGGTATATCCACCGTTTCTTTCTACATATTTCGGACCAATTTCTTCAAAGAGCTTTGATACGCTGTTTTTATTTCTCAATCTATTATAAATTATTCTTCGATTATGTAAGGAATCTTCTTTAGCTCTTGTAACCAGAGGTTCAATAAATTTCTTTAATTCCCTTGCTTTGGTTTTGGTTGTTTTAATCTTTTCATATTTGATAAAAGAATTAGCCATGTTTCTCAGCATAGCTTTTCTATGTTCTTTTTTTCTTCCCAAATTATTTTTATTTATTTTGTTTTTCATCTTTTACATCCCGTTTTAGTTTTTCTCGGGTACTAACCGAGGTATAAATTGAATTAAATTTAGTATTAATAGTATATTAATATATTATATAAATTTTACTCCTCATCACTAGCGGATTCTAACTCAACTCCATATTCAGCCAATTTCTCTTCTATCTCATTTAAGGATTTTTTCCCTAAGTTCTTGATTTTTTCCAAATCATCTAAGGATTTTTCTCTCAACTCGCCTAAGGTATTAATATTGGCTGCTCTTAAACAATTAGAAGACCTAACCGATAGTTCCAATTCCTCAATGGGTTTATTATCTAATTCTTCCTGTTCCCTTGTTTCCTGTGTTTTAACTGGTAATTCTTCCACTTCCTTTTCTTCAAAGTTAATGAAGAAACTCAAGTATTCTCTGAGTATTCTTGCTGCATTTGACACAGCATCATCAGGTCTTATTGTGCCATCAGTCCATACTTCCAGTATAATCTTATCATAGTCAGTTCTCTGACCAACACGATAATTCTCGATATCGTAACTAACCTTAAGAATAGGAGAAAAAATAGCATCAATAGGAATAGTACCAATAACCTTAACATATTCAATATTCCTTTCCATTGGTACATATCCTCTACCAAAGTCTATTTGCATCTCGAGAATGATTTCACAATCTTCATTTAATGTAGCGAGGTATAGTTCTGGATTATAGACTTTTATGTTATTATCTATTTCCAGGTCTTTCGCTTTGAGTATATAATCACCTTTCCTCTCAATCATTATCGTCCTGTTTTCCGTATCATCTAACAGTTTCAATCGTACTTGTTTTAGATTTTGAATAAAATCTAGTGTTTCTTCATACATTCCATAAATTGATTCAAATTCATTAGTGAGGACAGCTTGTTTCTTCTCGCTATTCATATACTCAACTCTTAATGCGGTTATAGCATAGCCTTGAATAGAAGAGAGCAGTGTCCTTCTAAGAGAATTAGCCACCGTGGTTCCATAACCCCTTTCAAAAGGAGCTACAATAAATCTTCCGTAATTTTCATTGACTTCATCATGCTCAAAGACTATAGTCCTTGGTAATTTGAAGTCTTTTAGAAGTAGATTC
>CAYUUC010000644.1:0-1561 GCA_964447635.1 uncultured Spirochaetia bacterium
AAAGCCTTGTTCATATTTTCAAGTCCCCCTATGAGGGGGATTTAGGGGGTCTCTTTTTCCTGATAATATGGAGAAGAGCGATAAAATATTATCAGATTTTTAGAGTAATCTTTTCAGCTAACATTTTCCAATAATAGCTATACAGGAGACATATGAGCACAATTCTAAACAGCAAAGACGATACAAAACAATCCGCTATCGAAAAAAATAAAAAAGCAACCTCACAAAAAAATAACGCTGAGGACAAAGGTTTTATCAAGACTGTTATTACGATAGCAATACCGAGTATGGTCGCCTTCATAATAGATTATCTATATCAATTAACCGATACTTACTGGATTAGTCAAATCGGATTGGGCGCACCGACAGCTATTAACATTTCTACTTCTATACTGTTTTTGTTTATGTTTCTAAACAGCATTGTAGCTTCCAGTACTATGGCGATATTCTCCCAAACATTTGCCTCAGAAGATAAAGACCGCACAGGTTATGTCATCTGGCAGGGTATATTCTTTAAGTTTATGCTCGGAGTACTTGCCGGGATATTATATGTAGTAGTGATTAATAATCTATTGTTTATATATACAACAGATAAAGCGGTCATATCTATGGTGAAGCAATATGGAAACGTCATTTTCTTTTCACTCCTTATAATGCTTCCTTATGGCAGTATGTTGACCGGATTGAGGACGATAAACGAAGCGCCTAAAACAGTGTTAATTTCAGTAATATGTGTCCTATTCAATGTAGTATTAGACCCGATTCTTATCTTTGGAATAGGCATAATAGACCCCGTTCTTAATCTTCTTAGATTACCGTCCGTATCCGAACTTGGATTATCACCCGACTTGTTTGCCTTAGGGATTAGAGGTGGTGCGATTGCTACGATATTTACTCAGTTTCTGGGTTTAATTCTTGCTGTCATTATTCTTCTTGGTAATAGAGAAGGGGTTAAGGTATTCAAAAAACGCCATTTGAAATTTGATAAAAAAATCTACATAAAAATGATGACTATCGGACTTCCAATCGGAGCAGTCAGCCTGATATGGCATATCGAACAGAATGTAACGGTTGCCATCGTATCCACTTTGGGAATTGCGATAAGTGATGGGTTTGGCATCGCCGTGAGGATACGAGGTCTGTTTTTCCTTGCGATGTTTGGACTATCATTAGGTTCTGCCTTAGCCTGCGGGAAGTATATCGGGAAGAGCAAATTCGATGTAATAACCAAAAATATGAAAAAGATGATAGGACTGAGCTTTTTAATGATGGCTCATATATCAATACCGGTATTTATCTTTGCCGAAGAGATAATAAAGCTGTTCAAATCAGATGTCCCGGAGACTATCGAAGCGGGGGCGTTGTTCCTTAGGTTCTTCGCAGTAATCGTAATCTTTGTATGCTTCAAATTTGTTATTGAGGGAGCTTTTAAAGGAGCAGGCAGGAATATGCCTTTATTACTTGTAAACAGCATTATTATGTTGGTACTTGAAGTGCCATTGCTTTTCATACTTCGCTATGGTTTCCATCTTGGGATAGTTCCTATTGCTACGACTATCGC
>CAYUUC010000645.1:0-1556 GCA_964447635.1 uncultured Spirochaetia bacterium
GTAGAGTACGAACAGGTATGTCATCTTTGCTAAACTTGTTTTCAAAAGGCTCTGGTAATTCTCTTGCTTTGTATTCCTTGTATTGGCCATTTTGTTTCTTTCTCTTGGCGCGTATCGTTTCTATGAATGACTTAATCCTTATGTTGAGCGGACCCTTAGCCTCTCCCTCATCGAGTTTCAGCACCAGCAATTCCTTATCGCTTAATTCCTTCATTATACGCATCATTTCATCGGTGATAACTGCATCATGACCGCATCCAAAGCTCACCACCTGAACGACTTCCATATTCGGATGCCTTGCTCCATAAGTTGCCGCTCCATACATCCTGACATGGAACGGATTCACTGTCTCCGCTCTGACTTTGGATAGATCCACCTCGTTTATTTTTGGTATAGAGTCTATGGTCAGAACGGGAATTCCCATACTGGTCAAGTGTTTGGATAGATTGTGATTAACCAGCTCATCTGTATGATAGGGTCTACCGGCAAGGATGACGGCGAAGTCTCCGGATTCCTCCACAGATTTGATGATTTTCGCCCCTTCTTCCTGTAAGGTATTATTGAACTCATCAGAAGCCTTATCACCTTCCCTGATAGCATGTTTGATTACATCCTCAGGTAATGCAAAAGTCTCTTTTATAAAGTCTATTATCTGTCTGTTACGCAGTTTATTACTATACCAGTGGAAAACGGGATGATCAAAAGGTATTCCATGCTTGCTCCATGGCTCATCGCTTTCCTTAACTACCAGCGGATAACCCTGTATCACCGCACAAAGATGAACACCCCTTGTTGATTTATTCTCGGTAGGTATCTTTATCATCATCGGCATAAAAATGCGGTCTACCTTCTTCTTGATAAGGTCTTGAACATGACCATGTCCCAGCTTGGCAGGGAAGCATACCGTATCAGAAGCCACCGAGTTTAATCCGCTCTCGAACAATTTATAATCGCTCTTTTTGGATATCACCACATTAAAACCGAGTGATGTGAAAAACGCATTCCAGAAGGGCATGCTGTTCCAGAATTCCAATGCTCGGGGGATACCGATGGTTATATCTTTCTTTTTACTCACTACATGGGGTTTATAATCCTTGAACAGCATTTTATGTCTGAGACTCATTGTATCAGGTATGGCATTTATCTTTTTCGTGGTCTCTTTCAGCTGTTCCTTGACCTTATCGTCTTTAGGATCACCTATTATTTCGCCTCTCTCGCATCTGTTACCCGTTACATAAGCTGTTCCGTCGTTAAAGGTTACCAGTGTTCTATTACAATTGTTAGAACAGAATTTACACACCCAGCCAGATTGCTTCTTATAATCGAAACTCTCTATCTGCTTCCAGTTTAAAAAAGATGACTTCTCGAAAGACTCACCCATCTCATAGATATGTTTCTTGGTCAGTAATGCAATTCCGATAGCCCCCATCTCGCCCGGATGTGGAGCCCTGACCACCTTCCTCCCTGTGTATTGCTCTAAGGCACGGAGGACAGCGTCATTCTTGAATGTCCCACCCTGAACAACAACGGTTTCACCCAGCATGTTGAAATTAGGC
>CAYUUC010000646.1:0-1547 GCA_964447635.1 uncultured Spirochaetia bacterium
TCTTTCCTGTTATTGTTTTCTCATCGCTACTACCTGTATTTTGGGTCATTATCGGTCTTGCTGGATTGTATGTAGGTTTCGTATTAGTTAGAGCAGTTATTAATAAACGGGTGGGAGTTATATTTATCATATTAGGGTTTATTCTGGTCTTCGCTGCTGCCATCAATGATATATTGTTCTTTGCTTTGGTGATTAGAATTGGTCAGTTCGGCTCCTTTGGTTTGGTTTTGTTTATTGTATTCTTGTCTTTTACTTTATCCAAAAGGTTTTCTAAGACTTTTGACCGTGTAGAAGAATTGTCCAAACAACAAAAGGAACAGATACATAATAATATCGAATTAATCGAAACCATCCAGAATACAACCAAATTGGTTAAAGGTACCTCTGAAAAAACCAGAGAGAAGATTATCGAATCATCCCCCAAAATGGAAGGTTTAAAAGAAGTAGTTGACTCTTTTGAAGAATTGGTTTCTTATCAGTCTGAAAACGAAACAAACACGAAAGACGCAATAAGAAAGATGAATGAATCCATCAAGGTTATTGAAAAGGATATCAGCCAACAAACCGAACAAACTGAGGATATAATCACCTCCGTTGAAAGCTTCATTAAGAATATCAACTCTATTAAAGCAATGAGTAGTAACATGAAAGGCGGTTTCGTAGATTTGAATAAGGTCACCAATGAAAGCAACGAAGTTCTGTCATCGGCAAAGAAGTTCCTCAATGCCTTCTATAAAACAAATATGGAACTCACCGAGTTTAGCAGGGAACTTACCGAAATCGCAGAAAACATCAATATCCTATCCCTTAATGCCAGTATAGAAGCAGCTAATGCCGGGGAAAAGGGTAGCGGATTCAAGGTGGTAGCTTCTGAAGTTAGGAATCTTGCCGGGGAAAGTAGAATCAAGATAAATTCCATGCAGGATAAGTTCTCCATTTTGAATGATAATACCTCATCTTTGTTAAACGAGTTTGAAGTCCTAGAAAACAGTTTCCAGAGAATGAATGACTATAATCAGCAGGTCTTCGATATGGCTCAAGACCTGGATAACTCGCTTAAGAGTCAATCCCAAGAAGCTGGGAAAATAATGAGAGTTATCGGTTATCTGAATAAGATCTCGTCTAATATCGAAAAATCATTAAGCGGTATGAATGAGGATAGAAATAACTTTGACAGAATGTTTTCTTTATTGAGTGAGAATATTAAAGGCTTCGTTAAAATATTAGAGAACCAAAAGATGCAGGTGAGTGAGGTCTCCCGTTCTTTAAAGTATGTTAGGAGGCTTTCCGATAAGATCGATGATTATGTTGACCGGCTGGTGAGTCAGACTCAGAGTAAAAAAATCGAAGGTCATTATGATGAATTTGAGCAATAAGACTTTATCCATAAAATCAAAAGCTGTAAGTCAAATCCAGCTCCAGTGAGAATATGTTTCCTAGTTTAGCACCGTCTTCAACATATAATAATGTTGTATTCATAATATAAATTTTATCTTCCTGTAAATTTTCTCGTGATGTTATTATTATTTATGTACACTTAATAAATA
>CAYUUC010000647.1:0-1535 GCA_964447635.1 uncultured Spirochaetia bacterium
TGGGGTCTCTTAATAAAAGATCAGACTTATATCAACAAAAATTTCACAGTAGGAACTTTTTTGGTGCTTGATATTATGATTTATTATAAATATAATAATTTGAATTTTTTAATATATATGATAAGTTAGATAAAGTTATATTTATATAGCCTATCATGTCTGATTCATAGGAGAAATTGGACTATGGGAGTTTATTCTTAATTCAAATATACCATCTTCTAAATGTTTGTATAAATTGCATTTGGTAACATCTTTCTATTCTTCAATTCAATAAGTTTTCAATATAAACAAATATTTTAGCCCTATCTTTAACTCTCAGATATCAAGGTACTCTATCATAGGTATTCTATCGCTAAACTTAGCAAACTCATAAGTAAAAATCATACTTAATCCTTATCCTTAAATATAACACCACAATCCAGCCAATACCTAATCAACCGCTGACAATTCATCCATCCGCTTCTTTTACTCATATGTTTTTATAATTCTGCTTCATCTATATTAGCAATCTTCATAAAATATCGTTGAAGACCTATCTTTAATGACTGGTTCTTATGAACTGGAATTGTGATATGTTCTTTGTTTCCCTCTTTCATATAAATGTGGTGACTTCCATTTATCCTTGTCAACATCCATCCTTTCTTTTCAAGAAGTTTGGCAAACTTCTTTCCGCTAATTGATTTCATAAACTTAGTTCCATAATCTCATCACCTTTGTCAAGGCTTATGCTGTCCTTTTCCAGAGACAAACAACCTTCAATTGCTTCATATAGATTTTGCTTAAGTTCCTCAATCGTCTCTCCCTGTGTCGCACATCCGGGTATCGCAGGGACTTCAGCCCAATATCCACCTTCCTCAGCTTTATGTATAACTGCGATTAATTTCATTTCATCACCTCCACTAACATAAATATATAACACCACAATCCAATCATCGCCTAATCACAACTTAATAGACCATCTTTAAATTATGTTTCGTATAGAAAAGTCTTTAACTGTTCAGCATTTGTTCTACTACTTAGCTTTAACACTTCGATACCGATAACATTACCCTTTTCGTCATAATCGAGGATAATACCGGGTTGTACTTCTTCCGAATCTATTATGGCATTATCATCCAATCGAAGATACAAAGCATCATTTTCTCTATCTATTTTCAGTTTCAATCTATACCCTCCTTCTTTGCCCCACGGTCAAAAAATAAAGTTACAATCTTATTAGGATTAACACTGCTATTAACCACAATATGCAAATTTCTTGAACCATAATCAACAATTTTCTTGAAATAATGTTTATTACCGTCTGTTCTATCTTCTACCCAATCCAGCTGATTCAATGTTGTATCTATCCATTCCTTTATGATATTTCTTTCCTTCATCATATCTTCGGCATGTTTAGTGAATATGTATTCTGTCATTCTCTACTTGTCCATCTCCTCCATCCGCTTCTTATACTCATACTCAGGCGGCGTCTCATACAATACCCGATACAACTCCATCGCCTTATCCAATCTTTAATTATGAGGATATATTATTAA
>CAYUUC010000648.1:0-1527 GCA_964447635.1 uncultured Spirochaetia bacterium
TTATATGTACATTATGAAATTAATTTCGAAACAGTAAAAAAGTATAAAGATTGTGTAAAAGAGATTTTAGGAGAAGGTTTTTAAAAAATTATTAATTATTATAATAAATAAAAAAGGAGATTAAGTGTAATGAAAATTTTGATTATTTTTAATAGACCACCTTATGATAATACTGATGTAACTTGGAATGGTTTACGTTTAGCTGATAAATTAATTGATAATAAACAAGAAGTAAGGATTTTTTGATGAATGATTCTGTTGATATGTCTTGTGATGCTTGTACTCCTCCAGAAGGATATGATCAGGATTTATCTCAAATGTTAAAAGATTTAATATCTAAAGGCGCCTCTGTTAAAGTATGCGGGACTTGTATGGCAAGATGTGGCATTTATAAGAATCATCCTTATTTTAAAGGTGTTGAAAAATCAACAATGCAAGCATTAGCAGAATGGGTGATTGATAGCAACAAAGTAATTACTTTTTAATTTAATGTTGACTATTAAAAAATTATAAAAGAGGTTTTTTATTGAATGTTATTAGAAGTTAAAAATATTAGGAAGCAATTTAAAGATTTTCTTGCTGTTAATGATATTTCCTTTGTAATTAAATCAGGAGAAATATTTGGGTTTTTAGGTCCAAATGGAGCAGGAAAAACAACAACGATTAATATGTTAATTGGATTAGCAAAACCTACAAAAGGAAAGATAATATATAACGGAGATGATTTAACAAATAATATCAAAAAAGCTCAAGAGTTTATTGGGATTGTTCCTGATGAAAGCAACTTATATGATGAAATGAATGGCTTTGATAATTTATGTTTCTCTGCATCCTTATATGGGATACCCAAAAAGATAAGAGAAAAAAGAGCAGAAGAATTATTAAAAGATTTTGCTCTTGATGATACAGGTAATAAATTATTTAAATCTTATTCAAAAGGGATGAAAAGGAAACTAACCATAGCAGCAGGTTTAATTCACAAACCAAAAATATTATTTCTTGATGAACCAACAACAGGTATTGATATAGAAAGTGCAAGACAAATTAGAACACTTATTAAAGAACTTAATCAAAAAGGAACTACGATTTTTTTAACTACACATTATATTGAAGAAGCAGAAAGATTATGTGATAGAATAGCTTTTATTGTTAAAGGAAATATAGTAAAGATTGGACATATCAGTCAGCTTATGGAAGATATTCAAAATGAGCATATAATACAATTCAAAACTGAATCCTCCATAGATAGACAATTGATAGAAAATGAACTTTCAAAAATAATTAATTTTAAAGAAATTTTATTTAGTAATAATAATACTTTCCAAATAATATCGAATAGTGATATTAATATTTTATCCGTTATGTTATTATTGGATAAACACAATATAAGAACACTGGAATCTAAAATAATAAAACCTTCGCTTGAAGAAGTATTTGTAAAAATCACTGGGATCGATAAGGAATTTATGAAAAAAGAAAAGGAAGGTAAGAAAAAATGAAACAATGGATAGCTTTCTGGAATATCTT
>CAYUUC010000649.1:0-1527 GCA_964447635.1 uncultured Spirochaetia bacterium
ATTTAGATGATGCTGATGGTATTGTAACTATCCGATTAAGTAAAAAACAATTAGAAAAAGCAAAAAATCTTAAAATAGCATTCCTTCCATATGCTGGTATGGATTTATTACCTTTTGATGAATTAAAGAAAAAAGAAATAATAATATCAAATTCCCACAGCAATGCTTGTGTTGTTGCTGAAAGAGCTCTTGCCTTAACCTTAACAATTCTGGGGAAAATCATTGAATATCATAATGATTTGAAAAAAGGTAAATGGCATGGGTTTTGGGTTGGTAAGGGATTAGATGACACATGGACATCCCTTTTCCAAAAATCTTGTGGGATTATAGGGGCAGGAGCGATTGGTTATCATCTGGCTAAAATGCTGAAAACATGTAATTGTGATGTATATGGTTATAAAAAAAATAAAATTGATAAAATTCCTGAATATTATGATGATATGTTTTATGATATGGATAAAGTAATTGAAAAATCAGAAATTATATATATTTGTTTACCTTTAACTAATGAAACTATAGGGATCATTGACAGTAAGAAGTTATCAAAAATGCAGGATAAATATCTAATCAATGTAGGGAGAGGAGTTATAATAAATGAAAGTGCATTATTCGAGGCATTGTCGAAAAATATAATCAAAGGTGCAGGTCTTGATGTATGGTATAATTATCCAAAAGATAATGATACCGGTTATCCATCAAGATATCCTATTCATACTCTACCTAATGTAGTTTTATCTCCTCATGTTGCTGGATTTACATCTTATGCTGTGGCTGAAAATGTAATTGAAACAACTGGAAATATTAAGAATTATATTAAAAATGGTAATCCTAATACTATGATTAATATTGACGAGAGATATTAGTATTCCTTTTCTATTTTAATTAATATGTTTATCATATAGATAAATAATCTTAATATAGTTCTTCTATTATTTTGATATAATTTAAACAATAACAAATAATATTACAGGATGTTATATGAAGAAAATAAATTTATATATCAAAGTTATATTGGTTGTTTTTTTAGGATCTTTTTTTGTCAGCTTTTTAGAATTAGTAATTGCGGCCAGTTGTGCTAATGGTGTAATCAGTATGACTACCATTAATGTAATGATTCCGGTATTTGCATCAGTTATAACTGCATCCATAATTGCTATTATAATTATAAGAATTCAGTTAAAACCTCTTTTGAAAACCTTATCTATAATTGATTTAGGAGAGACACCTAATATAAGTCTTTATAATAAAGCTAAAAAATCGGTTGTAATTTTTCCCATGACAATTGCCATTATTTTTATTTTAGGATTTACATTTGGTACAATATTATCTAATATTTTAAGAGATAATAGTACTGACATGACTTATCTGGAATTAATATTAGCTAATCTGGGAGCTTCTTTTATGATTGCTTCCATTTCATTTTTCCTAATGAGTTATTTCCTATATGATGCTAAGTATAAATTAAAAATGTATTATATAGATTATACTCATAAATTTACTCGTGAAGTTAGTATTGTAACAAAAATA
>CAYUUC010000650.1:0-1527 GCA_964447635.1 uncultured Spirochaetia bacterium
TATTACATAGTTTATCTAAATTCATATCTAATAATAAAGCAGCATGTATTATTATTTTGTCTGAATTTGTTATTTGAATATCATCTTTAATCTTACTTTTCATATAAGGATGAACAATGGAGTTTAATTTATATAAATCAAATTTTGATTTAAAAACTATGTTTGATAATTTTTTTCTATCAATTTCATTATGAGTAAGTATATTACTTCCAAAAGTTTTTATGATTTCTTTTTTTTTATCTTTTAAAGACTTATAACCATATTCATCTACATTGATTTCATAAAATCCCATCTTTATAAACTCATTGGCTACTGTAGATTTTCCAGATGCATATAAGCCAACAACACCTATAATAAATTTCTCATTTAAATTTTTAGTATTCATAAATCAATCCAATATCAATCATATCATTTACTATACCCTTAAATACTGGAGCTGCGGTTTTTGATGCCCATATCTCATTAATAGGGTCTTCAATTAATACATGAATAACAATTGGATCTTTGTAAAACTTTACAACTCCAAAAAATATTGTGTTTACTTTTCCTTCATCATATGTTCCATCTTGACTTAAACGTTGGGCTGTTCCGGTTTTTCCGATAATATCAATTCCTTTAATATTAGCTTCTTTACCAGTACCTTCTCGTTTAACTACTCCTCTCATCAACTCAATCATAGATGAAGATACTTTTACATCTTTTGCTGGACTAAGACCATTTACTGATGGTTTATTATCATATACTAATTCTCCTTTGGCATTTCTTATATCAGAAACCATTAAAGGTGTAGTTAATGCACCCCCGTTAACAATAGAACCCAGTGCTACAGCTAGTTGTAATGGAGTAACACTAATCTCATATCCTATAGATATCATAGCTTTACTTTGTTCTGAACCAATTTTTTCATTAGGTCTAAATATTCCTGGACTTTCTATTGGAAATTTAATTCCTGTCTTTTTACCAAATCCATATTCTAAAATACCTTTGTAAAAATCTCTATCATCTATCCTTAATGTATTTCTAATAATTCCTACATTAGATGAATATTTAAATACATCATGAAATTCTAATATATCATGATTAGTATTTGGATATATAACTCTTCCATCAATGTTAACAGGATTACCACAATCTGTTTTTATATCAAATGATATCAAATCATTTTCAAATAGCAGAGATGAAGAAAAAACCTTAAATACAGAACCCGGTTCAACCGCTTCCGCTAAAGCTGAAAATGGGGTAGGATTTCTATCATAAGGGTTATAATCGGGAATGGAACATATAGCTAAAATCTCTGAATTTATTGGATTATATACTAACCCTACTCCACTCTTTGCTGAGTAATTTTTTACTCCTTTTATTAGATTTTCTCTTACTATATTTTGAATAACTTTATCGATAGTTAAGTAAATGTCATTTCCAAAATAATTATTAGGTTGATTATTTTCTCCAATACTCATTAATTCATCATTATATTGTTTTTCTAATGCTTCTAAACCATTATTATCAGTACCAACAAATCCTATA
>CAYUUC010000651.1:0-1525 GCA_964447635.1 uncultured Spirochaetia bacterium
GGTTAGATTTATGGTTATGATAGATATAAGGATTATGATTCTTAATGAAATACTTTTCAAATTTATCATGATTTTTATAAAATAAATGGTATTATTGTATAAGTAAAATTATATTTATATCTTTATAAGATAATATCCAATATTATAGATAATTGTCTATAATAATATAGTTAAACTCTTATAATACAAATATAATTAAAAAAATTTTATTTTTATAATTTTGTTTAAATTTATAAAGGATAATATTATTTTAATATAATGTAAAATAATTAACATAGTTAGTATATTATATAGTTAAATTTATCATTATATTACCATTATTATAAAATGGATTAAATCATAAGTTAGTAAAGCAAAGGAGAAAATGACATGAAAAAAATCTTAATTCCATTAATTATTATTATTATAACATTTTTGTTTGCTAATATAGCATTATCCCAGGATGATGCTACTAATCAATTTGAGGATGTTTTTAAAGAAATATTAGAGAATAAGACCACCTTAACCAATGGTCTGAACTTCTTGGGTTCTTTCTCTTCTAATGCCACAAGAATCGGACAATTTTCCGCTTTAGATGCTATTTCGGTAAGTTTTGGACTTACATTCAATTCTGTGTTTATAGACTTAACCAGAATCCGCGAACTAACATATATAAACGATGATCCAAACCAAGGAAGCTATATAGATGCAATACCTCTTATCAATATAGGGCTTTTACCAACAGCTATATTTTATGGAGGTTTTAAGATAAAATCTCTTCCTATCAGGGGTTTTGTAAGAGGTTTATGGATCCCATTATCCATGATAGAACCTCTATCAGATTTCGATGACTTCATTGTAGCAGGCGGAGGTATAGGATTAGATGTCAATGAGTTAATCTCTCTACAGCAATTTGAAATCAAAGTAGCTGGCAATTATCATTTTATCAAAGGTGTACCATTTATGACTTTCCATTCCTTTGGTGTCTTATCATCATTTGCTTATGCTCCACAGGATACGGTCGTTAAACCTTATATAAGTGTAGGATGGAATATGTCTGTAATGAACATAAGAGCAGATATGTGGAGAGTATATAAGGATTACTTCAGCGGTAGTGATGATCCAACCATAGAAGACCTGGAGGACTTTATTGATGATGATTTTTATCCACAATATGTTAGGGATCAATTACAAGAAAACCTGGATAATTATGATCCAAGTACAGATTCAGTAGCAAGCTTATATATCTTTGAAGAAACACTTAACTATATAACCAATATACCATTCACTATTGGTGCTAGTTTCTATCTTGCTTCATTCGTTATAAATGCAGAATATACAACGAACTTAATCGAGTTTTTAAACTTTAAGACCGGTGCTCTATCTGTATCACTTGGCTTAAATTTTTAATTAAATAGTTAATTTCAATAAATCCAATATATAAATCTCAATAATAAATGATCTATATCTTACCCCCAAATTACCGATATATATGACACTTTATACTGATTCCATTAAAAAAACAATTTATTTATTAATATTTCCA
>CAYUUC010000652.1:0-1522 GCA_964447635.1 uncultured Spirochaetia bacterium
TAGTATCAAGCGAATACGATAATGTCCATCAAATCCTTGACCAGATTAACAATGGAATAAAAAACAATCCTGAATTTGATATAAGTGAGATGGTTAATCAATTTGATGAATTATGCTATTTATGTGATATTCACGGACCAATCAAGGATATTAACCCAAACATCAGCATAGATGAGCTTAAGAACATATATAAACATATAATCGATATTTGCTCTACTATAAAGGATAGCGAACAAACTAAAGCAGGTGATTTGGAGCTTGTTAATTCAATTGTCTTGTATTCAACAATAATGATAAATTAATATATTGTTTAAATTTAATTAAATCAATTAATGAAGGAGATTTGAATTATGGAAGAAAATAACAACGAAGGCAAAAAACCTAATTTCTGGCAAAGACTAAAATTATGGCAAAAGATAGTGTTGGCAATAATAGTGCTGGGTATAATAAGCGGTATTCTCTGGATTAACAACAGCGATAATACAAAATATAACAGTACTATAAGATTGGTTACTACGGGACATTTCCAAGCATACCCAGATATACCGATTGGTAAAGCATTTGGTCATTTCTTTGCAAATCCAAAATGGGAAAGCTTCGTATCTGATGATGACAAGCATATAGTAGAGTTTGACGGAGGAGCTACTCTCGGAGGTGAACCTGTAACCGTAGAAATCCAATTTGAGATTGATAAGAGCAGAAGTTCTTTTGAAGTAGTGTGGTTGGGTGTGGATGGAGAAGGACAACCCGACTACGAAATACACGATTGGATAGATACTGTTTACGAACAGTATTATAAGGATAATGAATAGTATCTCCACCCTCCTTGATTTTTAGCAAAATTACAAATGATAAGATTTTTTATAATTTCATTTTCTGAATGATTTACTTTTATTATTCTTTAATATAGTATCTATTTTAATATAAAATGATATTATAAGTAGATATGTAATATTTTTATTAAACAAAAGATTACATATTAAAAGATAGTTATAGAAGGAGAAAAACATGTCATCAAGAGATATTACATTTCAGGAAAAATGCCCAAAATGTGGAGAATTAGCATCATTCAAAACCAGATTATATGCTAACAACGGTTCGGGAAGTGCTAAATGTTCCAAGTGTAAAAAAACAATCAAATACAGCTATGAAGGTGATAAGATAACTAAGGTTAGCTGAATATTTTTATGTTAGATTGAATATAATATAAAGATAATATGGTTTATAAATTCATTGGAGGGATATGATGTCAACAGATTTTACATTTTTTACAAATCAAGATAAAACAACTCTAACTAATAGGTTCAAAGATACTTTAAAAGGAGTACAGTATTTTGATGTAATAGTAGGATATTTTTATCTAAGTGGCTTTTATTTAATATCAGATGAACTAGAAAATATAGAAAAGATAAGAATATTGGTAGGTATTAGTGCAGAAAAAAAGGTTCATGAAATTATATCAGAATTAAAAGAAAATACTTTCTATTCAACCAAGGAAACAAATAATATTATGGAAAATAAA
>CAYUUC010000653.1:0-1518 GCA_964447635.1 uncultured Spirochaetia bacterium
AACTATTGGTCGTCGTCCGAGAACAATAGTAACAACGCGTGGAACCAGAACTTCAACAATGGCAACCAGAACAACAACAATAAGAACAACAACAAACGAGTTCGGGCTGTGCGGGGTTTTAATCTAAGTCGGTGTTCTGTCGATTATCGGCAGAATACCATTTAATAGGAGGTAGTCTTGCAGTTAGAGTTGTTTCCTTACTTTGGATTAGAAGATTGCTTTATAAAAGCTGATGAGCTGTTTCAGGCATACTTTGACTGCAGAAGTAATAAGAGACGAACTGCTAACGCAATGGCATTTGAGGTGGATTATGAAAGCAAATTGATTCAATTACTGAATGATATCAATACAGGTAATTATTACCCCGGTAAATCAATAGCATTTATTGTCAATAACCCGGTCAAACGAGAGATTTTTGCCGCTGATTTCAGAGACAGGGTCGTGCATCACCTGATTATTAATAAACTAAATCCATTATTAGAAAAAGATTTTATCAACGATAGTTATGCGTGCAGAATAGGTAAAGGGATGCACTATGGCATAAAAAGAGTTGACACATTTATTAGACGCTGTTCTCAAAATTATAAAGAGGACTGTTACATATTAAAACTGGATATACAGGCATTTTTTATGAATATAAATCGAAAACTCTTATTTGATAAACTTCATAACTACATACTAGACAAGTATCATTACCCCGATCAGAAGATAGTCCTTGATTTATGTAGAAAAATCATTTTTTATTCTCCGATTGATAACTGTATCATCAAAGGGGTCAAATCAGACTGGAACGGACTACCGAAAAGCAAGAGTCTTTTCAATACTCCCAAAGACTGCGGACTTCCCATCGGTAATCTCACCAGTCAGGTATTTGCCAATTTTTATCTGAATTCCTTTGATCATTTTATAAAGCACAATTTAAAAACAAGACACTACGGAAGGTATGTTGATGACTTTGTAATTGTCCACAAGGATAAAGAATACCTTAAATCAATCATTCCGAAAATCAAAAGTTTTTTAGCTGATAAATTATTTCTCACGCTTCATCCTCATAAAATTTACCTGCAGCATTACAGCAAAGGGGTAAAATACCTTGGGGCTGTTATCATGCCAAATAGGATTTATATTACCAACAGAACAAAGGGTAACTTTTATAATTCTATCATTCGGCATAATCAAGTAGCAGAAAACCACAAACCTGATAGAGCTGAGTTACAGCAAATTCAATGCTCGATTAACTCATATCTCGGTATTATGGTGCACTATAAATCGTATAATATACGGAAGTATTATCTTATAAAATACCTGAACAGTTTTTTAAAGAAAAGATATACGACCACAGTAAAATACAGCAAGGTTCTTATTAAGTGAGTATAGGAGATTCTTTATTAAGCGGCATCCATGCCGTAGCTTTTTGCCGATACAAAGCCCAGCCCCAGCCGATAACAGCGAGTACCCGGCTACGCTTCGCTCCGCCCAAATTGGCTCCCGTTGGTCGCCAACTTCGGGTACTCGCGG